>CAYMSH010000666.1:0-1537 GCA_964392945.1 uncultured Planctomycetaceae bacterium | reverse complement strand
CATTCACGTCGTCGGCGACCATGCCTTCGACCTCGCTTGTACTGACTTCGGCCTGCCAGACCGGGGTTCCCGTTATTGCTCCGGCGTTGTATGACAGTTCCCACTGTGCGACAGTTCCATCCCTCGAACTCCCCAGTGCGTAGTGCTTATCGAGGCTTGCCGAGTGGAACAGCGTAAGCCCGTACGGGTTGTCCCCGACAAGCAAGGACGTAGAGATGCTCCCGACGCTCGCCAGACCGGAGAAATCCCCCGAACCATCGGTGAGAACCCGGAAGAAGTCCATGCGGTCGTCGGTTCTGTTGGCCCCGGCGACGATATCCCACCTCTCGGCCCCGGCCAGGAAATTGTAGCTCAGATCGACCTCGTTTATCTTCTTGCCCTGGTCGAACCAGTTCGATGGTCCCCAACTGTCCGCCGAGTCCCACCGCCCGCCGTCCAGGCCGAACCCGTATATCCCGCCGTATGTGATGCTGGTCTTATTGCTGCCCAGGATGACGCTTCGGGAAGGGGCTGTCGGATGCAGCCACAGGGCCGTGTCGTCTGCGGTGTCGCCGGACCCGAGCATGTCGATTGTTTCGACCACCGGAACCGCAGCCCGAGCCGATAGCCCAACGGACATCAAGACAAAGAGCCCCCACAGAAACGGACTTATCCTGGCTGTCACTGCATACCTCACGATCAAACACTGGCGACCGCCACTACGCCCAAAAGTAATTCTAGTCTGGTGCTCGCAGAAAGCCAACGTAGTTTTCGATTAGCGTGGTCGCCTCACTGCCGACCCGCCGACACTTCGCCGATTCCTGCGTCACAATCATGTCACGGTCTTAGCGTGTTACACAATGATCGGAAAAGGCGTACCACTTTTCCGCAGCGTGGGTAGTGCGATGCGCGTTATTGACTGAACGTGTGTCGCAATGGCAAGTTAGCTCTCAGTCCCGGCCCGGGGCCGATAGCGATCCGCGCCCGCGGCCAGGCCGGTGGGGGGTACACACCCAGGCGGTCTGTACACTTCGTGGACAGGGTCGATTAAGCATCGATATCTTGTAATAACCGCTTGTCGAACGCTGTGTGCGTAGTACATCGCGGGCCTTGTCCCGGATGTGCCGGGCCTTGGCTGTCTGGGGGGGGCGGATCGAGAGATCGCCGCTGGACCATTGCTGGAGATCTGTTCCCTGGCGGCAATAGACGACAGACGTGACGGCATAACGCACAAATGTAATACGATGTGCCGAGTTGTCAATCCGTATAGAAAAGGGAAAGGCTTGCTCTGTTCGGCGGCCGTGGACGTAGCCGCCACTTGGAAATTGTGTGTTCCTTGTTGGCTGCTGAATGTTCGCCGCTACTCCCCCAGCCGCAGCGTCGAACCGGAAAACACGCAAACAACCACCCGCAATTGAACAGGTGATCCAAGCGGAAACAGGAACAGCCTCCTCCAAAAAAGGGTTCATGACGGATTAGTTGGGAGAGGGTGTAAACGGCGAATATCCGGGTTCGGTTTTTAGCCTGAAAGGCTTATATTCGCCAGCCCAGGGCAACG
>CAYMSH010000665.1:0-1541 GCA_964392945.1 uncultured Planctomycetaceae bacterium | reverse complement strand
AAGGAGCCTGTCGGAGCCATCATCGATTGCGTCACGCGAACTCTGGAAAAAGCCGAACCGGAACTCGCAGCAGACCTCGTTGACAACGGGATCACCCTCGCCGGCGGCGGAGCGCTGCTCAAGGGCATGGACACCGTTCTTTCAAACGCCACAGGCCTCGATGTCGGCATCGCCGGCGAGCCTATGTCGTGCGTCGCAAGGGGCACGGCTGTCTATCTGGAGAATCTGGAACTCTGGAAAGACACCATGGAAAGCGACGAAGACGAGTTCTAACCGCCGCCTGGTCCGATCATCCGTAAATTCTCGCTAGCAAGTGCAGGCTACCTTTGCGCGATCATCGCCAGTCTCAGATGGTTCAGCGCCGCAAGCGCCGCTCGGTGGCGAATCTGGCTGCGATCGGAGGCCAGAACATGCCGGAACACCTCGCCGGTATCGGGGCCTACAAGTCCGATGAACACCAAACCCACTGGTTTGTCAGGCGTGCCTCCACCCGGTCCGGCGATTCCGGTAAGACTGATCGCCCAATCGCTTGCGAATCGTTTACGGGCTCCCTCGGCCATAGCCAGGGCCACGGGCTCGCTGACGGCGCCGAGGTCATCGAGAATATCCTGTGAGACGCCCAGCAGATCGCGTTTGGCGCTGTTTGCATAGCTGACGACGCCTCCCGGGAAATACTGACTGGCTCCGCTGACAGACGTTATCATCCGCCCGAGGAGACCTCCTGTGCAACTTTCGGCGAGGCTCAGCGTCTGGCCTCGCTCGGCCAGCAGCTTTCCGATCGCCGAAGACAGCGTTTCGGAACCTGCGCCAATGATCAGATCGCCGAGCCGCCGGGACAGTTCGTCCGCAATTTCGTCAACCCTGGATCGAATTGCCGCTTCATCAGGGCCGGAACCTCGGATCGTCAGTGAGATCAAACCGTCGGCGACAGTCGTACCGACGACTACGTCTCGATTGCGAATGCTGAGAATATCTTTGATCTTCTCGCTGAGATTTGATTCTCCCATCCCGTAGACACGCAGCACCTTGACTGCTATCGCCGCCGAGGGGGGCCCCAGGGCCTCTACGACCGCCGAGTCGAACATCGCCCTCATTTCTTCCGGGACCCCGGGCATGCAGATAACCGTCGCCGAACCGATATCGGCCTGCATGCCTGGCGCGGTTCCAATCTCATTATGCACCGGGCAGGCTCCCTGCGGGATCATCACCTGTATCACGTTGGCGTCGACCATGGGCCGGCCGCGACGGCGAAAGAACTCCTGGAGCTTGGCCAGCGACTCCTCGTGCAGGACCAGTTCGCTGCCGAGCAGTTGGGCCATCGCTTGTCGAGTAAGGTCGTCGGGAGTCGGCCCGAGTCCGCCGGTTACCAGTACGATCTGGGCCCGCTGGGCCGCCGAACGGATCTGCGAGGCGATTGCTTCGGCATCGTCTCCGACGGTATGGTGCGAAAGCGTCGCAATCCCGCGGTCCAGCAGCTTGCCGGCAAGCCACGCCGAGTTGGTGTCGATGGTCCGCCCGGTGACAAGTTCATCGCCTGTAGA
>CAYMSH010000664.1:0-1555 GCA_964392945.1 uncultured Planctomycetaceae bacterium | reverse complement strand
GCAACCTAACATGCGCCAAACTTGAAGAAATATATTCTCACATGCGATAGCCCTGCCGTAAACCCCTCCGTAAACGCAGGCAATAAAGCGCCGGAACACGACCTGGCCATTCCAATATGGAGTTAGAATACAAATAAAGTAGCCTGCCCCGTTTTTGTGATCTCCTGCCAAGACGCAACGCGACTTGCGAAATATGGGGATATCGAATATCATGTCGGATCGCAGAAGCAGGGGGGAATCCAGAAAACTATAGCAGGAGTTATCATGAGCGATATCAGCAAAGGTAATGTGGTGATAGGGCAGTCCGGCGGACCTACGGCGGTAATCAACCAGTCGCTGGTCGGGGCTGTTGAGGTACTGAAAGACGCTGACGGCGTCGGACGCATAATGGGCGCTCGTCACGGCGTGGCGGGAATCGTCGCCGAGAACTTCGTCGATCTTAATGACGTCGGAGCCGAGCAGCTTGAAGCCGTGGCCAACACACCGGCCGCCGCCCTGGGCTCGAGCCGCGACAAGCCCGACGAAGCATACTGCCGCAAGATATTCGAAGTGTTCAAGAAGAACGACGTGAAATACTTCTTCTACATCGGCGGAAACGATTCGGCCGACGCGGCGCGCATCGTCAACGAAATGGCCGCCGCCTCAGACTACGAACTGCGAACGTTCCACATTCCCAAGACGATCGACAACGACCTGCGAGTCACCGATCACTGCCCCGGTTACGGCTCGGCCGCAAAATTCGTGGCCTCGGCGTTCATGGGCGACGATCGCGACTCGGCTGCTCTGCCCGGGATCAAGATCAACGTGGTCATGGGCCGCGACGCCGGTTGGCTTACCGCTGCCTCCGTGCTCGGTAATACCGACCCGAACGACGGCCCGCACCTGGTCTACGTGCCGGAAGTGGAGTTCTCCACTGATCGCTTCCTCGCCGACGTCAAGGAAGTTTACGGCCGGCTCGGACGCTGCCAGATCGCCGTTTCCGAAGGCATTAAGGATGCGACCGGAACGTCTGTGACCGTAGCGCTGGCCGAGACGCTGGGACACCGCGTAGAACGCGACAGCCACGGCAACGCACAGTTGTCCGGCAGCGGCGCGCTGGGCGATTTCCTGTCGGACTTCCTCAAGGAAAACATGAAAGAGTCGCACAAGGCTCTGCGAGTTCGCGCCGACACGTTCGGTTACCTCCAGCGGAGTTTCGCCGGATACGCCTCGCAGATCGACCGGGTCGAAGCCCGCCAGTGCGGACGCCACGCAGCCCAGTACGCCATGAGCGGCGACCTGGACGGATCGGTGGCCATGAAACGCCTCGAAGGCGACGACTACCAGATCGAATACGTACGGGCCGAACTGAAGGATGTGGCCAGGGTGACAAAGCACCTGCCCCGCAATTTCATCAACGAAGCCGGCAACGGAATCACAGACGAGTTCATCGCCTACGCAACACCCCTGATCGACGAACTGCCGGTCCTGGGCAAACTGTAACGCCAGTTTTCAGTAACGGCAAAAGCAAAACAAAACGGCCGGCGGCAACTTCAAGATTGCCGCCGGCCGGTTG
>CAYMSH010000663.1:0-1569 GCA_964392945.1 uncultured Planctomycetaceae bacterium | reverse complement strand
TCCTTTCGGGCCTTCGGCCCTTTAACCTTCAGGCACGTCCTGTCGGACCTTCGGCTCTTGAGACAGGACACTGAACCGTGCATAGACGCCAGACCTACTTCTTATTCCAGCAGGTCAGTTTTCCGTCTCGCGTGGCGATGTAGAGTTTTCCGTTTGCGCTTATCAGGCCGTCGAGCACTGGCGGCGAGGCGAGTTTGTACTCGGTTAGTTTCTTGCCGTCTGACTTCGAGACCGCTCGCAGGAGTCCGCCGGCTCGGCCTTCGAGTGCGGCCAGCGGGTCTTCGAGGTTCATCGTGTCCGGGGATCCGGCGATGAAGAGTTTGTCCGCGGCGCTTACCATCGCCTTGACGCGAATCGGGACCCAGACGGCCCATTTCGGCGGCTTGGCCCGGGAGTAGCCCACGCCTTTGTCCTTGTTGTACGTGTAGGCGTTTACCTCGCTTAGCTGCGGGGCGCTGCCGATGTTGGGGCCGAATTTCCTACCTTTATCGTTCCCGCCGCGGGAGAGATTGAACTTCGGCAGCCACTCAATCGCCTCGCCCTTGTCGCGCCCGACGAGGATCGGCTCGTTGTCGTTGGCGTCGGCGAACAACAAGTAGCCCCGCTGGGCCGGGAAGAACATCGGGCTGTGTCGGTTACGCGTCCAGAACGTCTTTATCGCGTATGTGTTGTCCTTATCGACCACGAGCAACTGGCCGGACTTCGAGGCCTGATTAGCCAGGTAGAAACCGGGCCAGATATCGCTGTTCATCCAGAACGTACGATTATACCACTCGTCGTCCAGGAAACCGGCGGTCGAGAAAACATGCCTCCCGGCCCGGCGATCGCCCAGCAGCGAGATCGTCTTCGGCAGCGAGGGCTTGAGCTTCCTGTCGAAGCGGAGCTGCATGATGTAGATAAACTCGCCGTCGCTGACGAGCACGTCGTTTCTGGCGCCTTCGGACCAGTAGGAATGTCCGTGGCCTCTGGCGTGGTCCTCGTAGGGGCCGAGTTCCTGATGCTGGTGGACGACGCGACCGGTCTTCGGATCCAGAGCGTAGAGGAATATCCCGCCGTCGAGGTAGGTCGATCGCCCGGCCGAGACGTACGCCAGTCCGTCGAGCACGAGCACCGATCCGTGCACCGGCCAGGTCGACTCGATCTGACCGAACGATCCGATCAAACGCTCGTGGGGAGCAGCGCGGAATCGCCAGGCTAGCTGGCCGTCGGAAGCCCGCAGGCAGTAGACCCACCCGTCGGCCGAACCCAGCAGGACCGCGCCGTTATGAATTGTCGGCGGCGAGTCGATCCGCCCGCCGGCGATAAAGCTCCATCGCTGTTTGCCGGTTTCGGCGTCAAGTGCATAGAGAGTGTGCGTGTCGCGCGACGCGATCCAGATAGTGTTCCCGACCGCCACCGGCTGGGTAAGCGTCGCGGGCAGTTGAACGTTCCACGCCGGCTTGACCTCCGCCGGCAGTTCGGCGTCTATCGCCCCGCTTCGCAGCGAATCGTGGCGGAATGCGGGCCAATCCTTTAGGGCCCGTCGATTTAGTCTTGCCTGCAGACTGCAATAACCGCCTCAATCACGCC
>CAYMSH010000662.1:0-1606 GCA_964392945.1 uncultured Planctomycetaceae bacterium | reverse complement strand
CGATCTTCCCAACCGACGACGACCGCGGCGGCGACGACACGATCTACGGTGACGGCGGAGACGACTTCATTCTCGGCCAGCAGGGCGACGATCGCCTGTTTGGCGGCGATGGCGAAGACGACATGACCGGCGGGCACAACGTGCTTTACGGCTCCGATGGCGACGACACGATGGAAGGTGGAGCCGGCGCTGACGTGATGCTCGGCGACAACGGGCGGATAACCAGAACGCTGCTGCCGGGCGAAGACTGCGTCTGGATCAGATACCCCGACCCGTTCCCCGACGTGATCCGACACGTGCAGCGGTACGACGATGTTGACCTGATCGGCGGCGATGACCTGATGTTCGGCGGTTCCGGCGACGATATCATCCACGGCCAGCGCGGCGACGATGAGATTCACGCCGGACAGGACGACGACGAGATTTACGGAGAACTGGGCGACGATGATCTGTCCGGTGATGAAGGTCAGGATGTTGTAATCGGCGGCGGTGCGATAGTCGTCCGCGACTACAATGACGACGGCAGGCCGCGCATAAACGAGAGCGGAGCCTGGCATCGCGACGTATTCCTCGAAGATATCGGCGTCATCACCGGCGTCATCGACATCGACACGACCCCGCTGCGCGAACTGGATCCGGATCTGGCTCGCAAACTCATCGAGGCGGATTTCCTGATCGCGACAGGAGCACTCATGCCTGACGGTTCGAAAGTCCTGAACCCGGATAACTACGCCTGGGACACCGATCTGCTGCTGGTGGACCTGACGGGGGCTGAGGACGACGAGCTTGACGGCGGCGATGGCGTTGACCTTATCTTCGGCCAGCGAGGCGACGATATCATCCGCGGCGGCGGCGGCGATGACGTGATATTCGCCGATGGAGCCTTCAATACCGTTCCGTTCAAGACAGACCTGCCGCAAATCGTCAGCGGAATTCGCCTCATCAGCATCGCCGACGGAGCTGACGTCCCGCTGCTGCTGGAGTTCGGCGGATCTGTGATCGTACCGGCGATCAGCATACGGCCCGAAGAGTTCACCTTCGGCGCCCCCGGCGTAACCTACGTCTCCGACGTGGTTCCGATGTTCGAGGAACTGGCCAATAACGACGCCCTGATGCGAAGGGACGGGGCCGCGGTTATCCCGTACCTGTCGGTTGTCCCAGACATCGTTCACCACGTCGATGTCCTGCCGGGCAACGATATTGTCGATGGCGGAGACGGAGCCGATCTGATCTTCGGCGACGACGCAAGGGTCTTCTCGTCCCTGCTGACGGGTATGAAGGAGATCGATGACGCTGTCGAGGCTCTGACCGACGAACTGTTTGGTGTTCTGCACTCGCTGCACCATATGGCCCTGGACTACGATCTGGCCGAGCACAATATCCTAGGAGTCGAGCACGAGCACGATCTGCGGATTGGAAACGACGTTATCCTTGGCGGCGACGGAGCCGACAACATAATCGGTGATGACGGGTTGCTCATCGCCCCATTCATGGTCGGATTCCCGGTAGCTGAAGACGACTTCACCGCCGCGGCTCTGGACTTCCACAGCTTCCTGAGGGACCTCGATCATGTAGCGGTGGATCTCGGATTCATCGTCGGCGAGGG
>CAYMSH010000661.1:0-1609 GCA_964392945.1 uncultured Planctomycetaceae bacterium | reverse complement strand
TATCTCAGCGACAGTTGGGGCTGGGCGTCGAATGCGGATAACGGCGACTACAAGAAGTTTCAGATACCCGGCGGCACGTCGATTGGCTCCGGTGAGTACAAGACGTTTTACGAGACCGATTTCGGCGGGATCGGTCCGCTGGACTTTGCGTTGGACGGAGCCCACGGCGACGACGTGTGGTTAATGAAGGCCGACGGTTCAGGGGATCTGACGCACTTTGGCGACCACGTTACGTTCGGTGCAGCCGATAACGGCGAATCATTCGGACGCTGGCCTGATGCCGGCGGAGATCTGTATCCGATGACATCGCCCACGCTGGACGACGCCAATAGCGGGCCGCGCGTAGGGCCTGTCATAATCAGCGAGGTGATGTACTACCCTGGCATATTCCACGAGAACTTCACCGCCGGCGGTTCGGAGCGATTCACCGAAGTTGCTGGCATCTGGACCGTTGTTGACGGCCGCTACAGCGTGTCGCCTGAGTCGATCGGAGCCGACACGATATCCACGCTGGACTTACCCCAGGCGCTGTGGGGCGACTACGTTTTCAAAGCCGATATTAACGCAGCGGGCCTCGGCGGCGGACATTCGTCCAATGCAATGCTGATATTCGATTACCAGAGCCCAACGAACTTCAAGTTCGCAGGGGCCTCGGTAAGCACGGCTCGATGGGTGATCGGGCATCGCACCGCCAGCGGATGGATTAATGACTCCCTCGTAAGCGCTTCGATCCAGGCCGGTGTGAACTACAGCTTGGAGCTTTGCGTGCAGGACGATGTCGCTACGCTGGTCGTTGACGGCCAGACAGTGCTCGCTCACGAATTCGTCGGACCCCTCAATACCGGCTCCCTCGGTCTCGGAACGCAGAACGCTTTGGCTTCGTTCGACAAGATTGCAGTCGAGCCGTACGCCGAGAGCGATTTGGAGTTCATCGAGCTTTACAACCCGACAGGCTCGATGATCAATCTGGCTGCATGGACCGCCAACCCTCACGGCGGAGCCCAGTACCTCGCTGACTGGCGCATCCGCGGCGGAGTCGACATGGAATTCGACGAGGGCACAACTATCGCACCCGGCGGTATGCTTGTAGTGCTTTCATTCGACCCCAACGCCCCGGTCAACGCCGCCCGCGCCGCCGACTTCCGAACATTCTACGGCATCGATCAAAGCGTTCCGCTTACCGGCGGATACCGCGGCGTGCTGGGCAATGCCGGGGGGCGTATAACGCTGCAGCGGCCCGATTCGCCTCCGGCTGAGGAAATCAACTTTGTCCCGCACATGCTGGAAGATCAGGTCGTTTACGATGATCTGGCGCCGTGGGCGTCTTCGCCTGACGGTAACGGCGACTCGCTCCAGAGAACGCTTGCCGCCGGCTGGGGCGATGACCCGGCAACTTGGATAGCCGCGACGCCCGATCCGGGTCTGTACACCGCGATGAACGAAGTCCCGATTCTGGACAATCCGATAGCCGATTTTACCGTCGATGAAGACGCCGCCGATGACGTGATGGACCTGTCGCTTACGTTCAGCGATCCGGATCTGACTCCCGGCGGCTTGACGCTTTCGGTCTCCGGCAACACCAATCCGACCCTGATCGCCGGCAGCTTCG
>CAYMSH010000660.1:0-1615 GCA_964392945.1 uncultured Planctomycetaceae bacterium | reverse complement strand
CGGTTATCGGCTCGCCGATCTCTATGCTGCGGGAGACCTTCTCGCCGGCGACGTCGAACACGTCGATGCGATTGCCAGTGGCCTGGCCGATGTAGATAGTCTTGCCGGCCTTGTCGGCGACCATCGCAATGGGAGACAGATACAGCCCGCCCGAAGCGCCGGCCGGAGCCGCGGTGACTCGCGGCGCGTAGGTCAGAAAATGACCTGCCGCCAGAGCGACTGTAACGATCGTAAGAGCAATCAACATTTTCATTCGTCGGTTCATAGCAAGTTCCCTATTCTTCTTTGCGGTGATTCAGATTACGAGGAAACGAATTCTCATCGAAACCGCACCTTTAACGCAAGACTTTTTTCACGATGTTCTTGTCGTCTTTCGACAACAATCCAATAGCCGCCGGTGAGTCTTTCGCCCCGGCCGCATAACGGTTAATAAGCATACCAGCATAACGTCTCTTAAGCGTGATTAATTGCAACTCCTGATCGTCGCTGAACGATCCGGCACGCTGTGCGTAGGTGTCCATCCAAACTATAAAACGATGGCGTTCTTCGTCGCTCAATTTAACCTTATAATGCCCCTTGGGCCCGCAAAGCATTGTCATTAAAGCACTATTGGCCGCAATGCACTTGCCCTCCCGGGATATCCCTACGCGATAGTCAACGTGGACCTGCGACTTGATCGAGGGATTTCCAAAACTGCAAAGCGAGTTGTAAGCCTTCGCGCCGCTCAGATCCAATTTCCTACCTTTTACATCGGTAGACTTGGGGTTGTGGCACTTCACACATTTTTTATCGAGCACCGGTTGGATGAGTCGATCGAACCTCAGCGGCCACGTTCCGCTCGGCGCCAGAGCGATCCGCGAGGCCGGGCGTTTGACCGCCAGGAGGAACTTCGAATCCGGAGTCTCGTTTCGCGGTTCGTGACAGCCCACACAGCTCAACGTCTGGCCCGGTTGAACGTGCGTTGTGCTTCGCATTGTCTGGACCGCCATTCCGCGTGAATCGATAGCCTGGAAGAAAACGATCACGCCTGACGGAACGCGGAAGTGCGCCGAGCCGTCGGCCTCAACGGGAACCGAACCGAGTATGCACTTGCCGGGATCTTCGCGGGTCAGCCCTATCGGCGGGCTGTGCATCGTCGGCTGGCATTTCGGCGGTACGGCGATTATTCGAACTGACTTGATCTCGCCGCGCTTGACGGTTTTCAAACCGCGATAGATATCCGAGATCAGGAACGTTCCTTCCTGCGGTCCGTTACGGGTTGCGTTTTCCGGGTAGACCGGCTGCTTCTTGCGCGGCGCGATGGCGATCGGGCATGTCGTCGAGATCGTCGGATCGCGGTGCAGCAGTTCCATGGTCCCGGCCTCTGCGTCGAACAAGTATACGCCGAACCCGTTGTTGACCCTGGTGCGCCCCTCCCTGACGGTGGACTCCGCGCCCCAACTGGTCAGGTACATTCGTTCCGACAGGGGCCAGGGGTGCGCGTACTGCGACGGAGCGGTCCGTTCGATTTCCGGGAACGTCACTTCCGGTGTCAGGCGTTTCAGCGGCTTGGGTCCGTCGATGTCTACTGTGGTGTCCAGCAGCACAAGCGAGCCCATTGTCTGTGCGTGGTGGG
>CAYMSH010000659.1:0-1619 GCA_964392945.1 uncultured Planctomycetaceae bacterium | reverse complement strand
GCAATCTCGCGGGTGCGGGCCTTTCAACAGAAGACCAGATCAAGAGATCGAAAAAGACATGAAGACCAAGAACACACATCGCTCGCGCTGTATTCTCGCCGTTTCGCTACTGCTGTCAGCCGCCTTTGCGGCTTTCCTGACGCCCCGAGCTCAGGGAGCCGAAGATGAAGCGGTGGCCATGATCGTCGAGCTGATCACCGGCTCGGATAAAGACATGCAGACAATGGCGATCGATCAGATTCGCAAGCCAACTACAGGCAAAGGCGCAACCCTGCGTTTCGCGGCTCTGCTGGAGAAACTGCCGGCCGACGTCCAGGCCAAACTGATCGCCGCACTTGGAGCCCGCGGCGATGCGGCCGCCCGACCGGCGATACTCAAGATGCGAGATAGTAAGAACGAAGCGGTGCGAATAGCGGCCGCCGATGCACTGTCGGCGCTGGCCAGCCCCGACGACATCCCCGTACTGGCAAAGACCGCAGCAACCGGATCAGACGCCGAAAAGCTGGCCGCACGGAATACTCTGCGCACCCTCAAGGGCGACAAGATGGATGCGGCGATGATCGCTGCACTGAAAGACGCCGACGCCAAGACAAAGGTGGAACTGATCAACGCGCTGACCGATCGACACGTGAAATCCGCCGCGCCGGCTATCGTCAAACACGCCGAGGATGCGGATTCAGGCGTGAGACTCGCGGTACTGACGGCGATGCGGGCGATCGGCGATGAGAACCACGCCGCAGTGCTCGTCGGACGAATGAAGTCGGCCGACGACAAGAAAGAAGCACGGCAGGCCGCTCTGGCTCTGCTGTCGGTATGCAGACGCGAGAAAACGAAATGCGCCGACGCTGTTATCGCCGGTTTCAGCAAAGCCGACACAACGACAAGCGTTCTTCTGATCCGGATACTGACCGAAGCAGGCGGACCGAAAGCCCTGAAGGAAGTGGTTTCCCGCTTGAAGCACAATGACAAGAACGTAGCCACCGCGGCCTTGCGTGCGTTGGCCGGCTGGCCCGATCGAGCGGCGATACCTCACCTGAAGACACTCGCCGGCGACGTAAAGAACTTGAGCACGCATATTCTGGCGATGCGGGGCATAGTCCGCCTGGCCGGAGCGACAGGAGACTCGCCAGCCGATCTTGCGATCCTAAACCAGGCGATGAGACTGGCCACGCGCAAGGAAGAGAAAATCCTGGTGCTCGGGGCCCTCGGAACCGTCGGAACAGTTGAAGCCCTGACGATGGCCGCGGCCGTGCTCGACCAGCCCGAACTGGCCGAAGACGCCGGTTTCGCCGCCGTCCTGATTGCCGAGAAGATTGGCAAAGATCACAAAGAACAGGTCAAGACCGTATTGGCGAAAGTAGCCAAGACCGTCAAGAACGCCAAAACGCGCAACAGAGCCAATAAGATCCTCAACGAACTATAAGACCTGTTTGGCGATAGTCTGCGTAAGTGTGGATGCTCCTTACCTGGCCTTGCCCAGCGGTTCCTTAGCGACGCCAAAGTACTTGGAGCAACGTGCGACTACATCGGGGTGCTCCTTCGACAGGTCGTTCTTCTCGGCGATGTCGGTTTCCAGATCGTAGAGGCGGTACTTGTTCCTCCCGGCGGGCATCAGCTTC
>CAYMSH010000658.1:0-1623 GCA_964392945.1 uncultured Planctomycetaceae bacterium | reverse complement strand
GCACGACACGCTCGATCGGCGCGGCGAGATTCAGACCCCGTGCCTCTTTACTGTCGGCGACATGGACATGTTCACCCCGCTTCGCGGCAGGCGCGAATTGGACGATTCGCTGCCGAACTCGGAACTGGCGATATTCCCGGGCCAGGGACACTGCCATCACTGGGAAGACCTGAAGACGTTCAACGAGACGACAACGAGATTCCTTCTGGATAATTAAGCCCCGACGATAGGAACACCCCCATGACACACAAGATATTGTCCCCTGCAACGCTTGCACTAATCGCCGTGACGGTCTTCGGGTCCGCGACACTGGAGATCATCGCACAAACACCGGCGCCGATCAGTCCGGCGATACGCGAATACTGGAACAGCGAATACAAGCGATTGGCCGATCGCAAATCGGCGGCCGGGGCGAATTCCGTTCCGCTGCTGAAGAACGGCAAGGCTGTCCTGAAAGGGCGTCCGAGCTTTCCGTATCACAACAACCACTGCATGATCTGGGATACCGATCGCGATCCGGTCGACACCGTTCTGCGGCGAACCGGCGCGTTGCTGGCTCACATCAACACGCTCAGCGGCGGCAAATCGCCGGCCGGCCTGGACAAGCAGCTGGTCGCCCTTGTCGCCAGGGCCCGCAGCGTCAAGCTCGACACGCCGGAACGCAAAACACTGTTCGCCGACGTTTGCCGGTTGCGGCGAACGATCGCCTTTGCGAACCCTCTGCTGGATTTCGATGAGATCATCTTTTCGGCGTGCGGTATGGGCGTTGGCGTGGCGACAAGCCCGGGGGTCAAACGCGGTAGCCACTGGCAGTACATGGGCTTTCAGTCGATGAAAATGAAGGGCGAGGGTCTGATCGTCCTGTCCGGCTGGAAATCGGGCAAGCCGAAGTTTCGCAACGTGTTCAGCGAATCCCAACGGGCCAAACGCCGATTCCACAGCGCATTCGACTTGTCGTATGACGGAAAGGACGCCGTCTTCGCGGCCCAGACGTTCACCGACCCCGACGTGCCGTGGGATAAGAAAAGGACCAAGGGGTACGATCTGGGCGACGGTCCTACGCACGTGTTCAAGGCGCGCCTCGACGGTTCGGATCCTGTCAAGCTGACCAGCAAAGGTTACAGCAACGGGTTTCCGGCGTGGCTGCCCGGCGGGCGGATTGTTTACGTTTGCGACTACGCGCCCAACACAGGCGGCGTCGGCTGGAACCGCAAGGGCGATCGCTGCGGCGGATGGGCTACCATGCTGTGGTCCATGAAAGCCGACGGTTCGGACGCCTTTGCGATAAGCTGGCACGAGTCGGCCGAATACCATCCCGTTGTCGATCACGACGGGCGCATCGTCTACTCGCGCTGGGACTATCTCGACCGCAACTGGGACTCGGCGCATCATCTCTGGACCTGCTACCCCGATGGGCGCGATCCGAGGGCTCCGCACGGGAACTACCCGTATCCGCACCATCGGCTCGAAGGCGGTCCGAAGCCCGGCGTCGAAGGCGACGGACGCGCCGCCAGACCCTGGGCGGAGATCCACATTCGACCCATACCCGGTTCGCCGGGGAAATACGTCGCGATCGCCGGCGGGCATCATCGCGTGCTGCCCGGCGTGCCGATCCTCATCGAC
>CAYMSH010000657.1:0-1623 GCA_964392945.1 uncultured Planctomycetaceae bacterium | reverse complement strand
CGCTACCACATGCACTACATCTACCGCCCGAGTTGCGGTTTTGCGTTCGCCCACGTTTCGAGCACCGATATGGTGCGCTGGAAATGGCATCCGACGGTCCTGGCGCCGCCTACGACGGGGCACGGCATGTTCAGCGGTACGGGCTTCTTCACCAAGGACGGCAAGCCGGCGATGGTCTACTGCGGCTGGGGCTCGAATCGCAACTGGATCCGGTACGGGCTGGACGACGAACTGAACAAGTGGGGCGACGAGCACACCATGCTGCCGCACGACACCGACGGCAAGTTGCTGGACAGGGCCAAGTACTTCGATCCGGACATCTGGCTCGACGGCGACACATACTACGGTTTGAACGGGCATAGCAGCAGTACGCCGCCGTTTATCATGCAGTCCAAGGATCTTAAAAAATGGACGCAGACCGGCCCGCTGCTGCATCCCGATTTCGACGAAAAGAAACTCGGCGTTCGCAAGGGCGAGGATATCTCGTGTCCGAATATGTTCAAACTCGGCAAGAAGTGGGTGCTGGTCTGCATCAGTCATCGACTGGGCTGCCGCTACTTCATCGGCGAGTTTAAGAACGGGCAATATCTCCCCGAGCAGCACTCGCTGATGGGCGGGATGTCCAAGCGATGCTTTGCGCCCGAGTCGCTGGTGACCAAAGACGGCCGGCGGGTGATGTGGGCATGGTTCTTCGGCGGCCAGACCAAGGGCGTGCAGACGCTGCCTTGGGAACTCGAACTGCCCGATGACAACATCCTGCGAATCAAACCCCTGCGCGAACTGGAAACCCTGCGCTGCGACGAGCAGAGCCAGGCGAAGATCGCCGTCAAGAGCGATCAAGACCTCGTACTGAAGAAGATCAAAGGCGATCACATCGAGTTGAAGCTCGAGGTCAAGAAGACCGGCGCCAAGAACTTCGGCGTCGCCGTTCTGTGCGACGACAAAGGCGCCGGCGGCGTCAGGATCACGGTAAACCGCACCAAGGGCCTGCTGGAAGTCGGAAACGAGAAGGCTCCGTTTGTGCTGAAGGCCGACAAGCCGCTGACGCTGCGGGTGTTCGTTGATTCTACAATCGTCGAAGTCTTCGCCAACGACGTCCAGGCCGTGATCACCGACAAGAAACGAGCCGCGGGCGCCAAGATCAACGATCGAGTGGTGCTGTTCTCCGCGGCCGCAGATATGACAATGGACAAGATCACCGCATGGCGGATGAAGTCGGCGTACGAAGGCTCAACCGTCAGGGCCGACGAGATCAATAAATAGGAGCGATCCGTGAGATTAAATGTACTGACTTTGTTGGCGGTTTCGGTATCTCTGTGCGCATTTGTGCGGGCCGACGATCTGCTCTTTGAGAACAGCGATTTCGAAAAGGGCGATCTGACCAACTGGATCGCCTACGGCGATGCGTTTACCGCCCAGCCGACAAAAGGCGATAACTCCATGATCAGGAAGAAGGAGCCCTCGGGACAACAGGGCGAGTTCTGGATCGGAACGTTTGAGAAGTATGACGGTAAGATCGGCAAACCCGGCCAGAGGCGAGGCGACAAGCCGACAGGAACGCTCACGTCAAAGCCGTTCAAGCTGACCAAACGCTACGTAACGTTCCTCGTTGGAGGCGGGGCG
>CAYMSH010000656.1:263-1641 GCA_964392945.1 uncultured Planctomycetaceae bacterium | reverse complement strand
TCATGAGGAGCTGGTTCGTGGCGATGCCCGGCGAGAATCTCTCGTGCGTCGGCTGTCACGAGAACAATAACGAAGCCCCGCCGGCGGCGATGGTCAAAGCATCCCGCAAGCCGCCGCAGAAGATCAAGGACTGGTACGGGCCGGCACGCGGATTCAGCTTCGCTCGCGAAGTTCAGCCCGTGCTGGACAAGTACTGCATCGGCTGCCACAACGACAAGCCGCTCAAGAGCGGAGCCAACCCGCCTGACCTGCGAATGGCCGCCAACACCAAGGGCTTCTCGCCGGCCTACCGCATACTGCAGAAGTACGTCAGGCGGCCCGGACCCGAGAGCGATTACCACATGTTCCCGCCGGCCGAGTATCACGCCAACACCAGCCCGCTGGTCCAGATGCTCCGCAAGGGTCACAACAACGTCAAGCTCGACGCCGAGGGCTACGAGCGGATCTACACATGGATCGACCTGAACGTGCCGTATTACGGAACGTGGAGCGAGTTCCGCACGATCCCGAGAGGCCAGCGCGAGAAACGCAGCAAGTTCCGCCAGCTTTACGCGGGAATCGACACCGACTACGAGGTCATCCCGCAAGTAGCGACAAAACCGGTCAAGACGATCATGCCCGAACCGGTCAAGCCGAGCAAGCCGACAAAGGTCGCCTGCCCCAACTGGCCCTTCGACGACACTGCGGCCAAGACGCTCCAGGGCGCCGACAACAAGCGTACGATCACGGTGACCCAGGGCGAAAAGAAGCTGCAGATCGAGATGGTTCGCATTCCCGCCGGTTCGTTCGTCATGGGCGACGCGGCCGGGGCGGCCGACGAGAAACCGATCTGCCCGGTCAAGATCGACAAGTCGTTCTGGATCGCGACGAAGATACTCACCAACCAGCAGTACAACGTGTTCGATCCGAAGCACGACTCGCGTTACCTCGATCGCGGCGGCAAGGACCACGGCAATCGCGGTACTCCGCTGAACCGCCCGACACAGCCGGCGATCCGCGTATCGTGGAACAACGCCATGGCGTTCTGCGCCTGGATGACCAAGAAGACAGGCAAGACATTCTCGCTGCCGACAGAAGCCCAGTGGGAGTTCGCCTGCCGCGCCGGAGCGACGGCCGACAAGAGCGGATCGAACGTCTGGGGCGCCGGACTGCTGGCCAGCCAGGGCGAATGGACCCGCACGACGTACAAGTCGTATCCGTACGTTTCAACCGACGGGCGCAACGCCGGCAAACCCGACGGTAAAAAGGTAGTACGCGGCGCCAAAGGCCTGAAAGTCTCCGACGCCCGCCGCGACACATACCGCCTGAGCTACCAGCCCTGGCAGCCGGTGTGGAACGTAGGGTTCCGAGTAGTATGCACAGACGAAGATCTCAAGAG
>CAYMSH010000656.1:0-253 GCA_964392945.1 uncultured Planctomycetaceae bacterium | reverse complement strand
ATCGCAAACGCGAAGTAAACAGCGATCACCACGGGAAACACGGAAAGTGCGAATATAGAAACGGCCAACGGCAACGGCTTTCTTTAACCACGGAAGGCACGGAAAGCACGGAAAGTTAACGGCAACGGCGACAACGGCCAACGGCATGCACTGCTTGCTATTGGCCGTTTGTCGTTGTCGTACGCCGTTGTCGCCGTTGCCTATATATTTCCGTGCTTTCCGTGCCTTCCGTAGTTAAAACACGCCGTCGCCG
>CAYMSH010000655.1:0-1643 GCA_964392945.1 uncultured Planctomycetaceae bacterium | reverse complement strand
GGCGGCGGAACGTTGGAACTTACCGGGACTACGGACATGAGCGGGGTTTCGACTTCGGTGATCGCGATCCCTGCGATCCCCGCGATTCCTCCGGACATCCCCGAAGTGCCCAGCGCTCCGAGCTACTCTACGATCAGCACCGATCTTGACGTCACCTTCGGCGGCCTTTCGTTCGAGGGAGACGGCGTGGTGGCCACCGCTGGAACATCGGCCCACAATACGTTCAGCAGCGTTTCAGTTGATTCCGGAGTCACCGGCGGCGTGGTTGTCACCGGAGCCCAGACCGCGCACGTCGGCCCGATAACGGTTGGCGAGGGCGGTGTGTTCGTAGGCGGAGCGGGTGTGGACTACAGCTCCCTGACCTTGCCCGGCGGCGCGGGCGCAAGCGGCGGAATCGGCGGAGCGGCCGGTCATACTCTTACGCTGCACGATTACAATGACGGCGGCGTGGCCAAGACTCTTCTGATCGGCGGCGAGGGCCTGGCCAAACTCGACTACAGCGGCAGCGTGTCGGCGAGCGAAACGACGATCAAAGTCATCGGCGGTACGCTGGAGATATCCGGTTCCACTCCTCTTGCCGGAGCCAAGGGTCTGACCCTTGCCGGCGGCGACTTGAATCTGATCTCGGCGGGCGGCCCTCCGATGGCCGGCGCTTTGGCGTATTACTCGTTCGACAACGTCACGGGCGATACCGTACACAATGATGCGACGGGCGCGACATCCTACGACGGCACGTTGAGCACTGGCGATGCAAGCGAACCTAACGCTTCGGTGAGCACCGGCGGAGCCGGGCGTGTCGGCGAGGCTATGATCATCGACGACAACACCGATCAGCGTTTGTTCATCAGCGACGGCGGCGTACCGCTGAGCAGTGCGTCCTGGACTGTTTCAACGTGGTTCTACGATCTGCACCCCACCGATACGTACCGCGTTCTGGCCCAGAGCGCCGGGGCTGATTTCCTCGGCCTGGTCGGGGCCGGCGTCGATACCATAGGTCAGGCCATTGGAGGCCCTCCCTTCCTGTACGCCGCCCCGTCAGTGGAGCTCACTCCTGACGACGGCTGGCATCACCTGACCATGGTCGGTCACGACGGACAGACGGATTTCTATCTGGACGGCATTCACGGAGCTACCGGAACGGCGGCAGGTCAGGTCGGCACTCAGATCCAGAAGATCGCCAATTACTCGAAGTTCCCGTTCGCCCAGATGATGGATGAGTTCCTGATCTACGATCGACAACTGACGCCTGCTGAGATCGAGATTCTCTACAATTCCGGCCTTAGCGGCGGATATCCCGCCAGTCAGACCGGCCTTTCGATCGATGTTGAAGGCGAAAGCACGATGAACATGTTCGGCGGCGCTCCTGACCTCGGCGATCTTAGATTCATAGCCACCGACGCGAAGCTGACGATGGCCGGCGGCGCGACGTTCCTTTCGATGGCGATTGCTTCGGACGTTACGTCGATCGAGATCGTAACCGAGGCTAATACTTCCGTCGGCCCCCTCGACGGCGGTCTGACCACCGATGCGATTCCCGTGGGCAACAGCGTTGAGATCATCAAGAGCGGGGCGGCTACGCTGACGCTTGGCGGCGTCGGATCGAATCTCGAAAACGCCACGTTTACCGTTCTTGACGGCAGCCT
>CAYMSH010000654.1:0-1647 GCA_964392945.1 uncultured Planctomycetaceae bacterium | reverse complement strand
ACCAGCGAACTGATGCAGATGCTCGAAAAAGGCCACAACAACGTCAAACTCAGCGAAGAAGAATACAGCCGCCTGGTAACCTGGATCGACCTGAACGTTCCGCACCGCGGATCGTGGCGCCCGCCCCAGTGGCGAGGACAAGCCCAGGACAAACGCCGACGGGAACTGGCGAAACTCTACGCCTCGATAGACACCGACCCCGAGCAGGAATTCGCAAGGATCCAAGCCGCCGCGGACAAACGTGCGCCGATCACGCCGATCAAACCCAAGCCCCAGGCGCCTTACGCCGGACCGAGGCCCAAACTGGCGACCAAACCGCTGACCGCGGGAAAACCGACCAGTATATCGCTGGGCGGGGACCACAAGCTGACCTTAGTGCGAATCCCGGCCGGTAAGTTCATCATGGGCGGCGCCACAGGCGCCCTGGACGAACAACCGCTGAACGTAGTGACTGTGGACAAGTCGTTTTCGATATGCACATCGGAGATATCAAACGAGATCTACGCGATATTCGATCCTGAACACGACAGCGGTTACATTGACCGCCCGGGCAAGGACCACAGCAACTCCGGCGATCCGACGAATCGCGCGCAGCAACCGGTTGTCAGGGTCACCTGGCGCCAGGCGATGGCGTTCTGTGCGTGGATGAGCAAGAAGACCGGCAAGAAAGTCACCCTGCCGACTGAAGCCCAGTGGGAATACGCCTGCCGCGCCGGGACAGAGACGCCCATGTGGTACGGCGCTGTTGACGCCCCGTTTGACGGGATCGCCAATTTCGCCGACAAGACCCTTTCGGGTAAAGTCAATCCCATGCCCAAAAGTCGCCTAAGGGACGGCGTGAAATACGCCGCCGACGTAGCATACGGAAAACCCAATCCCTGGGGCTTAGTCGATATGCACGGAAATGTCGCCGAGTGGACCCGATCGACGTACAAACCCTATCCCTACACCGAAACCGACTCCCGCAGCAGCCCGACGGCAAAGGGAAGAAAAGTTGTGCGCGGCGGATCGTGGCGCGATCGCCCCCACCGCGCGACAAGCAGCTACCGCCTGGCGTACGAAATGCACCAACCGGTGGTGAACGTTGGTTTCCGCGTGGTTATCGAGGATTAACTTGACAGACGTCCGAACGCGGCGGCGATCGGGGCGATCTGATCGTCGGTTATCGTGCGAACATCCATGACCATCTGCTCGTCTTCGATGCGCGTGAATATGCAGGCGTCGTCCAGCCTCAAGCGTTGGGCCAGTTCGGCGGCCGGGATCTCGCCGCTCGAGACCTTCACAGCCCATGTCGGCAGACCATGCGTCGGAAGCGATCCGCTGCCGAGATACCCCACGCTTTCACAGACCGCCGCATTGGCTCCTACGGCCGCGGCAAGCGCCTCGGCCCGGGCCTTTAGTGTTTCGTCGCTGGCGGCCAGCATTCGATACAGCGGATGTGATTCGGCCAGTTTTTCCGGGTCGCGGAACATCTGCAGCGTGCGTTCTAGGACCATGAGGCATGACTTGTCGGCCCGCATCGCCCGGGACAGCGGGTGCTTGCGGATGCGTTGAATGAGGTCCTTTCGCCCGACTATCACACCGCCCTGAGCGGCTCCGATGAGTTTATCGGCGCTGAACAGAACTACGTGCGCCCCGCCTTCTATC
>CAYMSH010000653.1:0-1650 GCA_964392945.1 uncultured Planctomycetaceae bacterium | reverse complement strand
GCCGACGACGTGGTCCGCGCGATGTTCTACGGACTCGGATCAGACGGAACCGTCGGAGCCAACAAGAACTCCATCAAAATCATCGGCGAGAACACCGACATGTACGCACAGGGCTACTTCGTGTACGACTCGAAGAAAGCCGGAGCCGTTACGGTGTCCCACCTGCGATTCGGAACCCGTCCGGTGCGATCGACCTACCTCATCACGAGAGCCAACTTCGTGGCGTGCCACCAGTTCAGCTTCCTGGAGAAGTACGACATGCTGGCTTCGCTCGTTGACGGCGGAACGTTCCTGCTGAACGCCCCGATGGCGGCCGAAGAAGTCTGGGGCTCGCTGCCCAGGCAGGTGCAGCAGTCGATCATCGACAAGAACCTCAAGTTCTACACGATCGACGCTGACAAAGTCGCCGAAGCCACCGGAATGGGCCGACGCATCAACACGATCATGCAGACCGCGTTCTTCTACCTGTCAAACGTCCTGCCGCAGGACGAGGCGATCGCCGCTATCAAGAACGCTATCAAGAAGACTTACGGCAAGAAGGGCGACGAAATCGTCCAGATGAACTACAACGCCGTCGATCAGTCGATAGCGCACCTGCACGAGATCGAAATCGGAGCCGCAGACAGCACCATCGAGATGCCGCCGGTAGTGTCTTCCGACGCTCCGGAATTCGTCCAGAACGTCACGGCGCCGATCATGGCCGGCGACGGAAACTCGCTGCCCGTCAGCGCATTTCCCGATGACGGAACCTGGCCTGTAGCCACCACCCAGTGGGAAAAACGCAACATCGCCTTGGATATCCCGGTCTGGGACCCCAATGTCTGCATCCAGTGCGCCAAGTGCTCGCTGGCTTGCCCGCACGCTTCGATCCGCTGCAAGATCTACGACGCCGAACAGCTTGCTTCGGCTCCGGAGACCTTCAAGTCAGTCGACGCCAAGGGCAAAGACTACGCCGGCAAGAAGTGGACCATCCAGGTCGCCCCGGAAGACTGCACCGGTTGCGGGCTCTGCGTTGAAGCGTGCCCGGCCAAGAACAAGGAAGTCGAAGGCAAGAAGGCCATCAACATGGGCGAACAGGCTCCGCTGCGAGCGACGGAACGCGACAACTACGCGTTCTTCCTGGGCCTGGCCGACCAGGACCGCACCACGCTGAACCTCAAGACGATCAAGGGCTCCCAGCTCTGCAAGCCGCTGTTCGAGTATTCCGGCGCCTGCGCTGGCTGCGGCGAAACGCCTTACTACAAGCTGATCAGCCAACTGTTCGGCGATCGCGCGATCATCGGCAACGCAACGGGATGCTCCAGCATCTACGGCGGCAACCTGCCGACGACCCCGTTCACGGTAGACGCCGACGGACGCGGACCTTCCTGGTCCAACTCGCGGTTCGAAGACAACGCTGAATTCGCCTTCGGATTCCGCCTGACGACAGACAAGCAGAAAGAATTCGCCACAGAACTGCTGGGCGAACTGGCTGGCGAAATCGGAGCCGAACTCGTTGACGCAATCCTCGGAGCCGATCAGAGCACTGAAGAAGGCATCATCGCCCAGCGAGCGAGAATCGCCACGCTGAAGGATAAGCTGTCCGGATCGAGCTGCCCAGAGCGGCCCAACTGATTTCGATAGCCGACACGCTGGCCCACAGAAGCATCT
>CAYMSH010000652.1:0-1651 GCA_964392945.1 uncultured Planctomycetaceae bacterium | reverse complement strand
CATGTGATTCGTATGCGCATATCCGGCGAATCTTGGAGATACAGCGCAATGTCTATACCCAATCGCAATGAGCAAGCGAACTATAGAAGCGGAAGCCGAGCGTACACGATCTCCGCAGGCAAGTTACTGATTGCATCAGTTGTCCTGATTGCATCGGTTCTGGGCTTTGCGACAAACGCCCTGGCCCAGCAGAAGGACACTCTGGATCTCTACGCTCCCGATTCATTCGCCGTGGGGCAGGGGGATTGGTTCGATTGGGTCGGCGGAGTCGATACCGCCGACAGTCCGGTAGTAACTGAGATGTTTTCGTACAGTCCGGGCAACTCGCTGCGGGTCGGACAGGCAGGCGTGATGCACGACACCGGATGGTCGGTGTCAGGCGCCGCCGCGGGTCTCTGGGAGTTCCGTGCGATGACGTACGTGCCGTCCTCCTCTACTGTGGGAACCGGGTATATCGGTCTTATGAACGATTGGCCTGGAACCGTGGATTTCCTCGGCTCGATGGATATCGATATGGGCGCCGATGGTGTTGTCGATGGCGCCGGCGGCATAACCGAGCCGCTGGTCAGGAACACCTGGATCGAGATCAAGGCGCTGATAGACATAGACGCGCAGACCGTAGATACCTATTACAACGGCACACTGCTGAACAGCAGCACGTGGACTGGAATTCAGGAGATCGCCGGCGTAGACCTCTGGTCTCCGGCCGCGAATTCGGCGGTCTATTACGACGACCTGCAGTTCGCACCGGTAATGACAGTCGACCACACGCTGACCTGGGACGGCGATACCGGAGCATGGGGCGATGTGGCGACACATGCACCCGATTCGCACTGGATCGAATCCGGGGCTGGAACAATCACTCCGGAAATACCCACCCTCGGCTCGCTCGGGACCAGCGGCGATGCCGCGATCGTGTTGGGCGGATCGTTAAACGTATCGGCCGATCAGGGCGCTTACTCACTGGACATAACCGGCGGCTCGGTTACGATCGATTCGGGCGCAATACTTACAATAGGTGACGGTACGACAGTCACCGCCCCGGGCGCTCTTGTCGTTAACGGCACGCTGGACACCTACAGTCTTACAAGCGATTCGGCGATCAATCTGGGCGTAGGGGCGGTCTTGAAAACCGACTCGGGATCGATTACCGAAATCAGCACCGCCGGCGACGCTACTTTCCAGGGCGCAGTTGATGCAACGGCGCTGGATCTCGCTACCGGAAGCACGTTCACCAAGGCCTGGGGCGGGACACTGAACGTCAGCGGAACCGTGCCCGGCGGGATCGATGCGACTAACACCATCCGTGTAGAAGGTGGTGAATTACGACTGCAGGCGGACAATACGCTTAACGGAGCCGCACTGGAACTGCGCAGCGGAAGGCTGACGACTGAACAAGGGGTCAGCATGACCAATTCGCCAATCCTGGTTTCGGGCTATTCGTCGTTGAATCCCGACCTGGTCGGTCCCAACGCAGATTACGGCGATGTGACCTTTGACGGTGACAGTGTCCTGCTGGTCAACGGTGCGGTCGATGCGATAACTTTCGCCTCTACGAACATCCAGGCCGGTCTGGCGGTGAGACTTGAAGTTGAAGGTCCCAATACGACTGCCGGCCCGGTTACGCTTGCTGAAGACGCGCGGCTGGTGA
>CAYMSH010000651.1:0-1658 GCA_964392945.1 uncultured Planctomycetaceae bacterium | reverse complement strand
GTCAAGTTCGTCGCTGACGATCGTATTTACGCCCGGATCGAACACGTACCAAATCGCCGGTCTTCCGGGCCTTCGCGATCCGTCGGCCGACTACACCGTGGTCCTGACCGACAGCCCCTTCCGCAGTTCTTTGACGTCGGTTAACTTCGGCGGCGACACGAGCGTGGTCTTCAACGGTTACGGCGTGCCGGATTCCGGCGGGACCGTCGTTGTCACCTGCGGGGAGTATCAGAAGAGCGTTGTCCTGAACGCTGAAACCGGAAAGGCGCAAGTGCAATGACCAGACACCAGACAAGCAGGAGGGGACAGACGCTGGCCGAAGTGCTGATAAGCACCGCGGTCGTTTCGGTCATCATGGGCGGGATGTCTTCAGTGATGATGCTCTCGGCCCGCACGCTGACGAACAACACCGTGGAAGTCTGTGTCTCCGGCGACGCCGGCGATCAGGTCACTACGGATCTGAAACTCGCACAGGAGTTCTCCGAACGGACCGCAACCGCAGTTACGATGAAAGTTCCGGACCGTGACGGCGACAATCAGCCTGAAACCATACGCTACTCCTGGTCCGGGGCTTCCGGAGCCCCTCTTATGAGGGAGTACAACGGCGGCGACCCCGTCGCCGTTGCTGAAAACGTCAGCCATTTCGACTTGTCATACCAGACCAAAACAGTCGCCGCAGGTTCCGGCGGCGGCGCCGGCGGCGGGGATCCTGAACCTCAGGCCGAGCAGGAATCGTCTGAGATGCTGCTGATCAGCCACGACAACACCTCGGGCGGAAGCCTGAGAGACTACAAGATCGAGCGGAACAAGTGGTGCGGGACGTATTTCCATCCCGCGCTTCCGAGCAATGTGGTCAAATGGAAGATCCCCAGGATCATGATCCAGGCAAAACGCGACGGCGGCACCAACGGGTCGATCGCTGTGCAGGTTCGCGACGCCGATTCGGCGCAGAAACCCATGACAACGGTCCTGGCCCAGTCAGTTATATACGAATCGTCACTGTCCAACAGTCACCAGTGGAAGACCTGTACATATAGCGGCCTGGACGATCTGGACCCGAGCGACACGCACTGCATTGTCGTGAAGTTCAACAACGGCAGCGGAAAGGTCGCCAAAATAAGATACGAGAAGGACAGTGCTGATACATCCGGAGCACATCTGGTCACAACCGGCAACCAGGGCGGTTCCTGGAGAACCTATTCCACCAGTCGCCACATGCAGTTCTATGTCTACGGAACAGTGACAACAACCGGAGCACCGCAATGGTAATCCAAACGCACAAGACGACGACGCGACGCGGAATCTCGCTTATCGAAACGCTGATTTCCATGCTGCTCGTTGCGATCATGGTCGTCGCGGTCATGCAGACCCTCGGTACATCGGCGATGGCCCGCCGGACCCAGGCCTCCCAGCGCCGCGGACCGGCTCTGGCCAGGCAGTTGATGGCGGAAATCCTTCCGAATCGCTATTCCGAACCGGACGACACCGCCCAGTTCGGACGCGAAACCGGAGAGTCAGCCACGTCGCGAGTCAACTATGATGATGTGGACGACTATAACGGCTGGTCGGCCTCGAGCCCCGAGGGGCCTGACAACACGGAGCTGTCCGATCTGGACGGATGGACGCGAAGTGCGGTTGTGCAGTACGTCGATCCGGAC
>CAYMSH010000650.1:0-1668 GCA_964392945.1 uncultured Planctomycetaceae bacterium | reverse complement strand
GGGCCGCTGACGCGGACGGTCACCGTGCAGGTGAACGGCGACACCGACATCGAAGGCGACGAGGCTTTCTACGTTAACCTGTCCAACGCAAACGGCGCCGCCATCGCCGACGGGCAAGGCCTGGCCACGATCCGTGATGATGAGGCCCCGACGTTTTCGATAGGCGATGGGGCTGTCTCCGAAGGCGACGCCGGACAGAGCAGCATAGACTTCATCGTGACGTATTCCGAGGATCCGATCTCGCCGGTGACTGTTCAGGTCGACACATCCGACGGCACGGCCACGGCGGCCGATGGCGATTACGCCGCTATCGTCGCCCAGGTGCTGACGTTTAATCCCGGCGGACCACTGACACAGACGGTCAGCGTCCAGGTCAACGGCGATACGGATGTCGAGAGCGACGAGGCATTCTATATAAACCTATCCAACGCAGGCGGAGCTATTGTCCTCGACGGCCAGGGGCTCGGTACGATCCTGAACGACGATTTGCCTACGCTGTCTATCGACGACGTTGCGGCGCTGGAGGGCCACAGCGGGCAGACGGCGTTTGAGTTTACGGTAAGTCTGTCTGAGAATCCGCTGTCGCCGGTTACCGTGGAGGTCAACACCGCAGATGGCGAAGCCACCGCGGCCAGCGGCGATTACGCCGCCGTGAGCGCCCGGGTTCTGACGTTCAATCCCGGCGAGCCGCTTACGCAGACTACCAGTGTCCAGGTCAATGGCGATACGGATAACGAAACGAATGAGGCGTTCTACGTAAATCTCTCCAACGCAACCGGAGCCGTAATTACTGACGGCCAGGGCCTTGCTACGATCCTGAACGACGAGGTCCCGACTTTCTCGATCGGCGACGTGTCTGTTTACGAAGGCGACGCCGGACAAAGCAATTTCGATTTCACAGTGACATACTCCGAAGATCCGGCAGCGCCGGTGACCGTCCAGGTGGACACAGCCGACGGCACCGCCGCCGTCGCTGACGGGGACTACGGCGCGATCACCGCCCTGGTCCTGACGTTCAATCCCGGAGAGGCTCTCGCCCAGACGGTCAGCATTCCGGTCAGCGGCGACACGGACTTCGAGGGCGACGAGACCTTCTACGTCAATCTCTCCAATGCAAGTGCTGTTGTAGCCGACGGCCAGGGCCTGGCGACGATCCTGAACGATGACATGCCGCCGTTCGACATCGACGACGTGATTGCGGATGAAGATGATCCCGACCTGACGCTGGACATGGCGAGCTTCTTCGGCGTTCCTGACTTCGGCGATACGCTGACATACACGGTTACGGGCAACACCAATGAGCCCCTGGTGACTACAGATATCCTCGCCGCGGATCTTACGCTGTCGTACGGGGCCGATCAGAACGGTGCGGCGGATATTACCGTCCGCGCCACCGCCACCGGCGGATTCTGGGTCGAAGACACTTTCACTGTGACGGTGAATCCAGGCAACGACGCCCCAATAATAGCCAATCCGATCGCCGACGCGTCGGTCGATGAAGATTCCGACGACCTTGTTGTGGATGTCTCAGATGTGTTCGCAGATATTGATCTCGGCGATACTCTGTTGCTGGATATGTGGTCCAACATCAAGCGCGGGCTTGTCACCTCCTGGCTGATCGCTGGGGATCTTACGCTGTCGTTCGCGGCCGATAAGGCCGGATCCTCC
>CAYMSH010000649.1:0-1693 GCA_964392945.1 uncultured Planctomycetaceae bacterium | reverse complement strand
TCGGCCGGTCCTTCTGTATTTTCACTAACTTAACCAGCGACCGCGGACTGGCCGCAGGCTTGGACGCCTCGCCGGTTCACGCCGTAGCGTAGGCGCCGCGTAGCGAAATCCAGTCACCCCGACATAGAGGAAGGACCGGTCAAATCGGCCGGTCCTTCTGTATTTTCACTAACTTAACCAGCGACCGCGGACTGGCCGCCTCGCTGGTTCGCGCCGTAGCGTAGGCGCCGCGTAGCGAAATCCAGCCACCCCGAGTGCAAAGAGCGGACAAGAGCGAGAGCCGAGAGGTTCCAGCTCCTGTCCGCTCCTTTTCTTCTCCGAACGCGGCGTTGCTGGGTCTGATCATATCATAAGCAG
Source organism: uncultured Planctomycetaceae bacterium (assembly GCA_964392945.1). GTDB lineage: Bacteria > Planctomycetota > Phycisphaerae > SM23-33 > SM23-33 > BS750m-G57. The sequence continues at coordinate 1,336 of CAYMSH010000649.1, read as the reverse complement.
GAGGCTCAGCGCCATCATGGCCATTCCCGCCAGCAGGCCCAGAAGGCTGTCGTGGCCTTTTCCATAGGCGCGGCTGGTGGGTAGTAGTTCGTCCAGGCTGATGTAGACCATGATTCCCGCCACTCCGCCAAACAGGATGCCCATTACCTGCGGCGGGATGACCCCGGTGTCCCCTCCCAGGAAGAACCGCAACGCCAGATACGCTATGCCGGCTCCCACCGGTTCGGCCAGTCCGCTGAGCACCGAGTAGATGAATGCTTTCTTCCGATCTCCCGTGGCGTAGAAGATCGGCACCGAAACGCTGATGCCCTCGGGAATGTTGTGCAGAGCTATGGCGATCGCTATTGCTGTTCCCACACTGGGATCGTCCAACGCAGCCAGGAAAGTCGCGAGGCCCTCGGGGAAATTGTGGATGCCGATCGCAAGGGCCGTGAACAATCCCATTCGGAGGAGTTTCTTGTGATTGACGCGATGGTCGTGCGCTCCGGGAGCCGCCGTGGAAGGATGTGCTGCGATCGCCTCGAAGTCCGGCATGGGAGCTGAGGGATCGTGAAGCGGCTCCATTTCGTCTTCACTGTGAACTTCGTGGGGGTTTTCGGCTGACGGGATCAGCTTGTCGATCACGCCGATTAGAGCGATCCCTCCAAAAAAGGACCCGGCGTTGATCCAGTGCCCCCAATAATCCCCGTAGGCCTCCGAAAGGGACTCGGCGCCCTTGAAGAATATTTCCACGAAAGACACGTAGATCATCACCCCCGCCGAGAAGCCCGTAGCCACCGACAGGAATCTATAATTCGTTCTTTTGGCGAAGAACGCGATCGCGCTGCCAATGCCGGTGGCGGCCCCGGCGAATACTGTCAGCCCAAATGCAATCCAGACATTGCTCATCTAAGTTGTCCCTTCAAGGTGACTATTACACTTTCCCGCACACAATCGCAACTACTTTCGCGCTTAAGAGACACAGCAACCCCTGATAACTTCGCAATACCGAGTTGCCTGCGCCGGAGGCTCGGGTGCTGCGATTCCTCCCGTATGTGGATAACCATGGTCGGCATGCCAAACTCTGGCGACACCGGTCAACTGTTTGCGTTTTGTGGCGATATTTCGCTTGGTTATGATTGTATGGGTGAATATGATTATTCAGAGAACCTGCATCTCGATTCGTGCGTAGTAGTATGAAACAGTCCCACACGTCGAGGGTTGCAGTATTTGACGAAACGTCGCCTTGGAGCCGCAATTGTCGCATTGGATCTTCGCTGGTGAAAAAACACCTCGATAACAAGACGTTACGTAAAGAAAAGGCTCGGATATGCCGAGTATAATTCAGCAGGACAAC
>CAYMSH010000648.1:0-1703 GCA_964392945.1 uncultured Planctomycetaceae bacterium | reverse complement strand
TGGTTCAAATCGTTGGACTTACGGCGTTTACATGTACAAAGCCGCCAAGCAGTTCGACATGAAATTTCGCTTGTCGTGGCACTGGAACTGTGCGGCCGGCGATCCGTACTACGCACTGGACTGTCGCGAAGACGACTACGCATGGTGCAATTCTTCGCCTGCCGGAGACCTGGTTCCATCTGTTCGTTTCGAGCGTTTGCGGGAAGGTCTGGACGACTACCGTCGCATGCTGACACTTGCTCGCCTGTCGCAGGAAGAGCCCGACACTCCAGCGGCCAAGTCTGCTGGAGTGTTGATCGAAAAGACTCTCGCCTCGTTCAAGCTGGGACAGCGAAACCACGACGCACTGTTCGGCCCGGACCACTGGCGGGCCCTTCGCGGCCAACTGGACGACGCAATCGAAACTCTCGCAAAATAGCACGCCGGACAGGAATTCCGAGACTCCTTGTCCGGCGTGTCGGTCGGCTTCGGTTTGATCAGACCTGCAGAGGCTCCATTTCCAGCGGCTGGAGATCGGCCAGCAGATCCACGTCCAACGCGGCGGATAACTGCATGGGTTCGGGAGTCTGCAGGACTCCCTGCAGGGGCCGATCCCGCAGTAGCTCTCGGTCGATCGGGGCGGTATTGATCCTGGCGATGTCAACCGTCGCGATAGCCATGATGTTTATGCTCGGCGTCGGAGCCAGCGGATCGGCGTGCTGTTCAGGTTCCGTCTGCTCGACCGGCCCCTCGTCGACAGGAGCCGGCGGCGCGATTGGTATGGCCAACGCTGCGGCGGGAAGCGACTGTGGCTCAGGCGCGATGATCGCCGCCGGTGCGAGGGTCGGCTCGGGCTGGGGCGGTGAAACACTCATTCCAAAATTGGCCCGCAGGATCGAGAAGTCTTTGAGGCCTACTCTTCCGTCGCCGTCGAAGTCGGCGACCAGGTCGTCGCCTCGCTGCCCGAACGAATTCCAGAATATCTCCATATCGGCGGTGTCGACGATGTAGTTTCCATCTGCGTCGCCATATAGCGGAGTACTGGCCGGAGCGGGGGAGGCTCCCGGCGTGATGAGTTTCAGTTCCGTCAGATCGTCGGTCTTGTTGTCGCGTGCGATCAGTTCATCGGTTGCGTTCACCTTCCTGTCGCGGTTGAAGTCGTGATTGTCGTCAATCGCCGCGGGGTTAAGGAAGTTGCACGGATTGTTCCGCGCCAGGAGTCTATCGGCGTCGGTGACAGCGGCGTCTGCAGGCGAATCGCCCGCCTCACCGGCGGTGTTTCCGAACCAGAACACGTCGTCTGCGGCCAGGCCGATATTCCCGCCGGCCAGTACGGTGATTTCCAGCCACTGGTTTTCGATAACGTTGTCGTCCCAGGTCAGCGTGATGCGGTCCGCCCCGCCGGCGCCGGCCCCGGCGCGGACGGTCACATCCGGCTGCTGGCTGGCGTTCAGCTCGGTCCATTGCGCCGAATCGCTGCTGTTCCCGACCCTGAATCGGAAGTCGCCCGCGGTCGGAGCGGATTTCAGCCGCTCGACGTCAATCATGATCCCGTTCATTCCGCGACTGTAGCTGGTGTAGTTTGCGAATGTTGCGGTCCGCCCGTCCAGCAGGGCGGTCTTGTCGGTTGCGATTGCAGCGTCATCGTCGCCGGCGGCGTCCCAGGCCGAGTTGTTGTAGAACACGTGGCGAGCGACGACCTTCGCCGAAGAATCCACTTTCAG
>CAYMSH010000647.1:0-1704 GCA_964392945.1 uncultured Planctomycetaceae bacterium | reverse complement strand
GGCGGCGGGACCTTCACCCTCACCAGCGCCAACACCTACTCCGGCGGAACAACCATCAGCGGCGGCACACTGGCGTTGGGGAACTCCAGCGCCGCGGGCACAGGGGCGATCACCGTTCTGGGTTCGGCAATCGATTACTCCGACGGAGTCGACGTCGCCAACGCCATCGACCTGCAACACGACGTGACTCTCAACGTATCGAGCGGCGTTGCGACCCAGACGGGCGAAATCGGCGAGACGGGCGGCTCGTATGGCGTGACCAAGACCGGAGCGGGCACGCTGACCCTCCGCGGCGCCAACACATTCAGCGGGACGGCGAATATCGACGCCGGAGTATTACGCCTCGGTTCCGACAATGCTCTCGTACACAATACTGTCAGCATCAACGTGAACAACGGCCTGGACCTCCACGGGGGAATCCGCACGATCGGCGCCCTGGCCGGCGCGGGTGACCTGGAACTCAACTCCGGGTGGCTGACTGTGGGGGGTAATGACCAGACCACCATCTACTCGGGCGTCATTACCGGTAGCACCAGTTCGAGGTTCATCCATGGTGGAGCGGGAACGCTGACGCTCACCGGCGGCGACAGCGCCACACCGTCGAACTTCGGAGGCCTTCAAGGGTCGAGCGGCACGGTGATTGTCGACGGCGCCCGCATCGACCTGACCGGCGCTGCGTCCATGCTAGCCTCTGGAGGTGACATTATTGTCCGGAATGCTGCGGACCTTCGGCTGGCCTCGAGTGGCAACGGGAAAACTCATGGCGCCGTCCTGACGGTCAGCGGCAGTGGGACGTCATTGACTGGGTCCGCTTTCTGGGTCGCGGAGTCCGCCGGCAGCACGGGCAGCATCGTCGTGGAAGAAAGCGCCTCGCTCGATCTCGCAGGAGATCTGGCTGTCGCGGTTAGTGGCGAGGGTGACCTGAACGTGCGGACCGGCGCGACCGCCTCAGCAGACCGCGTGGGGCTTGGTATCGGGCCCCCCGCCTTGGGCCAAGCCCTGGTCACCGGGGACAACAGCCAGTTGTCCACCGGTTTCTTGTATCTCGGAGGCGCTGCCTCCAACTTGCTTGGCGGCATGGGCAGCCTGACGGTGGACGACGACGGGGCAGTTCTGGTGGCCGACGACACCAAATTCTGGACCTCGGCCAGCAGTGTCACCATCGATGGCGGGACGCTGGAGACCGACAAACTCAGCAATCACACGGCCGTGGCCGCGACGGTGAGCATCTCCGACCCCGCAGACTCTGCGGCTCTGACGGTGGGCGTCAATGACGGCTCTTCGACTTTCGACGGCCTGATCGCCGACGCCGCCGGCGGACCCGGTTCGCTGACCAAGACAGGCGGCGGGACCTTCACCCTCACCGGCACCAACACCTACAGCGGCGGCACGCTCATCGACGAAGGCACGCTGCTGGCGAACAACACTTCCGGCTCGGCCACCGGAACGGGCTCGGTACAGGTCAACGGAGCTACGCTCGGCGGCACGGGCTCGATCACTGGCTCGGTTAGCGTTTTTGGCGGCGGCACGGTGGCGCCGGGAGCGTCGGTTGGGCAACTGACCGTTGGCAGCATTGCGTTTGAAGACGGCACACAGTTCGTCGTCGAGTTGGCTGGCAGTGGCGGTGTGGCCGGTGTTGATTTCGATCAGCTTGTCGTTACTAACGATGCGACACCGGACGGCACGCTACAGGTCTCGCTGATC
>CAYMSH010000646.1:0-1713 GCA_964392945.1 uncultured Planctomycetaceae bacterium | reverse complement strand
TACTTCCGTTGTTTCGTTTTCCTGACAGATCGGAAGCATCCTTGTCGAATGTCAGGCATAGGGCGAGTTTGGCGTCTTTGGCTTCGACTTTGCCCGGAGCGGTGCTGTGGGCCTTGACCTCGGCATCAGTGAGAGTTCCGAAGAACACGCGAACTTCATCCACCGAGCCGCTCAACTGGAACGGGAACTGGTATTCTCCAACCGACCCCCCAGCGTCGGCTCCTATCTCTGTTCCCTGGACCGGGTCTGACTCAATCATACCCGCCGCGTCGGCGGTGGCGCTTAACTCGCCGTCGATGTAGATTCTCAGCTTCTTGTCCTTTGTCAGCATGCCGGTCAGATGAATCCACCGGTCTGTGACTTTTTGCCTGGCCTTTACCAGCGAGACTCCCTTCTTGGCCCGGACAATGAACTGAGGGGCTCCGTTCCTTACGATCAGCGCGTATCCGACGGCCGGTCCGCCTCGCGCCACGACCACTCCGTCAGGCTTGTCGGTTTTCACCCACGCTTCCACCGCCAGGGCCTTGCCCGTCGGATCGAGGCTCGGTGAGTTTGCGATCGACACCCACGGGCCGGCCTTGCCCCTGGTCTTGCGACCCCCTCCGACCCTTCCTGCGCTGCGCGGCGTGTTCATGTCGTCGGCGAACAGGTGATGTTCGATCGGCGTGGTCCAGCGGTAATACTGGGCCTTGCGGCCGAATCCGTAGACGGTCTTGTCGTCGAACGACAGGATCTTCCCCGCCGGGGCGTACTTGCCGGCGACGTGGTAGCCGTTGTGTCCGCCGTCGAATCCTCGTCCGTAAACCCAGTAGCTCCTGTGCCAGTACGAACCGTCCAGGAATCCGCTCGGGCCGAACAGATGGGCTCCGTCGCCGAACTGCGAATTGGCCGGTCGGTGGGGCACGCCGATGCGATTGCCCTTCGTGTCGAACTGCTGGGATCGCATGTAGACGTACTTGTCGTCGGCCGAAAGGATGTCCGGCAGGGCCACCGGCATGTTCAGAACCTTGACGTGCTTCTGTAGATCTTCGCCGGTTTCGGGGTCCAGTCCGTCGTGGAGCGTCTCGCGGAGTTTCTTTCCCGTCTTGGGGTCAAGCATGAGCATTCGCAGGCCGCCGTCGAGGAACATCGATCGACCGGCGACGCAGTAGATAATGTCATTCCGCACCAGTACGCTTCCGTGCACCGGCCAGAGCGATTCGAGCTGCTCGAACGACACCGTCCGTCGATCGTCCGGCGCCGCCCGGAATCGCCAAACCAACTCGCCGTCTGATGCGCGGAGGCAATAGACGTATCCGTCGGCGCATCCGAAGATTGCCATGCCGCGATAGATCGTCGGCGGGGAGTCAACCCGCCCGCCTGCGATGTATCGCCAGGCCTCCTTGCCGCCTGCGGTGTCGATCGCGTAAACAGTGTGTGCGTCCACCGCCGCGATGAACAGCTTTCCGCCGGCGACTGTCGCCGTGCTGAGTTTGCCTGCGATCTTCGTCTTCCAGGTCTGTTTCAGATCAGTGGGCGTCGCCGTTCTGGTTCGTCCGGCTCGTGCATTCGATCCGCGGAACGTGGACCAGTCGGCCGGATCGTCGGCGATATCGTCGACTTTCCCGTAAGCCGGTCCCTTCTGCAGCCGACCTCTGTCCGGGACGTTTTTCAGAGGCGTGCTCTTCTTGTCGGCCGGGGCCAGTGCGTTGAAGCCGCTCAGCTTGGCTTCGG
>CAYMSH010000645.1:0-1730 GCA_964392945.1 uncultured Planctomycetaceae bacterium | reverse complement strand
TCGGTGCGTTGCCGGCGAACTGTGCGTCTTGTCCGTAGAACGCCGAACCCGCCGACGGTGCGCTTATCACGCTGGTGTCGCTGTAGAATATGGTCTGGTTCGTGTCGACGACGGTGTAAGTCAGCGTCGCCGCGGCCGCCTGATCGTTTTCGACCGCAGCCTCCGGAGCCGAGGCGACAGGTGCCGACGCCGCCACGCTGGAAGTCGCGTCAGAATCGACATCGTCGCCTGCGCCGAACGTATTGCCCGACAGCGTGGCCGTCACGTAGTAATCGTTTGCGATCGCGGCGCCGCCAGTTCCTGCGGTGTTGCCGGTGAACGTCGAGTTGCGGATCTCCGGCGTAGTTCGGTTGTAGTTGGCGATCGCCCCGCCGCGATAGTCGGCTGAGTTGCTGGTGAACGTGCCGCCTGTTATCACGGGGCTTGTAGCTCCGGGCGATGACGCATCGTCGGTGTAAATCGCTCCGCCGTGTCCGCCGGAGTGGTTTGACGTGAACTCGCACGTCGTGAAGATCGGCGACGAGCCGTAATCGTTGAACACCGCTCCGCCGCGCCAGGCGGCGGTGTTTGATTCAAAGAGCGTATCGCTTATCTCGGCGTGTGCGTCTATGCGATTGACTATCGCCCCGCCGCGATTGGCGGTGTTGTCGATGAACTCAGAATCCGTGATCGTAGCGATCGACGAATTGAAGTTGAACATCGCCCCGCCTTCGTCGGCGTAGTTTTCGGTGAACACGCAATCGTTTACGGCAACGGCGATACCGCCGGTGTTCAGCATCCCGCCGCCGATCGAATCGATCAGCAGGCCGTCGGCGTTTCCGCCGGTTATCGTCACCCCGTCGAGCAGCGCCCCGCCGGCGCCGAGCACCACATGGAACGAATTGTCGCTTGAGTCTCCGCCAACGCCGATATCGCCGCTGAGCACAGTAGCGTATGTGTCCGGATCGCGATCGGTGCGCTCGGTCTCATCTACGCCTTCGAAGCCGCCGTAAAGCGCTATTCCGCCGGCGAGTTGGAAACTGGCCGATCGATCGGTCCCGCTGGTTGGCTTGTATGTCCCGTCGGCGATCCAGATTTCGCCCTCGCGTGCGGCGCTTGCCGCGTCGAGCGCCTCGCCGATGGTCTGGTACGCCGTGGCCCAGGACTCGCCGTCCCACGAGCCGGAGGTGTTGTTGGCGTCAACGTAGAAAACGTCGGGACCCTGATCAACGGCGATAACCTCGAACGCCGCGGACTTGGTGTATTCCAGCGTGTTGTTGGGGATCGGGAATTCGACTGACACGTCGTACATGCCCGGGGTCTGGTCGATCGGGATCGTGACAAATCCCGACACGAGCACTCCGTTGCGACTGACGGAAGTCATGGCGATTCCGCCAATCCACGCGCCGCTGGGAGCGACCTGGGATGGCGGCAGCGGAGGAACCAGACCACCGTCGAGCGTAAACGTTACCGGCACGAGCGTATCGCCCTGGTTAGCTGAATTCGGAGAAACGCTTAGTATTCCGTTACTTACGGTTATGTCACTACTCTGGTCTATGGCGATCTCGACAGAAGACTCATCCGGCGCCGAGGCCGAGGCCAGCACGGCGACCTCGGCGGATGCATCTATAATGATCTCGCTCGCATCGTCGCCTACGTAAGTAGCACTGAGCAACAGACGCGGTTCGAGTAGTTCGAATGTTGACTGGTTCGTCCAGCGGTTTTGCGTTCTTTCTGGTGCTTTCCACATG
>CAYMSH010000644.1:0-1734 GCA_964392945.1 uncultured Planctomycetaceae bacterium | reverse complement strand
CAAGGACATCTATCCGCGCTACGCCGGCCAGGACTTCGAGATCGCCGGCGTAATATGGTTCCAGGGCGAGAACGACAGTCTGGGTATCCGAAGTTTCCCCTTCTATCAGGACCTGTTCATCGATTTCATCAAGGACGTGCGTAAAGATTTCGGCGTGCCCAATCTTCCGATCTTCATCTGCAAGATCAATGACGCCTGGTGCGAGCGCATCGGCGGAGGAGCGGTTATCCGCCGGGCCAACGAGAACGCCATACAGAAGCTGCGCAAGGTCGAAGCGATCCATACCCACGACCTGCATGAGAAGTCGCACTACGACGGCACGCCGTCATACATGGTCATCAGCCGGCGCCTGGCCGGGATCATGCTGCCCTACTGCCAGAAGCCCGTGCATACCGACATGGACAGCGTCAAGGCGGCCATGAAACGCTTCTACGATGCCCACAAGCCCGCCCCCGCCCGGAAGCAGGACATGACCAGCCTGACCAAGGGTCTGGTCGACTACTGGCGGTTTGACGACATGTCGGCTCGGTCTTTCGTCAACGGGGCAAAGAGCATCATTGGCAAGGACAAGAAGTACGATGCCCCATCGCTGATCGCCGGCAAGTTCGGCAAGTCGATCAAACTGCACGGAGCCCAGTCGATCGCCTTTCCGGGCTACAAGGAGACGGTCAACAAGGACGGTCGAGTCGATCAATTCACCCTTTCCTTCTGGGCTCGCAACTTCGGCGGCAAGGGAATCTACCGCATCGGCAAGGGCGAGGGATCTCCGATCAATACGGGGCCCGGACCGGCCGGTCTGGACACGTGGTTCCTCAGCAGCCAGGCCAACGAACTCGGTTGGGACGTCCGCGGATTCTCAAGCGGGAACTTCGGCATCACCGCCTCTGTCCTGAAGGAAGGCAAGCCGCGCACGTTCGGAGCCTTCACGACTTCGGGCATGTCCGGAAACGGCTCGGAGTGGGTTCACATGGCGGTTGTCTACGACGCTACGAACCGAGAACTGCGGACCTACCGTAACGGCGAACTGTGCAAGTTCAAGCGAATCCTCGACGGCAAGCATCAGGAAGGCAAGCACAAGAAGCGGATGCAGGGAGATATCGGCGTGCCGATCGCCCCGATCCGCGCCGCGGCGAAGATCCCGCTGTCGATCGGCGGCCGGATGGCGGCGACGACCGAATTCCAGGCCTATGACGAACTGGCTGTCTGGTCGCGCGCCCTGACCGAGGAGGAAGTCCGCAAGCTCTACAACAACGGCGCCGGATCCCAACTCCCCGTGAAGTAGACAGAATACTGCATGGAGACAACACAAAGAACCAATTGAAAGCGAAGTTCATAACCGTCTGTCTGATGTGCCTGGCCGCGGGAGCTGCACAGCCCAAGGGCGAACTGAAGGTGTTTGTCCCGTCCGGCCAGATACCCTTATCTCCAAATGCTTTCGATGTACTGCGAAGAGCTGGATTGCCTGCGGGAGTAGCTTGAGGCCTCACAGCCCGTAACGTGACTGACCGGGATTCGACGCCAAGAATGCGAATATGTGCACCATTGCCGTAAGTGTTTGATATAACTAGGCCGCCTTGGTATTCAAAACCCCGTTATGGCAACGACCCAGAAGTGTGGGTTCGAGCCTTCCCGCCGCAGGCGGGTGCGGCGCGACCTTGTGCTCGCCTCGGGACCCGAGTCCAGGGCTATCGCATGTGAGAATATATTTCTTCAAGTTTGGCGCATGTTAGGTTG
>CAYMSH010000643.1:0-1740 GCA_964392945.1 uncultured Planctomycetaceae bacterium | reverse complement strand
AATGGGCGACAGGCGCATGGGACATCTTAGAAAACAGCAACTGCGTTTTGAAGGGCCCGACCGTCGAAGCGGAGTAGATCGCCGGTCCGGGGTCGACAGGCGGAAATCCTAGACGTCTTGCCTCGTTTTAACGATAAATGTAACCGACCGGCCTCTCTGGCGGGCCTGGAGCGTCTACAAACTGTCGGACCGCAAGGAGTGTCGTAATGGCTGACGACCTGACCAGACGGGTGTTTCTCGGATCAGCAGGGGCCGCACTTGCGGCGACCACAGCTTCGGGGGCGCCTTCGGGTGGCGGGGACAAGCCCCACGGCGTCAAGATAATAGGCGTCTCGTGCAGCCCGCGAAAGGGCAAGAACACTGCCGATGCGTTGGCCCAGTGCCTCAGTGGAGCCCGGGAATCCGGCCCGGGCGTTCAGACCGAGCTTCTGGAACTCGCCGGATTGGACATCGACGGGTCGCTGGCCGCCGGAGTACCCCTGGGCGCGGGAAGAAAAGACGACTTTCCGCCTATCGCCAAGAAACTATCCGACCCCAAAGTCGGCGGGATCATCATCGCAACGCCGGTCTACTTCAGTTCCATGAGTTCCCTGTGCAAAGCGTTCATCGAGCGATTGATGGTGTTCTATCGCAAGGACGTACTCACCGACAAGGTTGTCGGAGTAGTCGCAGTAGGGGGATCTCGAAACGGCGGACAGGAAGTGACTATAAGATCGGTGCAGGATTCGCTGTTCTGCTACGACATGGTGCTGGTCGGCACTGGCCGAAGATTTGGTGCGGCGATCTGGTCAAAAGGCGGAGCCTCCAACGACAAGGAGGGGCTGGCCGAAGCGAAGAAGCTCGGACGCCGAGTGGCCGAGACGGCGGTTCGCATCAGGAAATGAATTTCCCGGGCTGGATCGGACTTGAGCCGAGTTCCATAGGAATCTGATCATACGCAGGGTTACAGAATAGGGGCTGGGGATGTGGGGTCGTCGACTCGCAGTTTTTTCCTCTGCGGACGGGCATTGCCCAAAAGCCCCCTATAATGACTCAGAAACCCGCACAATCCCTCAAGCCCCTCAGTGGAGGGTTCTATCATGGAACTTCCTTCAAGCGCAAACACCAGAGTATCGAGGTTGCCGGCGGCGGTGTTCGTCCTATTGCTGGCGAGTTCTCGGACGCTGGCCGGCCCGTTCGCGTTCGACTTGATCGCCAATACCAACACGATCGTCCCCAACCAGCCGCCGACTGAAACTTACTCGGAATTCGGCATACCGTCGCTTCACCGCAGCAGGGCCGTGTTTCGGGCGAATCACCCCGGCGGAAATGCGTTCAAGCAGTTCGGCAACTTCGACAGGATCGATACGGGGCTCGCCGGTGTGATCCTGACCGAAGTGATGCACGCCGTTGCGCCTCCCCCCGGCTCCAACGGAGAACTTGCAGGCGTCATGTTCGATCCGACGATCTACAACGTGAACGTGGGTTTTCGGGCGGCGACCTACGGGGGGGGCGGTGTGTTCAGGACCTCCGGGTCCGCCATCATTCGAGTTCGCGGTAAGGGTCCCGGGTTTGGATCGTACGCCGTTCCGGGCGCGGGAGGCGGGACGCTGGGACTCGTCGATGCGGCTACGATTTTCAACAATAACGTCGCGTTCGGCTCCAGCGGCGGTACGGTTCAGGCTCTGGGTGTGGCCGGAGCGAGCACTGGCCAGCGACTGGTCGACAGCACCGATACCGTGCCCGGATACGCCCCGGCCA
>CAYMSH010000642.1:0-1751 GCA_964392945.1 uncultured Planctomycetaceae bacterium | reverse complement strand
GAAAGATCGGCAAAAAAGGCCTCACCCATACAATCAAAACTGACGACACACTAGTCGCAGGAGCGCTGTGGCTGATCGGCTTGTTCCTGGCTACGCGATCGCTGGAGTGGTTCTCCAGCCCCAAACGCTTCGATCCCGAGCGGCAGGACAGAGCCGTCGCGTTGAGCTGCTACCTGTGCGCCCCGGTCCTGATCATAACTCTTGCCGGCGGAATCGCATCTCTGGCTACAATCCTGAGCCTGCAGGCCGAATACATGCGCACCAGTCTGGCAGTGGTCTCTCTGGCATGGATGGCGGTCTTCCTGGTCTGGTGGCCGATGGCTACACGAGGAATCCACTTCACGACCGGTCGATGCGCGAAGCGGACCGCAGTGACCGCAATCGCCCTTCCGTTGATATGGTTCGTCCAGCAACTGCTGGTCGTGATCATCCCGCTATCGGTAGCGCAATGGGTCCTCATGATCGCCTCTCTGTCGTAATCGAAAGGCTGTCGGCCGGCTCAATCGTCGTCGTCTGAATCCGATTCCTTTTTGTCCGTTCTGGGGCGCCGATTCAAGAACACCAGAATCTCTTTGGTGTCGCGTTCGCCGAGATCGTCGAAAACGCCGTTCTCATCAAGCCCGTTCTTACCGACGCTGTATAATCGAGGCGTATCCGGATCGTCAATATAGCGAATCGAATTCCCCGGTTCGTCCATCGGGTCCTGCGGGACCTTCGGCAGATACTTCGGGACAAGGTCCTGGAGTTTCTCGGGCCGCCGCCCCTGATCGATCTGGTACATCCTTACCGCTACAGCCGTTCCAGACATCCTCCGCTTCGCTATTGCGTTATGGTGAATTTCGAACGCTCCTTCCAACGACGGAACGAGAAGAGTAGTGATCGGCCGGGCGAACGTCAGGCCTTCAAGACGCTCCTGGAATTCCTTCAGCGGCGGTTGCAGGCTGCGACGGCACTCGGGCAAAGTGCCAAGTTTCGAAGTCCTGACGTACGCTCCGTGATGCTTAATCGCCCAGGCGGTGTCCAATCTAAACATCGGAGCAACGCCAAAATCCAAGCCTGCTCGCAACAGCGGATTCGGGTTGAAAGCGGTCCGGCGGACCTCCACATCAGGCACGCCTGAGAATTGCCCGTTGAGTATCTCCAGGGTCAGGATGCTCTGTGAAGTACTATACCCCACGCTACGCTCGGCCATCAGCGCGAGATTCAAGCTCTTGGAGAATCGCTCTGTATCCAGGAGTTTGGCCGTTAGCTCGCCGAGCTTTTCGGGCCCCACGCTGTGTGACGCGTCGCCGATCTTCATGGTTGGCAGGATTTCTTCAAGCGAACTGTCCATAATGGCGTGTACGGCGACACCCACCAGATAACCGACCAGTGCTGGAGCGCGTAACAGCGAATCGCCCAGCGCAATTCCGTCCAAGTAGTATTCAACCGCTTCGTCATCGCGTCCGGACTCATGGGCCTCCACCATCGCCAGATGCAGCAGATTCGCAACTTCCACCAATGCCTGAAACTGAGGCAAATCGACTTCATAAGGGTTCGCGCTGAAATCGATCTCCCAATCGACCTCGTCAAGATCTCGCGCCATTCTGCACAGCGCAAAGGCTTCGCTGGCCATGCCGAGCATGCAACCAGCCGAAGGGAGGAGTTCCAACGCGAAGAATTTCTTGAACGCATTCGTTTTATTGTGTTTCAGGTTTTCGTTTTTTTGTTCAGTGTTTGGTTTGGTTTTGGTAATTTTACTTCTTTGATTT
>CAYMSH010000641.1:0-1775 GCA_964392945.1 uncultured Planctomycetaceae bacterium | reverse complement strand
GAAGTCCATAGGACGAAGACGGGACCCCGACTGCGTCCGTTTCACGTTCGACCTACGTAGCGCGTAGAGCCAAGCAGGGAGCAGAGCGAGGCGAAGGGCCCAACTGCCAACTGCTACGCCTTTTGCATTTTTGTCTTGATGAATTCGGCATCTCGTGGTATGTTCATTGTTGCTCAGGCTCGCTCAGGAAGCGGCTCCAGCTATCTTAACACTGAGGCGCGGGCGTCTAGCTTGCCGCACCACCTCAAGGCGACCAGCGGCCAGGTTCCCCGCCGCGTAGTTTCGCATGGCGGGTTGTCTGCTCGCGTGCTGGTGGTCCAGGGTTATGCCGCAAGACTGCGAAAGGAGAGAGTGGAATGAGAAACGCAGTTTGTGCAGTATGTCTGTCAGCAATTGTGATGTTTCCGGCCTCCACGCCGACGACCGCCGCGCCTTACTACTCGTTGGTCAGCCAGGATCGAGGGATCCGTGTCGATGCTGAAGCCGGCCCGGTATCCGAAACCGATTCAGTTACGGCGCCCGACGCCGGTCCGTTCAGCGATTGGCTCGAGGCTGAAGCGTTCCATTATGAGGCGGGGGACTTTTGGTACGGCAATGCCCGCAGCGGGCAGCGTTCAACAATCGGTCCGGTTGAACTGGATGCGGACCTCTGGGCCGACGGTGACGGCGATCACACAGGCTCCGGTTACGTGGGCATCGGTTTGGGCGAGTCACGCTACCAGGTCGTATTCGACCTCTCGCAGCCCACGCCGGTCAGGCTGACCGCGCGGTTGTCCGTGAACCATTACTGGGTTGGCCTGGCCAGCGTAGAGTTGTTAGGCGTGTTCCGGTTCGAGGTTAGGGATACACTGGACTGGATGGATGTCACGCAAGACTATGACCTCGACCCCGGGCGATACACGTTTTCCGTCAGGGCTGAGGCCATGGGCGTGGCTGGGGACAGTATAGGCGCCAACGCCGACGCCCAATTGGCTATCATACTGGACCCTGCAACGCAGATTACCGCTCCGACGGCGGATCTTCAGGACGGACCTCCCTTGGAAACGGCGGTTGTCGGCCCGGGCGGGGATGGGAAGGTTGACGGATTCTACGGCATATGGCTCCGTGGCGACGGGGTGGGGGGAAACCCGGAGTATCGCTGGAGCATCCGCGGAGGCCCCGAAGCCTTGCCGAACACGGTGCTGGCGGAACTGGCCGATACGGACTTTGACGAAAGTCTCGATGACTACTTCCTCACGTTCGCTGACTTGGGGGAGGCCGGGGCAATGGATCGCGCCGCTGCGGCGCCCTACACGCTGAGGCTCGAAGCGCTGGACAGCGGAGGCCTCCCGATTCCCGGCAGCGAGTCCGAAATACTCCTGCTTGTTCCCGAACCGACCGCACTGTCACTGCTGGCGCTGGGCGGTCTGGCGGTGCTGAGGCGGCGGCGAAAGCAGACTGCGACGAACGCTTCTCGGTTAGAATCTTCACTATGCTCGTTGGCCGGTTGATCAGAAGCTCTTTCAGGCGGCCGGAACGGTCAAGGTTCGGCGCCCGCCAGAGAAGTCAGGAGATTCTCGCAGACATATCCTCCATACTTTCCCATCACCACCCCGGCGGCTCCGATCAATATCCAACGTCCAAGTGAAAGCCAACGTCAACGACAATGTGAGCTGAATGTTCGCCTCTGCCTTTCGCCGTCCGCCGTTAACTTGGATATTGGGTGTTCCTTGTTGTTCTGCCTGCCTGCCGCCTTAAAGTTGTGCAATAGATCATGCTGCGTACCTGAACCGGTG
>CAYMSH010000640.1:0-1785 GCA_964392945.1 uncultured Planctomycetaceae bacterium | reverse complement strand
AGAACTTCTCGTCGTAATAGTCGCGACACCACTCAAATACGTTTCCGTGCATATCATACAGGCCAAAGGCGTTCGACTTTTTCCGGCCTGCCGGATGGGTCTTGCCATCACTGTTAGCTTTGCACCATCCGTAGACGGACAGATCCGTGTCTTCCTTGCCGAAACTGAAGCGGGTCTTCGCGCCCGCCCGACAAGCATATTCCCACTGGGCTTCGCTGGGCAGACAAACCGCCCGCCGCGTCTTCTTTGACAACGCCGTGCAGAACGCCGTCGCGTCGTCCCAAGACACCACCTCCACCGGGTTCTGGGGGTTCTTGAACTTGCTGGGGTTCGTGCCTGTGACACGCTCGTATTGCGCCTGCGTCACTTCGGTGACACCCATGTAGAACGCCTTACTGATCTTCACCCAGCGCTGGGGGCCTTCGTGACCCTCGCGACCCTTCTCGGTTTTAGGCGAACCCATCATGAACTTCCCGGCGGGGATGCGGACGAGCTTCATCTTCACGCCTTCGCCCAGATCGAGCACGAGCGTCCTGCCTCCCGATCGACCGGCCGGGACGCCGAGTTTCGCCAGTTGCTTTTCGATGCTCTCCAACGCTGTTTCCACCCGAAATGATTGAGCGTCCTTCTTCGTGTGAGAATTCAGGAACTCCTGGTAGTACCTCTGGGCCCGATGCAGAACAACGGGTTTGCCGGCCGCCGAAGCGCCCTTCAGCAACGTACGGTAGTACCAGTCGCCCAGCTCCAGGCAAACCGCCTTGTCAAGGCTGTCAGGTTCCTTGGCGGCCAGAGGAACGTATGTTCGAGTAACTTCGTCGAGATCGTCGGTGATCAGTTCCGCCGCTTTGGCGGGATTGTCGAGTCCGACAACATAGATGGCGATCAACTCCTTGCGGACAGCCGTGTTTTTGGGGTCAGCGGTGAGCTTGGCGCTCAGCGATCGGAGTTTGATCTGCTGGGCGACCACAGAGTTCGCTCGCCTGCTCTTGCCCAGGATTGTCTCGGCCCTGTCCGACTTGATATATTTCGCAACCGTGATCGCCCGACTATAGAGCGCCTTGGCTTGGGAGCCCTTGCCCTCAGTCACCGCCGCGTCGGCGAGGGCCTCGAGCATTCCCATGTACGACTCGCCAGCGGCAATTCGAGCGGCGCCCGAGGTCTTGTCGAAGCGGGACTTAACGACATCGAACTTCTGTCGGCGCCATTGGTCTTTCTTGTCAGGAACCGCCTCTTCCAGCAGTTCCAGAGCCTCCAGCGCAGTTTCGCACCCCGCAGGACCGGCTGATCCGAACTGACACGCCTTCTCGTAAATCAGAATCTGCAGGGCCGGTGAGTCGGGCATCTTCCTGGCCGATTCAATGAGCTTGGCCGCAAACGCCGCATCGTCGGTTTTGGCGCTGGTGGCGGTGACCTTCCTGGCTTCGGAGCCGAAGAGCGTATCGTAGTCGCTGGCGACATCTGCGCGGACACTTCCGGCGCCAAATGCGGACACCCCCAAAACAGCCACCGCCAATCTTATCGCATAATTCATACCTGCCGCCTTCAATTGCATGTCAGTTCCCTTTCCATTTTTTTGATATTCCTTCAGTTGTCGACAACCATATCAATACCCGAAAGACGATCACAAAAATGCTCGGTACACCACTTAGATGCAGAATTGCCGAAAAAGTTCCCACCAACCATGACTTGCTGCGCGGCTGGACTTGGGGATCATTCGTCGTGTAAGAAGATCGATTCGTAGTTTTTTGGGAACCAAATCGCCGCCGGTGGGTCCAATAACCGTAC
>CAYMSH010000639.1:0-1807 GCA_964392945.1 uncultured Planctomycetaceae bacterium | reverse complement strand
CGGTCTCACTGATGGAGAAGGCGACCAGCTACAAGGACAAAGTCGCACGCGGCCTGGCGCCGAATATGGGACTGTTCGACTACCCGGTCCTGCAGGCCGCCGACATCGTGATCTACGACGCCGACCTGGTGCCGGTAGGCCAGGACCAGAAGCAGCACATCGAGATGACCCGCGACATGGCCGCGAAGTTCAACCGGGCGTTCGACGCCGAAGCTCTCGTGATACCCGAGCCGCACATCGTGCCGGAAGTGGCTGTGGTCCCCGGCATCGATGGCCAGAAAATGTCCAAGAGCTACGACAACACTATCGAGATCATGGCCACCGCCAAGCAGACCAAGAAACGCTGCGCCAAGATCGTGACCGACTCAACCCCGCTGGAAGAGCCCAAGGACCCTGCCGGCTGCAACGTGATCGCACTGCTGAAGCTCTTCACCTCGGACGAAGAGTTGGCGGAGATCGAAGCGAGCTACCGCGCCGGCGGATACGGTTACGGACACGCCAAAGGACGCCTTGCCGAACTGATAAACGAGCAATTTGGCGAAGCCCGCGAACGTTATGCTGAACTGGAGCAGCGTAGCGACGATGTACGCGACATGCTCCGCGACGGCGGGCGAAAAGCCAGAGACGTCGCCGAAGCGACTATGCAGCGCGTACGGGACGCCTGCGGAATTATCACTAACAGATAGTTAGCCGAGCGAATGCAGGGAGCGGCAATGAAAACGTATCTTACGTTAATCGCTTTACCCTTGCTGTTGTCAACTCTGGCCCGAGCGGCCGGACCGCTCGAGCATATCACAATCAAACTGTCCGGCAGCGAGTCTATAAAGTTGGTGAAGGTCCCGGCCGGAAAGTTCATGATGGGCTCTCCAGCCACCCAGAGACGCCGGGTTCGCGACGGCAGGGAAACGCCTCAGCGCGAAGTAACCATCAGCAAGGGTTTCCACATTGGCATCTGTGAAGTCACGCGCGGACAGTTCGCCGCGTTCGTCAAAGACGCCAAGTACGTAACCCAAGCCGAGCGGGACGGCTGGGCTTTCGCCTGGGCCGGACGCATATGGACCAAAGTCGCCGGCGCATCGTGGAAGAATGTGGGCTTCAAACAGACAGACGCCCATCCCGTCCTCTGCGTCAGCTTCGACGACGCGGTGGCGTTCTGCAAGTGGATGAGCAAGAAAACCTCCCGCCCGGTGCGCCTGCCCACCGAGGCCCAATGGGAATACGCCGCCCGCGGGGGCACGCAAACCGCCTACGCATGGGGCGACAAGTGGGCCGGCGGTAAGGGATGGGCCAACGCCGCCGACGACACAGCCAGGAAACGCTTCAAGGGCTGGCGAACGTTCCCCTGGGACGACGGATACTTGTTCACCTCGCCGGTCGGCACGTACAAAGCCAACGCGTTCGGCCTGTACGACGTGCATGGCAACGCCTGGGAATGGTGCGCCGACTGGTACTCGAAAGACTACTACAAGGACGGACCGAAAGTCGATCCGACCGGGCCAGAAACCGGTTCGACTCGCGTCCTTCGCGGCGGGAGTTGGTTAAGCTCCCCATCACGCTGCCGCGTAAGCGGACGAACCGGATGCCAATTGCAAGGTTCGTACTGCGACCTGATACCGAGTTTTCGGATAGTGATCGAAGCCGACGACTCCCGCAAGCTGCCCAAACCGGGCCTTGGGGCGAAAACGGATACAAAACCGCCCCCGGTCCAATCGGTTCGAACCGACTCCAAGCCCCAAGCCAATCCGCCGCAGACTGTCAAGGCGCTCAAGACCCTTACGCTGAATCTGGGCAAGGGCGTGAAGATAAA
>CAYMSH010000638.1:0-1807 GCA_964392945.1 uncultured Planctomycetaceae bacterium | reverse complement strand
TGTCGGCGCTTCCGTTCTGGTCGGCGCCGTAAGTCAGCGTAAGGTTACCGTCGACAATGCTGGTCGAAATCAGTCCGGGATTCGAGTTGTTCGTAACAAGGAACGCCAAGGTGTCGCCTGGCAAGTCGGGATCGTCGAATACGGTCACCAGATCGATGTGTGTATCGCCTGCGTCCTCATTGACCTCAACATCCGCGATCGGACTGATCAGAACAGGCGCATCGTCCATTGGATTCACCGTCAGCGTAAAGACGTCTTCAATCCACAGACCTCCGGAGTCTGTGGCTCGAACGGTGATATCGGCCGAGCCGTGCAAGTCTGCGGCATACGACAGGGTGAGATCTGTGCCGTTCATCGTCGCGGTCACCAATTCGGGATTACTATTATCGGAAACCGCCAAGACGATATAATCGCCCAGATCATCGTCCTGGAATGCAGCCGACAGGTCCAGCACGTCGTCACTGTCGTCCTCGTCGGCAACTACATCGGCGATGGGAGTGACGATATAGGGCGAGAGGTTAGCCAGGGCGAACACGGCCGGGTTGGGCGGAGCGACGAGCCAGTTGACCTGGTCATTGCCCCATGCATCAATCGACATGCGATGCAGCGAATCACCAAGACCGTCAGCAGCAGTCGGCCAGGGCATTTCGTCATCGTATCTAAGAGCGTCCAGTGTTTCGTAGTAAACAGGCTCCGGAGCACCCAGGGGCGCCTCCACCGGGCGTTCGATGCGAACCATCTCTCCGCCGTTGTCGAGATTATCGCCGTAGCTTCCCAGTATCTGCACGCTGGAGGCTTCCAGCCCGTAACGGGCCTTGAAATCCGCCAGTTTGGTCGGATTGGTCACGGGGTTGAACGAGACTATCACCATGAGCTCATTGGCCGGCAGAGTAGCGCCAACGGCGAATTCAAAGCCTTCGACCTTCCAGGGGTAATCGACTCCGCCGTAGTTTTCCCACAGATCTATCGCCGACGGACCGCGGTTGTAGATTTCGATAAACTCGTAATCGCTGTCGTCGCTGGGATTATAGTGCACTTCGTTTATTACGAGCTGGCCGAGGACCGGTCCGCTGTTCGGCGCCGAAGCCGTGGGAGTACTCATCGCAAACATCTCGCCCTGTGCGTTGGGCCATAGGCCCTGGGACTGATCAGCCTGCATGAAGTCATAGTCAATGTAGTCGATAACAATCGGCGTCCCGCCGTTGTCCCACACCAGGGCCAGCGATCCGGGCAGTTCGTCGATCGCAAAGCTCGTATGCATGTCGGTGGGAGTTTGCTCGCCGGTTTCGCCATCGAGCCAGACAGTCAGGTACTCTCCGCTTCCGGTCGGAGTGCCTGTCGGGAAAGCCCACTTCAGCAGCTGCGCGTAGTCGTCGGTGAGATACATATCGTCCATATCACTCGGACCGGCGGATGTGAGGAACAGGTTCGGATCGACGCCGACCTGCGAGAAGTCGGCTTCGGCGGCTCCTTCAATCGGAGCTGTGGCGGTTGTCGTGAAGTCAACCGGTCCGGCCGGCATGTTCACGCGATATATCTCAGTTCCATTAAGATAGACAATAGCGCCGTCATCGGTGCGAATGTCCACTATCGGATTCAGCAGAGCAGCCTCGGGCAGATCGATTTTATGCCTGAAGTAGTACGTCGTCGTCCCGCCGGTCAGCGTAGTGGATTCGCCTCCGTTGCCGTAGCCCAGAGTCGCCTGTCCGCTGGACCATCCGCTGTCGTCAAAATCTGACTCGCGCCACGCCGCGCCCTGATCCGAACCGTCGTCGAGGTAGGCCCAAGTCGCATCCAGCGGGATCAC
>CAYMSH010000637.1:0-1810 GCA_964392945.1 uncultured Planctomycetaceae bacterium | reverse complement strand
ACCTGCCCATCGAGTCGCAGAACGCATCGCTGATCACCGTAAACGCGTTCTGGCGCGACTACGCAAAGCATGACGCTGGCGGCAAGAAGGCGTTCATCTCAAAGAACTTCGCCGAAGCCACGCGAAACTTCCCCGAGATGATGTTCGCATTGTCCGTGCTGGACATTCCGTTCGAAGCCGGGAAGCACACCACCAAACACGGCAAGGCCGGGCGACTCGACCTGAAATCCGCCGGCAATATGATCATCTTCCACAAGGAAATCGAAGAAACCAAACCGTCAGACGGCCCGAAAGTCCCGATCCTAGTAAGCCAGAATTTCTACCGGTACGGCGAGCGTTACAAGCACGTCAACGGCGAGAAACTCGACAACTACGTAACCGAAGAGTTCCTGCGATACGTTGTTTACGGTTGCCACGTTGTGGTCACCAACCCGACCTCTTCGCGTCAGAAGCTCGATATCCTCCTGCAGATCCCGGCCGGCGCGATCCCCGTACTGAACGGCAAGAAAACCCGCAGCCTCCACGTGGACCTCCAGCCGTATCGCACCCAGACAACCGACTACTTCTTCTACTTCCCGGCCACGGGCAAGTTCGACCAGTTCCCCGTACACGTAGCGAGGAATGGCAAACTGATCACATCGGCCAAGGCTCCAACGCTTAACGTAGTAGCCAAGCTGACCAAGATCGACAAGACATCATGGGCCTGGATCTCCCAGAACGGCTCGGACAACGACGTAGTCAAGTTCCTCATGGACAACAACATCGGGCGGATCAATCTCGAACTGATCGCCTGGCGAATGAAGGATAAGAACTACTTCAGGCAGGTCACGAATCTGCTGGCCCGCAGGCACGTCTACCATCACACCCTCTGGTCGTACGGCGTCAAGCACGACGAAGTCCCCGCGATTCGCGAATACCTCCAGCACAGCAATTCGTTCCTGAATCAGTGCGGCCCGTATCTCGTCTCGGAACTGGTGACCATCGATCCGGTGGTCCGCAACTACTACCAGCACCTGGAGTATTCGCCGCTGGTTAACGCACGGGCGCACCGCCTCAGCCAGAAGAGGAGAATTCTCAACGACCGATTCAATCAGCAATACCACCGCCTGATGAACATCCTTACGTATAAGGCCAAGCTCAGCGATGTCGACCAGATGGCGGTAACATACTACATGCTCCTGCAAGACCGAATCGAAGAGGCCCACACGTTCTTCAAGGCCGTAGACGCAAAGAAGCTCAAGACCGCCCTGCAGTACGATTACTTCACCGCCTACATGGACTTCTTCAGCGATAAGCCGTCGGCCGCACGGGCGATCGTGAAGAAGTACGCAAACCACGGCGTCGATAGATGGCGGAAGCTGTTCGCCGCAGTCGCCGCCCAGCTAGACGAACTCGAAGGCAAGAGTGTAAAGGTCATCGACAACAAGGACCGCACGCAGACACAGACCCAGCTCGCGGCAAGCCAGCCGGGGGTCGAACTGAAGATCGTTGACGATCAAATAACGCTGAACTACCAGAACCTCACCGAATGCACGGTTAACTATTACCCTATGGACATAGAACTCCTGTTCAGCCGCAACCCCTTCGTTCAGGAACACAGCGGGCAGTTCTCGCTGATCAGGCCGAACATGACCGCGAAGGTCGCCCTCCCGAAAATCGGCGACGGCAAACTGGGCAAACACAGCTTCAAACTGCCCGACAAGTACGCGACCAAGAACGTAATGATCGAAGTTGTCGCCGCCGGCCAGAGCAAGGCGGACACCTACTTCGCCAACTCGATGGCCGTCCAGGTGATCAGCAACTACGGGCA
>CAYMSH010000636.1:0-1824 GCA_964392945.1 uncultured Planctomycetaceae bacterium | reverse complement strand
CCCAACGCTACGCAAGCTGGGACAGCGGAATCGGGGCCGACATCGAAGCAGGCAAGCTCGGATACGCAGAACTGAGCAAGTACATGCTCGAAAAAGGCGACTCAGACGCCAACATCTCAGGCAGAGTCGAGTACCTCGAAAACATCCTCAACGAGTTCATCTAGTCGACGCCGAAAACCGAGAGCATACAAAAGCCCCGCGGGCCGAATCCCGCGGGGCTTTTTCTTTTGTCACGATCAATATCGGATCAGTCGTTTCTGCGGACGGCCAATGCTGTCGGGGCCGACAGCATTTCGGCCAGTTCGATATCCGCCTCTGTGAACGGCTGCTCTCCCTTGCGGTATAGAACGACCAGTCCGATCAGTTCGCCGGGCAACGGGATCAGCGGCATCGTAAGCACGCTCAGCCCGGGCAGGAACTTGCGGATCGACGGGCTGAACTTTTCGGAGTTGTCGCCGGTGTCCATGAGTATGCACTTCGGCTCGATCAGAGTCATGTCGATCAGCGGATCGCAGAGTTCTTGGCAAAACGAGACCTCGTCGGGATGCGGAACGCCGAACCGCCCTGCTATCTGCAGTTGGGCCTCTGCATCACAAACCAGAGCCACGCCGAAGAGGCTTCCGGTCCGATGAACGATAACGCGGAACAGCGAGCGGAAAACATCGTCGTCGCCGCGTGCGCCAATCAGGTCGCGTTGATATCCTATCAGCACCTGCTGGGAGGCCATCTGGGAACTGAGCGTCTTGTAGGCGGCCGTCAGGTCTGCGCAAGTCGAGTCGAGCCGGTCCTGGATGGTCTTCCGCTCGATATTGATCTCCCGCGCCAGGCGGCGAATGATCTTGTGCCGGTTCTTAGTTCTCTCGTATCCGGCCCGCCTGGCCAGTTCGTCCCTGATCGCCTGGCGAAGCCGATCGAGGTCCAGCGGCTTGGTCATAAGTTCGACCGGTCGGCTGCGCGAGGCCTCGGTAAGCGTTTCAGGATCCCCCATCGCGGTGATGACAATCGCCGACGTGTCGGCCGCCCCATCCGATCGCAACGCGTCGATCACGTCAAGGCCGGTGCAGTCGCCAAGCATCAGATCGGTGACGACGATATCAGGCCGATTGGCCCGGGCCAGCTTTATCGCCTCACCGCCGGAGCAGGCGGTCTCGATCTGAAACCCCTCATCGGACAGAGCGTCAGTCAGGAGTTCGATAATGTCGGCTTCGTCATCGACAATCAGTACGCGAGGGTTCTTGTCGCCAGCCATATTTTTCTTTCACATCTTCCGAGCCTGTCAGTCGGCTCGCGGTAACTCGATAAACACCGTCGTTCCTTCGTTCGGCTGGGTTTTGATCCAGATCCTGCCGCCACTGTTCATTACGTACCTCTGGGCTCTCGGCAGTCCGAGCCCCACTCTCCTGCCGGCCTCCTGGGCCGAGAAGAAAGGAGTAAAGACGCTCGACAGCGTTCTGGCGTCCATACCCGGGCCATTGTCGCTGACGGAGATCAGGACCATCTCGCCGGATTCCGTCGCCTGGGACGATATACGAACCGTCCGATCTCCGGCCGCTCCGCCGGCAATCGCGGCGTTGGTTACGACCTCGCGGATAGCGGCGCGAATTTGGGCCACGTCGGCGATTACACTAAGAGGCTCCCGCGGCGGGCGAACGACAATCTCGCAATCTCGGATCACCGGATCCTCGGAAGCCGCGAATTCTTTCTGGACCTCTGCGGTGAGCGCGTCAACGTCCACGACATCGGCTTCGGCCCGCCTGGGCGAGGCGAAGTCCATCAGGTCAGTGATAATATCGCTGATCCTATGTGCCTGATCGGCGATTTGCG
>CAYMSH010000635.1:0-1838 GCA_964392945.1 uncultured Planctomycetaceae bacterium | reverse complement strand
AAGAACATAATGCTGACGATGGAGGGCGATACCCAGATCGCCAAGCTGGCCGATATGGGTCTGGCCAGGGCGGCCGGAGATATCGATTCGGCCAAAGCCGAGGCCGGTCGGGCCTACGGAACGCCGTATTATATCAGCCCCGAGCAGATTCGCGGCGAACTGGACATCGATTTCCGCGCTGACATATACTCACTCGGCGCGACGTTCTATCACGTAGTGACCGGTCGAGTCCCCTTCGAGGCCGAAACTCCCGTCGCGGTTATGCGGAAGCACCTCAAGGAGTCGCTGATCCCCCCGGATCACATCAACACGACGCTGTCGGCCGGTGTCGGCGAAGTCATAGAAGTAATGATGGCCAAGAATCGCGATCAGAGATACTCCTCGACCAGCGATCTGTTGCTTGACCTGGAGGCCATCGCGCAGGGACGCCCGCCGATGCAGGCCAGAAAGCAGATCGACGCCGGCGTGTTGAGCGGGTTGAGCGGGGCCGCCGAGGCGCCGGAACCCGTCGTAGAGCCGGGCTCCGAGACGGTTGAAATATCCGACGACGGCGGTCTTATGATCTATATTATAATCCTTGCTGCGGTTCTGGCGTTGAGCCTGTTGTTCAATGTTATTCAACTGGTTATGTGATATTGCCGCTTTGGAACATATAGATCGGAATTTTCCCAATAGCCTGTCTTGACACGGACCGGCTGTAATCCTACTATCTACCTGTCGGCACACTAGCTGTCGGCATATGAATATAGGAGACTAAAACTGATGTCTGAACCATCCGCGAGCAGTTCCAGGATGAATGTGGAACAAGCAGGCGACGTGATAATCGTTGAACTCAAGGATCGCAAGATTCTCGAAGAGATGAGCATCATGCAGATTGGCGAGCAGTTGAACACCATGGTCGCCAAAACCGAGATTCCCAAGGTCATCATCGACTTCACCCAGGTCGCGCACATGTCGTCCAGCGCGTTGGGTATTCTCATTACGCTTCACAAGCGCATCCGCGAGAAACGCGGACAACTGCGATTGTGCTGCATCCAGTCGGCGATTTACGAGATTTTTGTAATTACGCGCCTCAACGAGATCTTCTCGATAAGCCAGTCACGGCAAGAGGCGATCGGCGAACTGGCGTAACGGACTTCGGATCGGGCTGGAGCTCAGCGTTGGTTTCGGCGAAGTGTTTTGAATATTTCCTCGCCGACTTTTAGTGTCCCTTGACGGGTCAGGACAGGATATTGGCTGCTACTGTGTCTCAACTCAACACCTTGGAGCAGGGTTATCGCATAGCCGATGCTCTGCTGGAGGAGCTGCAGTCCAAGGGCTTTTCCGAAGTGGCGATTTTTGCCGTGCGCCTGGCTATCGAGGAGGCCCTTAACAACGCAATACGGCACGGAAACGCGATGGACCCGAATAAGACCGCCGAACTGGTCTACGAGGTTACCGACGATAATGTTGATATACGAATCAGCGACGAAGGGCCCGGCTTTGACTACAAGCAGGTGCCCGACCCGACGCTCGACGAGAATCTCGACAAGCCCACCGGAAGGGGATTGATGTTGATGCGAGCCTACATGGATGTTGTGGAGTACAACGACAAAGGCAACGAACTCCACATGGTCAAGTTCAATAAATAGACCGCTTTGACCCTCGCTGGCGAGGGCCGCCGATTCACACCGCAATGAAACAAGAGCGTCATCACTGGCTGGAGAGAAAGCAGGTCGAACTGACCGGCGTGATAGCCCTTGCAATTACGTATTTCGTAATAGGTCCCATGCACGGCTGGTGGGATCCGCAGTGGCCGGCGACGTTCATATCGACAGGCAGCTTCGGCGGATTGCTGC
>CAYMSH010000634.1:0-1861 GCA_964392945.1 uncultured Planctomycetaceae bacterium | reverse complement strand
GGTTCGATTCGCCCGTTACGCAGGTAGAACTGGCCTTCGGTGATGTAACCGGTGTTGTCCGGCACGGGGTGGGTTACGTCGTCGCCGGGCATTGTCACGCACGCAAGCAAGGTCAGCGATCCGGCTCCGTCGAAGTCGACGGCCTTTTCGTATCTGCTGGCCAACTGCGAGTACAAGTCGCCGGGGTAGCCTCGGTTCGAGGGGATCTGCTCCATGATGATCGCGATTTCCTTCAGTGCGTCGGAAAACGCCGTCATGTCGCTGAGCAGTACGAGCACTCGCTTGCCCTGGAGGGCGAACTGTTCGCCGACGGCCAGGCACATGTCGGGCACCAGCAGGCATTCGACAACCGGGTCGGCGGCTGTATGCACGAACATGATCGTCCTGCCGAGCACTCCACCTTCCTCGAACGTGTTTCTGAACTTGAGGTAATCGTCGTGACGCAGGCCCATTCCGCCGAGGATGATAATGTCGGCCGAGGCCTGCAGACCCACGCGGGCCAGCAGTTCGTTGTAAGGTTCGCCGGCTACCGAGAAGATCGGAAGCTTCTGTGATTCCACAAGCGAGTTGAAGATGTCGATCATCGGAATGCCGGTGTCGATCATCTGGTCAGGCATGCGTCGCTTGGCGGGGTTCACAGGCGCTCCGCCGATATCGACGGGGTCTGCTTCAACGGCGGGGCGGCCGTCGCGGGGTTCGCCGGAACCGTTGAAGATGCGTCCCATCAGATCGTCTGAGAACGGCACCTGCATCGGCTTGCCAAGGAAGCGGATCTTGTCGCCTGTCGATACGCCCTGGGTGCCGCCGAAAACCTGCAGCGACACCTGATCGCCGCTGAGGCGAATGACCTGGGCCAGGGACGTTCCGGCTGAACCGGAGACCACAGCCAACTCGTCGTATCCTACGCCGTCTGCGGTAACGGTAACCACATTACCGGCGATTCGTGTAATTCGGTCGAAGTATTTCCTCATGACTGTCGGCCTTTCGTTGCGATGAACTCATCAATCTGGCTGAGGAGTTTTTTGTAGTCGTCGCTGTCAGTGGCCGCGAAGTTCCAGTTGCGGAACGAGTCGGACACCTCAAGGATTGTTTTGCGTGCGTCGTCTTTGTCTTCGAATTCGATGTCGAGATTCAGAACCTCGAGGAACTTCTCGAAGACGAATTTCTGTCGTTCTGATGTAGTGGCCGCATCGACAGCGTCGAAAGCGTTCTGCTGGAGATAGCAGTTGTCGAAGAACTCGGCTTTGAGGGCTATCGCAAAGTCTTCGGTGCTCGTGCCTTCCTCGCCGACAACCGTCATCATCTGGTTGATCTCGTTTCCGCGGACCAGCAGGTTCTTTACGAAATCCACGTCTTTGGGCTCGATGAAGCCGGTGTACTTGCTCCATGAGTCAAGCGGATCGATCGCCGGATAGCGGCGTGCGTCTGATCGGGCTCGGCTCAGTCCGTGGAAAGCTCCGACAACCTTCAGGGTGCCCTGGGTTACCGGCTCTTCGAAGTTGCCGCCTGCGGGGCTGACGGTTCCGCCGAGAGTCAGCGTGCCGATACGCCCGTCATTGAGTTCGATCGCTCCGGCGCGTTCGTTGAAGCCGGCGATGCGGGATTCGAGGTACGCCGGGAACGCTTCTTCGCCCGGAATCTCTTCGAGTCGGCCCGATACTTCACGCATGGCCTGGGCCCAGCGTGAGGTCGAGTCGGCCAGCATCAACACGTTCAGGCCCATCTGCCTGTAGTATTCGGCCAGCGTCGCGCCGGTGTATACCGAGGCCTCACGGGCCGCTACCGGCATAGCCGAGGTGTTGAATATGAAGATCGTCCGCTCCATCAGGCTCTTGACCGATCGCGGGTCGGTAAGTTCGGG
>CAYMSH010000633.1:0-1862 GCA_964392945.1 uncultured Planctomycetaceae bacterium | reverse complement strand
GGAGCTGTTGGGTGCCCGGGATGTCCGAGGGCATCAGGTCGGGCGTAAACTGGATTCGCTTGAAGGAAAGAGACAGCGGCTGGGCCAGTGAACTGACAAGAAGCGTCTTGGCCAGGCCCGGCACGCCCACAAGCAGACAGTGTCCCTGTGCGAATATCGCAATCATCATCTCGTCGATGACGTCATCCATACCCACTATGACCTTGCGCAGCTCGGCCACTACGCTGTCTCTTGCCTCGCCGAGTTTCGCCACGGCCTGTACATCATCAATTTGCTCTGTCATTCTTTGGTTCCTTGTTAAGCATTCCTGCACGGCGCGTTTTCCGCCAACGACGATGTTCCTTCAGAATGTAGTATAACGAGCCCCACGGAGCCCCATTACAATGCATTTGTTATCTGAGTCAGATGCGATCTGACCGGGATATCCCGCCAGCGGCGCCTGGTCGCGCGAGAAGGTCGCGATCACAACCAGTACGTCATTATTGACTGCTTCTTCTGTCGCGATATCAGTCATGGTCTCTTCCTGTAGGTTTTCAAATCTGGACAGAGCGAAGGATAGTAGGCGGGGCTGGTACAAGTAACGCTTGCTCTGTTGCGGGACTTACTATAACTTTCCAGTTCTGTGTTTGTTAAGAGAGCGAACAATCTCGACGTAGGCAGGAACGCAGCAGTATGCGTAGGAGCAGGGCGGAGAATCGACCATCGCCGAGTATGTCTCCGAAAACCCGTCTGCGCGTCGGACAAAATCGATTCCCTATGACGAGGTTCATTCTTCATCTACTCCAGGCCGGCTCCTTCGATACACCTTTCCCCCCTATCACGGCCGCGATCGAGATCCATCTTCTTGAACACATTCGGCCGACCTATCTCCTATGGCCGCAGCGTTGCAGTCCGAATGTAAATCCGCCGAGTACTTTTCGGCGTTTCGGCGTGACTACAAGCGTATGATGATATGCGGGCGCTGTTCTGTTCTCCAGAGCAACAATTGCAGCGGCATGGTATTCTCATAAATGAGACATCCTGTAGATTAACCCGCTTATGCTTGACAATCCAACAGTTGGCATGCGTGTTGCACTGTGGAGAGTGAAGGGTCTACCGAAACATACCTTGAACAAACTGCTCTGGAACGAGAGAATACTAACTATGAAAACTTACCTCAAAAGCTTAGCAATCCTGACTCTAATGACCGCCTCTGCGGCCGCAATGCCGACAATGGCGCCTCGCGCCACTGGAGCCGATCCGACGGCCAAGAATCACGAAAAGCTCATTAAAGATCTGAAGCTCACGGACAAGGAAGCCGAACCGGTCCGCAAGATTCTTGCTGAGTATCGCAAGGATCTGGCCCAATGGGCGGGAAAGAACGGCCCGGAAATCGCGGCCTGCCAGAAGACGATGAAGAAGTACCACCAGATGCGCGATCCGAAGGTAATGGCCGAGATCAGGACGGCGATGAAGAGACTTGGCGAATTGAGCAAAGAACAGGTCGATATGCGTGAGGCGATGCTGGTCAAGCTCAAGGGCGCTATGACCAGGGAGAAGTACGCTTATGCCGCCGACGCATTGCGTCCTCGCAAGAAACCGCGCGGACAGGGCTACCAGGAACGATTTCATCTCCTGGGAAAAATGAACCTGACAAAGGAACAGTTGGCGAAGATCAAGTCACTGGCGGAAACGGCGATGAAACCCCCGGCCGACGGATCGCCCCGCAAAGGCGACCCGATGCAGGATGCGTGGAAGAAGATCGTCGATGAAGTTCTGACCGCTGAGAATCGCAAGCAGTTGCAGCAACTGATGCAGAAGGCCGGTCACCGGAAAATGGTCCTGGGCATCTTGAATAGCGTTAAGCTCACCCCCGAGCAGTC
>CAYMSH010000632.1:0-1897 GCA_964392945.1 uncultured Planctomycetaceae bacterium | reverse complement strand
CTAGTTCGCTCGGAGCCGATTTCGCATGCTCTATAAACGGATCAGCACTGGACCGCGCAAACGACTTTGCGTATTACGACCCGACGAGTCTCGGGTACGGAACCGGCCGGCCTTCGGGCTATTACTCGGCGACCAATCCGACTGGAGAGACACTGACACACATCTTCGACAAGGGAATGGTTACGGTATTCGCCATCGAAGACCTCGTAGACGCCCAGGGCGTCGGCCTGGCCAGCGGTTCTTCCAAGACTTTCACCTACGCCTTCGAAAACCTGCCGGGCAAAGCGGTCTTCAGCGTATACGGAGCCAACGTGCTCGACGGCGGCGAAATGGAGGAGATATACCATACCAATCGCGGGACCGTGGACGTCAACAACGCCAGCAAAGGCGTTTCCACGTTCACTGTCGTACCCGAGCCGACTTCGATAACCCTGCTTGCCTGCCTGACCGTTGCGCTGGTCGGGAAAAGGAAAAGACGCCGAGGAAAAGTTGCGTAACTGCAAGATTACAGATCGCTGGCCGTCAAGACCCAAGACCGGCGGCTTGACGATAGTCGAGTTGCTCGTGGTCATCACCGTAATAGCGGTTTTGGCGACTATCGTGTACGCATGCTTCGGCCGCGCCACCGCTCTGGCCAGACTGACCCTATGCAAGGACCGGCTGCAGAGCGTAGGAAAGGGCTTGAACCTGTACGCCGGCGCCAACCGTCTTTTCTACCCGGTTACTGAACGAATGTCGAGCCAGGTTGGAGACAAGTACGCCAACTATCAGCCCGAACTCATCGACGCTATGTATCCGAAATACGTGTCGAGCAGAGAGATATTCTACTGCCCCGGCGATGTTCGAACCGAGTTTGAATACTCCCGGGAGAATCTCGACGCGAACAACATAGGATATTTCTACTACTCATGCCGCACGCCGCCGACGAACCTGACTGTTTCACAGTTCCTCTGGCGACGCAGCGGCGTGAAGTGGCCTCGAAAGATGCATCGCGGAATGGACCCCGACATGTGGATTCTCAGCGACTGCTGGATGAGCGGCGCGCCGACTCCGCATTACAACTACAAGAGAGGCGTGGTCTATCTGAAAATCGACGGCACAGTCGGTATGGTCAGCGAGCAACCCAGATCCAAATTCAAGTGAACAAACCTATGGCGACAATACTGATCGGACTTGACGACACGGATAACGAAACCAGCCCGGGAACGGGATGGATGGCCAGGCAACTGGCCAAAGAGTGCCTGGTGCGCGGCCTGGAGCCGGTGGGAATAACCCGGCACCAGTTCCCCCAGGACCCGCGTATCGCCTATACGTCGCACAACAGCGGAGCGTGCCTGGCGGCCCGATCGCCTGACGGCGTCGCCGGAGCCGCCTTCGCATACGATCTCGTGGCCGAACTGTCGGCTCCGGGCTCGGACCCGGGCGTCTGCGTCGTCGCGGAAAACGCCGTGTCGCCGGTCGTCGTGGAATTTGCGAAACGAACGACACAAGAAGTAGTCGAGATGTCCGAGGCTATGGACATAGCCCAGTCGGCGAACATCGATCTCAGACCCCTCGGCGGGCTGGGGATCGGCGTGATCGGGGCGTTGGCGTCTGTGGGCTTGCGTTTCGATGGAAACGAAGGCAGGTTCATCGACCTGCCCGGCTTGCGAGACCTGCCCGATCGAGTGCGAGCCGGCGAAGTAGAGAATCTGGGCATACGACTCGAACACGCCGGCCGGCAGGAACCCCGCGCTGACGATTATTACGAAACTTTCAATTGGGTCAGACCCAACCTGACAGACAAGACACCCGTATGGCGAATTGAATGGAGCGATGAGCACAATGCATGGATCCCAGTCGATAGAAAACGCAGCCGACCGCTGGAGTAGACTCGCCGGGGCCATAGCCCTGCGCG
>CAYMSH010000631.1:0-1903 GCA_964392945.1 uncultured Planctomycetaceae bacterium | reverse complement strand
GAAGAAAAATATTCTCACATGCGATAGCCCTGCACGCACCTCGACGCATTCATGACCCGCGCGCTGAGGCAGTACTACATCAGCGGCGTCGATATCGTCGTCGACAAGGCCCGCACGCCGGCGGCGGCTGAACCGGAGACCCAGGACCAGGAAATGCAGCTTGGCAGGAGGCCCTATCTTGCGATGTTCAGCCCGCTGGAGCGGGTTGACTGGGCCTGCGATCACGCCGGCGGATACAAGTGGGTTCGCTACGATCTCGGCAGCCAGCCGGCAAGCAGCGAAGATTCGGCGCCCGGACCGAGGCAATACCTTACACTGACGGCCGATCGATGGCGCCTCTACCAGGTCTCACAGGACAGCGACACGCCGGTGCGGTTCGATTCGGGTACGATGCGGCTGGGGCTTCCGCCGGTGATCAGTTTCTACTACCGCCAGTCGTGCCGAGCGGATTATCGCGGCGTGCCGCTGTCGCTGCTTACGCGAATTGCGCCCGTGGCCCGCGCGTTGCTCAATCTCGTCAGCCAGGGACAGCTCGATATCTATATGGCTATCGGCGTGCTGGCGGCGATCGGGGTTGACGCCGATCGCCTGCCGAAGGAGATGGCGCCGATGTGCTGGCTCGGACTGCCTGACGGCGCCGAGATTCAGCATATTCACCCGGCCGTGGAGCACGTGCAGGAAAAACGCAAATGGATCGCCATGCTCTCCGAGGCGATTCTGCGAATGGGCAAGCTGATCGGGGCCAGCGGCAAAGTGACCGCCCGGGCGACATCGGGCTTCCAGGTCGCCGCCGAGCGAACGGACCTGGACAACGAAATGTCAGCCACTGCGGCCCAGGCCGAGAGCGTCGAACGCGATCTGATACGCATGGCGGTCTCACGCCTGGAAGGGCGGCTCGTCGATCACGCCGAGATCGGATACAGCGTCGAGTACAACAAGAAATACGTGCTGTCGCCGGCGGCGGATATCGTAGCCCAGGCCCGCGAGTTCTTCGCCACAGGCCTGGCCGGCGACGTGCCGCAGATATCACGACTGTTTCTGGGGCGAATACTCGACAGCCTGATGAAGAAAGACGATCCGCGCTACGCCGAGATCGCCAGGGCGATAGAAAACGCCGACTTCGAGGCTGACGAGTAAACCGCCGTTAGCCCCTTCAGGGGCGATTGATGGTAGCCACGGGCGCAAGGGCGTGGAATAAGTTGTTCATGAACAATAGAGCCCTCGAAGGGGGCGATTCATGCTGTTGCGTGAGAATGAATCGGCCCTATGGGCCTCTTTGTTTGGGGCGATACCACGGGCTTGCGCCCGTGGCTAACATGAGGCGCCCCGTGAACGGGGCTTCACGTACACTCAACACACCAGGCCCCGAACGGGGCGAAATTGCGCAGTCGCGCAAGGAATTGGCCTGACGGCCGGAGAGATCATTTGGAAACGATTGATACAGAAACTCCCGCAGAAAACGAAATCCCTGATCCGGACGATCCCGGCGCCGCTCGTCTCAAGCTGATCTCCGAGGCCCGGAAGTATCGCAAGAGGGCCCAGGAGGCCGAGCGGTTACTTGGCGAGATCAACGCACAGCACGCCGGACAGATCGCTGCTTCTGACGCTCGGGCCGAACGCCTGGCGGAAATGCTATCGGGCGTTGTCGTCGCTGATCGTTTGAAGAGTGTGCTGGCTTCGCGCGGCGTAACCCGAGTGGACCAGGCCGCGAGCCTGCTGTCCGCTCGATTCGACGTCAGCGTGACTGACGTCGGATACGCCGTGCAGGTAAGGGACTCAAATAGCGATGCGAACGCCGAGACAAGCGTCGAGCAGATTGTAGACGGCTGGCTGGCGGACAATCGCCACTATCTGCCGCCTTCGGGAGACACAGGCAGCGGGGCTTACCCGGGGGTGATCTCGC
>CAYMSH010000630.1:0-1923 GCA_964392945.1 uncultured Planctomycetaceae bacterium | reverse complement strand
CTACTTCCGGGAACATCGGGAACGGGAAGACCGCTTCCTTCACGCCGTAATGCGGGATGGTCTTGTGGGCCAGGTCCATGTCGGCCAGCTTGGCTCCAAGCATGAGCTGCGTGGCGATCCGGGCCATCGGGATCCCGCAGACCTTCGACACCAGCGGTACGGTGCGCGAAGCGCGAGGGTTGGCTTCGAGCACGTAGACCACATCGTCGGCGATGGCGTACTGCATGTTCATCACGCCGACTACGCCGAGTTCGTGGGCGATCTTGCTGGTGTAATCCCTGATCGTATCGATGTGCTTCTGCGGAATATTGACCGAGGGTATCACGCAGGCCGAATCGCCGGAGTGAATCCCCGCCAGCTCGATATGCTCCATTACCGCCGGCACGAACGTGTCGGTCCCGTCGGCGATGGCGTCGGCCTCGGCCTCCAGGGCGTTCTGCAGGAACCTGTCAACCAGGATGGGCCGCTCCGGCGTTACGTCCACCGCCTGGGCGACGTACTGGCGGAGCATCTCTTCGTCGTAGACCACCTGCATTCCCCGGCCGCCCAGTACGAACGAGGGGCGAACCATAACCGGGTATCCGATGCGGTCGGCGATCTCGATGGCCTCTTCTATCGTGCTGGCCATTCCCGATTCGGGCATGGGAATCTCGAGCTTGGCCATCATCTTGCCGAACCGGTCGCGGTCTTCGGCCAGGTCGATGGTGTCGGGGCTGGTGCCGAGGATCTTCACCCCGGCGGCCGCCAGTTCCTGGGCGATGTTCAGCGGCGTTTGCCCGCCGAACTGGACGATAACTCCGTCGGGCTTCTCCTTCTCGTAGATGCTGAGTACATCTTCGACCGTAAGCGGCTCGAAGTAGAGCTTGTCGGACGTGTCGTAGTCGGTCGACACGGTCTCCGGGTTGCAGTTGACCATGATGGTCTCGAGACCTTCATCCCTGAGGGTGAACGCCGCATGCACGCAGCAGTAATCGAACTCGATTCCCTGGCCGATCCGGTTCGGTCCGCCGCCGAGGATCATGATCTTCTTGTTCTCTGTGGCTCCGGTCGCGTCGGGTGCGTTGTATGTGGAGTAGTAATACGCCGCATCCTCGACTCCGCTCACCGGCACCGGATGCCAGCCTTCGGTCATGCCCATGCCGATCCGCTGGTTGCGGATGTCGGCTTCGGGAACATCCAGCCGCTGGGAAATGTATTTGTCTGAGAAGCCGTCTTTCTTGGCCCGGGCCAGGAGTTCGTCGGGCAGGGGCGAGCCCTTGCATGCGATGATCTCCTCTTCGAGCTCGACAAGCTCCTTCATCTGCTCGATGAACCACGCTTTGATGTGCGTCAGTTCGTGAAGCTGCTCGACTGTCGCGCCCTTGCGAATGGCTTCGTACATGATGAACTGCCGCTCGCTGGTGGGGAACGCCAGTCTTCCCATGAGTTCTTCAAGCGGAAGATCGTTGAAGTTCTTGGCGAATCCGAGTCCGTATCGCTTTGACTCAAGGGAGCGAATCGCCTTGTGGAACGCTTCCTTGTAGTTCTTCCCGATGCTCATGACCTCGCCGACGGCCCGCATCTGCGTCCCGAGCTTGTCCACTGCATCGCTGAATTTTTCGAATCCCCAGCGTGCGAACTTGACCACTACGTAGTCGCCCGAGGGAGTGTACTTCTCCAGCGTGCCGTCGCGCCAATAGGGGATCTCGTCCATGGTAAGCCCGCCGGCGAGCTTGGCCGAGACCAGTGCGATGGGGAATCCGGTGGCTTTGGACGCCAACGCCGAGCTGCGGGACGTTCGCGGGTTGATCTCGATAATCACCACCCGCCCGGTCTTCGGGTCGTGGGCGAACTGCGTGTTGGTTCCGCCGATCACTCCGATGGCCTCGACGATTCGGTAAGAGTATTCCTGTAGTTTCTGCTGGAGTTCGGGTGAGCTCGTGG
>CAYMSH010000629.1:0-1953 GCA_964392945.1 uncultured Planctomycetaceae bacterium | reverse complement strand
GCTCGATGCGGCTCCGCCGGCGATTCGCGACAGGTGGGTCCACATGTGCCTGAGTCGCGGGGAGGTGTATTCGAGTTGAGCAAGTTCGACCTGGATGCGGGCTTCGTTGGTGCGTGCGTGAGCGGCGAAGATATCCAGGATAAGTTCGCTTCTGTCGATGACCTTACGCTGGATTACTTCTTCGAGGTCGCGGATTTGTCCAGGCGTCAGATCGTTGTCGAAAATCACAACGTCGGCGTCATTGGCCTCGGCGCGGCGGGCGATTTCCTTGGCCTTGCCCGATCCCACGTAGTAGCCCGGGTTGATCTGTCGCCGTCTGGCGAGCATTTCATCGACGATCTCGCCGCCGGCGGCGCGCACCAGTCCGCGCAGCTCGCCCAGCGGGTCACGAGGGTCGTTAGTCGATCCGGGCAGGATAACCGCCACAAGCAGCGCTTGCTCAGTCTGCACGGTTGTGTCATTACGATTCAGGTCTTCCATTAGTTTCGCTTCACCCTCTGGATAGTCCCCACATTATACGTTCGCTTCAGCCCCTCCGGCGGCGCGTGTT
Organism: uncultured Planctomycetaceae bacterium; assembly: GCA_964392945.1. Taxonomy (GTDB): domain Bacteria; phylum Planctomycetota; class Phycisphaerae; order SM23-33; family SM23-33; genus BS750m-G57. The sequence continues at coordinate 1,403 of CAYMSH010000629.1, read as the reverse complement.
GGGAAAATTACGCAGGAATGGCCAAATCGGGCGGTATAACTCTCCGTGATCGCCGCGGCAATATCGTCAGTCCGATCGGCGGACGCCAGCACGATAGCGCAACCCCCGAACCCGCCGCCAGTCATCCTGGCTCCGTAAACTCCTGCCAACCCGGCGGCCCGCCGGACGATCTCGTCTAGTTCTTCGCAGCTTACCTCGTAATCGTCCCGCAGTGATGCGTGAGATGCGTACATGAGTTTCCCGAACTCCGCATAATCGCCGGCCTCCATCGCCTCAACCGCCTTCTGCGTGCGATCGATCTCCGAAACCACATGACGAGCCCGGGTCAGTTCCTTGTCGCTCAGTTTATCGGCGGCGCTGGTCACCATGTCCACATCGGCGTCACGGAGCATCTTCACACCCAGTTTGGCCGCCGCACTGTAGCATTGGTCGCGCCGGGCGGCGTATCCGCCGTCGGTCAGGTCGTGTTTCACTTTCGTATCGACCACCATGACCACAATATCCGGGCTATCGAATGGGATCTGCCTGGACGATCCGTCTCGACAGTCCAGCAGCAGGGCCCGGCCGGATTGGGCCATTATGCTGATCGCCTGATCCATGATCCCACATGGCGTCCCGGCGAATTCGTGCTCGGCTTTCTGGCAGATCAGGGCAAGTTGGTAATCGTCTATTTCACTTCCCGCGGCGCTCAGCATCGCCAGGGCGGATGACACTTCCAGCGACGCCGACGACGACAGTCCCCCGCCGATCGGAACATCACTGTCGAACAGGATATCCATCGCGACAAGCTCCACGCCATTTTCATCCAATCCCGCCGCTACGCCTTTGGGGTAATTGGCCCACTTGGGCGACCCTTTTTCGATGTCCGCATCAAGGTCGAATGACGCGTCGGAACCTTTCTGCTGCAGCGAAGCGAGATTGACGCATCGACCATCGGACGGGGCCCACGCGGCGAGCGTGGACTTGCCGATAGCTATCGGCAGGACGAAACCATCGTTGTAGTCGGTGTGTTCTCCGATGAGGTTTACGCGTCCAGGAGCGCTGACCACACCGGTAGCCGGGCGACCAAACAGGTCGCTGAAGCATTCTTTCAAGTTCTCAATTCTGTCGATCATGCGTCCTATTCCTCTGACGAAACCTCTATAAGCTTGTCCAGAGCTCTAGCCGCTGCGCCGGAATCTACAGACTGGGCGGCCTGCTTGAGTCCGGACTGCATATCGTCGGCTTTTCCGGCGACGAACAGTCCGGCCGCCGCGTTCAGAAGCACAATGTCGCGCGCCGGGCCGCCCTGACCGGCCAGGACAGCTCGTATGATCTCGGCCGAAGCCTCCGGCGAGTCAACCAACAGGTCTTCCATCGCCGCCCGATGAATGCCGAAGTCCTCCGGCTTGATCGTTCTGGTG
>CAYMSH010000628.1:0-1968 GCA_964392945.1 uncultured Planctomycetaceae bacterium | reverse complement strand
ATTAGTGGCGGGCTTGTACTTGGACGTTATAGTCTGGATCATTCCGTTCAACGCGGAGGCGAACCAGAAGCTAAAAGCTGTGCAAGTGGCCATTGAACGAATGAAACGCAAACCGCTCGGTGATATCGTTGCTAAGATCAACGCCAACCTGAAAGGGCTGATCGCCGATTCCGCATCATACGAACCGGCGGGTGTCGTGATGGACAAAGCCCAGGACATTCGCCTCGGAGCGACCGTCGAAAACGGGGTCCTGTACGTCCTGCGAACCGACAGTCAGCAGAAGACATCATTCCACCGGTTCGGAGAAGTAACCAAAGGCCAGGCGAAGACGGACCGGGCTGCGAAAGGTTTAGACCCTACTGGAACGCTGGTATTCGTAAAGAGAAGCAAATAACGGGAGTACGCAATGAGTACGGTTCTCGACATGGTTAAAGAACAGCTGCCCACTGAACCGCAACTGTCATTCAGTCGTAGCGATATCGAACGCCGCTTCGCGTTTCCAGCCGGACGATTCACGAGCCCAGGCCCCCTGCTGGCGCCGCTGATGGCCGTTATTATCAGCGTGATTTTCTACGGCGCCATTTCGATGGCGCCTGAAAACATGGCTACAGCCATGTTCACGCGAAGCCCGGTCATCCCGGCCGTTATCGTCTTCCTGACGGCATGGTCACTCATGATTCTCCTGATCAAGGGAAGAAAACTCGCACTACAGCGAAAGGCGCTGGCCCTCGCCGTCCTGCCGACCGAAGATCCGGGGTTCGTCCTGACGCCCAATTCCGCTGAACACGTACTGAAAACACTGTACGCCAACGTCGACGACCCTCAGAGTTTCTTCCTGACCCGACGCATCCACAACGCCCTGGCCAATCTGCGAAATGTCGGCCGGATAGGCGACATCGATGAGGTCCTCCGCACGCAGGCCGAGACTGATGAAGGGCAGGTGGACTCCAGTTACACCGTTCTTCGCGGTTTCATCTGGGCGATACCCGTCCTGGGCTTCATTGGCACGGTCCTGGGCCTGTCGGTGGCGATGGGATCTTTTGATGCGGTGCTCACCAAGGCCGGAGAAATGGAACAGCTCCGAGGCGCCTTGCGGGATGTGGTCGGCGGGTTGTCGACGGCCTTCGAGACCACCCTTCAGGGACTCGTAGCGGCGCTCTGCATCCACCTGTTCATGACCATGACCAGGCGGCGGGAGGAGCAGTTTCTCGACAGGTGTAAAGACTACTGCCAGAAGTACATCGTGGGGCGATTGAGACTAACTGAGCTCGACGAACGGGGGACAACGGGATGAGACGCAGAGGCGCCCGAAACACGAGCAGCCTTTTTGCGTTCCAGGACGTCATGGCGTCCTTGATCGGGATAATGTTCTTTATAGTTATCCTGATGGCGCTGGATATTGTCGATCAGTACACACCGATTGCGGAAGCGGACACGGCAAATGGAGACCCGATAGTCCAACTGCGGGCAAAACTCAAGGAACTCACCGAAGAACAAACTCGTCTCGAGCAGGCGATCGCATCCGTTACGGAAAAACGCAACGCGGCGGATGCTTTTACTGACAAACAGCTGTTGGAATCAGTCCAGGCGATGGACAGGGAGCTACGCTACCTTAGCGAGAAGATCAAACAGACTGAGGCCGGGCTGGCCGACATTGAGTCGAAGAAGAAGCTCGCCAGGAAGAAGCTCGCCGCATCGCAAATCGAAATCAGCGGTCTTGACGACGCGATAGCCAAATTGAAGGCTCGCGCCAAGGCCAAGCGGGCCCTGCCTCGCGTGGCGTATGTTATAGATGAAAACACTCAGAGGGAACCGTGGCTCATCGAAGTCAGACAGAAGTCGATCCGGGTCGCATCCAAGGACGGAAAAAGCGCCGTTATGACTTTCGACGCCGATACGGCCGCAGAAAGAAGGGCTAAATTCCTCGGCTGGACAAAGTCGAAAAGCCCGCTGAAACACTATTTCGTG
>CAYMSH010000627.1:0-1984 GCA_964392945.1 uncultured Planctomycetaceae bacterium | reverse complement strand
AAACTCGCTCCCATGCAGGAGAAGATGTTCGACTACATGGAGCAGGAGATGGACAATATCAACGAAGCCGACAAGTGGAAAGTCGACGACGATGATGATGACGATGACGAGCCGGATTGGGGCTCGCCGAACGATCCGCAGTACTAGTGCTCTAGTTGTCCGACGATCCGCTACGCGTCAGTCGGCGGGTCTTGGGGGTCTATGTCGATAATGTCGGGGCTCTGGGGCACGATACGCCGAGTTTTCTCGACGACAACCGTGCGGGCTATCAAATCGCCAAGACGCTGGTGGGCTCGGGTAAGAAACGAAAGAGACACCGAGATCATCAGTATCGGCAGCACGATAATCTCAATCGGCCTGATCAGGTTGCGCATTATCGCCTGGAAGATCGAGGGACGCTTTCCGTCCAGCGAGACTACTTCAAGCCTCAACGCCTTCTTGCCAAGGGTGGCTCCGAACTTGAACTCCATTATCGATCCGTACGCCATCCAGACCAGGAATGAAACGACCATGCCCATGACCAGTTCCGGCGGCATGGCCTGGGGCTGTTGTTCAAAGAACATCTCTTTCATGTCATCAAATGTCATGATCAGGTCCGGCCTAGCGATCGTCAGCGCGATCGAGACGATAAAACTGATGGGAAGCCAGTCGATCAGCAGGGCGGCAAGACGCTTAATGAACGCAGACGGAATGAATCTGGCCGGCAACGGCAGCGTCACCAGCGGTCTGTCTTTCTGGCTCATGAGGATCAGCAGCAGCATAATCGGCGGTATGGCCCACAGCAGGTAGCCGACAACGGACCATGCGTCGAATTCGGAAACCGCTCTGGTCAGCGCTTTTACTTCCTTGTTCTCGGCGATCTGACCGTTAATGTCGGCCATGGCGCATCGATAGGTTTCCCCCTGGCGCCAGAGCAGAACGAGCTGGCTCTCGTCTGGTTTGCCCAGTGAGCAGGTCAGCGGCGGCGACTGGTCGGTGATGACAAGCGGCGAGCCCTGGTATGTTATGGGCTGGGGTTTGGCGGCGATCTTACCGGCCTCCAACTCGTGGATCGCCAATCGCATTCCGCTGGAGTCGGGGTCAACGCCGCCCGCGCGGGAGGGCGGTCCCCAGGGCTTCTGGGCGATCGTAACCAGGACGGCTCGGTTCTTGAGTGTCTGGAGGCTCAGGGGTTGATGCGGCTCCGGCGGCAGATCGGCGTCTATCCACCGGCCTTTGTTGTCGCTGGTGTTCCACGCTAGCATGCGAGCGGGGTGTTCCTTTGCGACGATCAGTATGTAGACCCAGTTCTCCGCCGAGGTGATCGAAACTCTCGCCCCGACGGCTCCGGGTATGTCCCTTAGCTCGCAAAGCGTCTCCCACTTGCCCTCGACTGTCTGCAGTATGGTCAGCCCGGAGTTTTTCACCGCAGGGCGGCTGGTCGCCGTCGTTGTCGAAAGCCTGTCGCTTTCATGGGCTACTGCGGCGATAAAACCATCTCTGCTCGACTTGCCCAACGCCGAAATCGGACTCATGGCTGACGGAGGATTGCGGCTGGGCCACTTGCCTCCCGGAGCCATGCTGTCAAGGGTCATCTCCTTGCCGCTTGAAAGCGAAAAGACCGTAATGCTCGGATCGGCTCCGCTGGCCACTACGTGCAGGCTTCCGGCGCCGGGGACTATTGCCGAGGGGTCTCCCTGGAATCGCGACAGCTTTCGCCACTTCCCGCCGGGGCGGCGGATCAGCAGATCGAACTTGTCGCCGTCGGAGCCTTGTGCGGTGCGCACGGCCCAGAGCACTTTAGCTCCGCCGGCCAGCAGGATTCGACTGGTGTCGTCGGATGCCTGTTCTTCGGAGCCTTGAGCGACGCCCAACGCCGCAGTCCAGACCGAAAGGACCGCTACGGCGATCAGGGCGATACGTCGCCGGTGCAAGTACGATGAACTCATTTACCGCCGCCTTCCTTGTCAAACGGGATGTCCTTGTCGACCTGGATGATCTTGTG
>CAYMSH010000626.1:0-1985 GCA_964392945.1 uncultured Planctomycetaceae bacterium | reverse complement strand
CGTCGTCGCCATGCTCGCTGAGCAGGAAACCGCCGCCAAAGTGCGTATCGCCGTAGAACATCGCGTATTGTCCCGAGGGAATCGGGGGCATCGCGGGTATTTGCCAGGCGGTCAGATCCAGCGACGAATCGCTGAGGAACCATCCGCTGATGTCGACCGGGCCGGCCCCGGCGTTGTAAAGCTCGATAGTGTCCGACAGCGGCGCGTCGCTATGGGATAGAACTTCATTGATAACGATCGAACCGGGATCCGCCAGGGCGTCTTCGTAACCGGGCGTCCCTCCCGGGCCAGCGCTCGGGCGCCAACCTTGGGCCGAGTCCCACAACAAGGGATCAGCCGCCTGCGGGTCGCGGACGGTCAGCGAGAACCCCTCACCGTCAGTATGGTCGTACCATCCGTCACGGTACGAGAAATCGTGTATGATCCCGCCAACGGGCGCGTCGAGTTGGACTCTCTCGCCCGAATTGCTCAACGCCATTCCGTCGTCGAACGGGCCAACCACCGTACCGCTGAAGCCTGGATAACGATAGTTAAACGCATCCGGATTCCGCGCGACGACCACAAACTGACCCGGATCGACCCAAACGTCGAACGTGTACCTCACGCCGTTGGTCAGGCGCAGGCCCAGCAACGGCAGCGACTGGGAGTCGGATATGTTCTTTATCTCGATGTACTCGAACTCGTCATTGTCGAGATATCCCTCATCAATCTCGGCCTGCGTCGGGGCCGACGGATTGTACATTATCTCGGTGATGCGAATATCCGGAGCCAGATCAACGTAGAAAGCAGCCTCGCACAGCGCCGACCACTCCCCGCCGTTATTCGCCCGCGTCTTGACGTGCATGCTGCCGTCCAGCGGTATCGCCCCGAAATAGGCGATTCCCGAATCGGCTGGATCCGACCCGTCGGTAGTATAGTAGACCGTGCCTGAAGCGGCGGCGATCGTGAGCGAGTCGCCAAGGTCGATCGTACCTCCATGCTGCGACGAACCGTTAACGCTGAACGCCGGCGGATTGATGCTCGGATACCACCCGACCTGCCGCACTTGGGCGACAACAGTGTTGCTGCGTCCGGATATCCAGTTGCGGGCCTCGTCAACGTCAGTAACTCAGTCCGCGTGGTCCCTCGGCGGGTTCGACTTCGTGTCGCCCCATCGAGCCGACTCAGCGACCATCGCCTGGTCAACCTGTGCGGCCCGGTAGTTGATCTGGGCCAGTGAGTTTTCGTACGCCATCGGTCCGTCGTTGTAGAGCGCCGCGTACAAACGGTCGGCGAACCGACGCACGTAGTCGGAATTGTCGACGAGCTGCTCGTGAAGCCAATGCGGAGCGAATCTATCCTGGAGATGAGCGACGCTCGACCAGCCTTCCGAAGCGGTGTCGCCCAGGAACATGCCGTTTCGCAGGATCATGTTGTTCTCGCCCGTGCCCAGCGAGTGCTCCGAATCGTGTTCGAAGAACTTGAACCCGTCGGGATTGGCCCGGTTGTAGATAGCGAAGAAGTTGTTCGGGCCGCTCCCGCCCATCGTATACCACGAACCGGGCCCGTCCCTGTCGCCGGTGTAGTACGTGATAATCATGTAGTCGATTATGTTGTCTACGTCGAGCAGCCGCTCGTAGGCCGGGTTCGCCGTTCCGTCGGGATTCATGCCCTGAACGCGGTAGTAGTTGGCCATATCCGCATAGCCGATATTCGCAGTGGCGTCCCAGAGCCTGTAGTACGCCGCCAGGTTTCCGTCGGTTGCGATAACACGCCGGTTGTCGTCGGGTTTGACTACGTCGTAGTCTTCGGCGTCTCCACCGTAGTAGGACTCGCCGAAACTCTCGTCGGCTCGCTCGTCGGTCTGGAAGACACCCCAATACTGCCCGTTGAGGTAGAGGTGATAGTATCGCCCGCGGGTGTACTCGTGGCCGAGTTGGCCCTGAATGTCCCTGCTGTAAATATCGCGGACCATCGTGTTGTTGTTCGGACCGCCGAACGCCCAC
>CAYMSH010000625.1:0-2016 GCA_964392945.1 uncultured Planctomycetaceae bacterium | reverse complement strand
TGTAAAGGGCGAAGTAATTGTGTAGCGCAGGGCGGAGCAATATTGTAGCGCTTGTGCGTATGAATACCCCAAGGGTTCCTGGGGCGTCAAGTTTCTTTCCTATTCAGTTGTTTGTCTTGTTTTGCTTGCCGCTGCCGGGCCGTGGAGGGCGCAGCGCAGCGGAGCCCGGAACGGCCCCGCAGCGGCGGCGCTCATTTCGAGACCCTCCTTCGTCGCCGCAGGCGGCGTTGGCTGTCCTTCAGCCGGTAGCTCTCCCCGTTGGCCTCGATTATATGAACCCGGTGCGTCAGGCGGTCCAGCATAGCCCCGGTGAGCCGCTCGGAGCCGCATACCTCGGTCCACTGCTCGAACGGCAGATTAGTCGTGACGATGACGCTCTGCTGCTCATAGGTCCGGCTGACGACCTCAAACAGCAGCTCCGAACCGGCCTTGGTGAACGGGACGTAGCCCAGTTCGTCCAGGATCAGAAGATCGAAGCGGCTGATCTGTTTGAATAACCTCTCCAACCGTCGGTCTTCCCGGGCCTCAAGCAACTGTGTCACCAAGGCCGTGACTCCGAAGAACCGAACGCGACGTCCGTCGCGGCAGGCGGCCAGCCCCAGAGCTGTGGCCAGATGCGTCTTGCCAGTGCCCGAGTTGCCGATCAACAGCACGTTCTCACGCTGGTCGATAAACTCGCCGACCAGAAGCTCGCGGATCAGCGGTTCGTTAATATCCGGTTGGGCGTCGAACTTGAAGCTCTCGATCGTCTTGAGCGTCGGGAACTTGGCCGCCTTGATCCGGCGCTCCATCGCCCGCTGTTGTCGCTCGGTCAACTCGCGTTCGCACAGACGAAGCAGGAATGTCTCGAAAGAGACGTTCTCCCGACCGCAGATCGCAGCCACGGACGCATAATCCCGACCGATCGTCGGGAGCTTAAGTTGCTTGAGGCAGTGTTCCAGAAGGATCGTGGACTTACGTTTAGCCATGGGCCGCCTCCTGGAGCTTGCGGTAGCATTGCAGGTCGGGACCGGCGACCTTCACGCCGGCCAGATGCTCTCTGCCGTCAAGACTGAATGTCAGCAGTTCAGGCCTTTCGGCCGGGATCAGCCACTGCCCGATTGCGTCGGCCGTCGGGGCCGCGACGCAGTCAAGGCGCCGAATCGCCCGCACCAGGCGGTCCATCGGATACTTCCCCAGCAGCATCAGCACGCGAATGTACTCCCGCGTTCCGTCGTCGCGTTGAGCTTCAAGCCGCCGCCGTAATCTATGCAGTTCCTCCGGCAAACGCCAATTCGCAAGCGGCCGGGCGTAGTCCAGACTCCCGGGCTTGCGTTCCAGGAGACCGAGGTAATGAAGCGGATCGAATATCTGCTTCTCCCTGAGCCAGCATCGCTCATGCCGGGCGATCTGGCGGCCCTGGTGATACAGGAAGACCGTATCGACCGAAGCCTTGAGCACCACCGGCTTGTGGCCGTGTTCGACCGGGACCGAATAATCGTTGGTGTCGAACCGCACCAACGCTTCGCTGCTGGCGGTCGTGGACACCAGTTTGCGCGAGTCGAAGCTCGATTTGGGGAGGATCAGTCCGGCTATACGATCGTCCTGCAGGAGCTTGCGTTTGCTTAGCGTCTTGCCGCGGAGTTGACGTGTCATATCAGAACGGCAGCACGCCTGTAAATATGCGTTCAACTCGGCGTAATCGGCGACCTGCGGGACCGGGACCATGAAGTTCTGGCGCGAATATCGAACCGCGCCTTCGACGACGCCTTTTTCATTGGCGCGGCGCACCCTGCAAAAATGAGGCTCGAACAGATAGTGACTGACCAGCCGGGCGAAGCCCGCGGTCAGCTTGCGGGCGTGAGCGCCTATGATCTTGGCCACAGCCACCCTGGTGTTGTCGTAACTGATGCGTTTGGGAACGAAGCCGAAGAACTCGAAGGCCGCCGAATGGGCCTGGCCGAACGCTTCGGTGCATTCACGGGGGAACGCCATTACGAACATGGCGTCGCTGTGGATCATGCTCATTACGAAGAA
>CAYMSH010000624.1:0-2020 GCA_964392945.1 uncultured Planctomycetaceae bacterium | reverse complement strand
ATGTACCTCGGTCGCCGCTGGTACAAGAGCGAGTTCGGCGCCGACACGAAGCTCTGGTACAACACCGACGTGCCGGGCTTCTCGATCCAGATGCCGCAGATTCTCAGCAAGTCCGGCGTCGACAAGGCGTACCTCGCCCGCAGTTGGAACATCGAGTCCGTTCGCACCGATTTCTTGAACTGGTCGTCGCCCGACGGCAGCAGCGTGTTCTGCTATTTCATGAACCACTACGCCGACAATATAAGCTGGCGGCCGGGTTCGCCGAATATCGCAAATGATCCGGTGAAGATGACAAAATGGATCGCCGATCAGGACGCCGAATACAAGATCCGTAAGATCAAAGCTGTCCTTCCCCACCTGATCAGCAAAGACTGCGTACCGCCGCGTGACTTGCGGGCACTGATCGACAACTGGAACAAGCACGCCTTGGGGAAAAGACTCCCGACGATGGAGTACGGTACGTTTGCAGACATGATGGACGAGGTCAAGGCTTCGCCCGGGGCGAAGTTCAAGCAACTCCAGGGCGAATGGCCCAACAAGTGGCTTTACGAAGGCGCACCGGCCAACTACAAGATGTTCGCCGACCAGCGAGCCGCAAGCCGCCTGCTCTGCGCCGCTGAAGCGTTCGGGGCCTTCCGAGCCCTGACAGAAGGCTCCTGGGATAAGTATCCCACCGAGAAGCTGTTCACCGGCTGGCGGAACGTAGACTTCTCATGTCACGGAATGGCCCCGGACAGTTGCATCAAGACATTCCTTGAGAAATACGCCAGTGCGAGGAAATCCGCTCAAGAGATGCTTGATGAGTCACTGGGCGCGATCGCGGGGGCTGTAAAGACCACCGCCGAAAGCGACAACTCGCCGATCGTTGTCTTCAACACGCTGTCCTGGCCGCGAACCGATGTTGTGAAAATCCCGCTGCCTGAGGATAACGTGCAGAGCTGGTTCCTGATGTACGATCGCAACGACAAGCAGATTCCATGCCAGGTTGTCGCCGACAACAAGATGGCGTTCCTGGCCGGAGATATCCCGTCGCTGGGGTATTCCACGTTCTATCTTCACAGGTTCGGCAAGCCGATTTTCCCGGGCAAGGGGCTGGCCAAGGTTGGAGCGGCGTGGTCCCAGCCGTTCGAAAACGACTTTTTCCGCGTAACGCCCGGGAAGCAGGGCTTGGCGAGCATCTATGACAAGGAACTCAAGCGCGAGCTTCTCAAGACCGACAAATTCGAGGCCGGCCAGTGGATGGACTTCGTTTACAAGGGCCAGGGCGCCGGCGAGCACGTGCACATTCGCCTGCCGGAGGCCGCTCCGCTTGACAAGCTTGGCGTTTTCACTACGTCCTGGACTTGCACGGCAAGCGGGCCGCTGTTTACGACGTTCGAGTCGAAGGAAGTAAGGACCCCCCGCGGGGTGGTGTCGTTCGATCTTACGCTCTTTAACGAAATCAAGCGGATTGACCTTGTCTGCCGGATGCGCGGCTGCGACGAGACCGAGGCAAGGCAGATTCGACTGGCGTTCCCGCTTAACGCCGACTTCAAGAACGTAGCCTACGAAGTTCCGTTCGGCAAGGTGGAGATCGGCAAGGACGAAGTCCAGCCGCAACTGGCGTTCGAGGTCAAGATGACCAAAGAGCAGATCGCAAAGATCGACGATCTGCGGAGAACTGATCTCGAAAAGTGGAAGCAGTGGCGGCGTCTGTACAGCGGCAAAACCCCGGTCCGCCCGCGCGAGATACAGAACTGGATCTACGCCGGCGATGGAACCGCCGGCGTGACGATAGGCTCCTCTGCGATAGCCTGGGACTACATGGACGCCAGCGCCGCGCCGGTGGACTATCCCGTGCTCCAACCCGTTCTGCTGTGCTCGGCCTACAGTTGCAGCCGATGGAAACACTGCTGGACCCAGCCCGGAGACCACGAGTTCACTTTCTCGATCTACTCCCACTCCGGCGATTGGCGAAAAGGCTACCGCAGCGGGGTGGCGACAAACAACCCGCTGATCCCGGTATCAGTCAACCCGAATC
>CAYMSH010000623.1:0-2022 GCA_964392945.1 uncultured Planctomycetaceae bacterium | reverse complement strand
GGCCCGCTGATCCCCGAACCGGCAACGATGAGCCTACTGGCCCTCGGCGGTCTGGTGCTCCTTCGCAAGAGACGCAGGGCGTAACGCGACAATATGCAAATCCACGGCCGGGCCGGATCAGATTCCAGCCCGGCCGTTCTCTATGCGCACCACGCGATCGCCTACAGAAAGAGTTTGTGATTGTCGCCGCTGGCGATACAATCTTTCCTCATGAACGTCTTGCGGTGCATACCGATCACGCTGGCCGCGATACTGCTATTTGCGTCGGACGACGGACTGGGAGCCGAAACCGATGCTCGCTACGAAGCGGTGTTCGAAGACGGCGCGCGAATCTACGGCTCGACGCTGCAGGGCTGGGGCGCCCGCCCCGCACGGCCGCGAATGGGCGACACGGCGCTGAACGACGCCAAGCGCCCGCTGCGATGGCTGCGCGACACCACGCTTGAGGCCTGGTCAGCAACTTATCGCGAGCATTCGATCGAGTTTGTCGGCGGCGATCGAATTATCGGTCGCCTAACCGGCATCGACCATGGCGACGGTCTGTACGTCCCGCTCTGCCTGCTGATCAAGCCGGCCGGCGCGCCGGGCCGCAGCGGCCTGAACTCGACAAAGCACGTGCGGGTTCTGCCTCAGCGTATCCAACGCGTCGTATTCCACGCCAATTCGCGCAGAGAGCTGAACGCCGGCATGCTCTATTATCGCGACGGCCGCAAACTCCCATTCGTTCAACTCCGATGGAAAAACGAATCCGTGGTTCTGCTGCTGAAAAACGGTTCGATCGAAGTGAAAACCTCCGACATCTCCGAGATCCACCTGCCGCGCATCGAGCCCTGGAAGGCGTATTACCAGGAGCTTGCGACGCTCAGTCCGTCCTGCCGATCGCGACTGATGCGGATCGAGACAGTCTCAGGCCTGATCGCAACCGGAAGCGATTTGCGATCAAACGTCACCTGGCTGCCACAGCCGGGAACCCTGTCGCGAATCAAGCTTATGGAGAGGCAAATCGCGCGACTGAAAACGGTGTTGAAGCAACAGCAGGCCGCGCGGGACAAGTTGCAGGCCGACTGCGACAAATATGCCGCCGAACACAAACGCCTGCTCGAAGCGGCTCGAAAAACCCACGCCAGAGCCCTGGCCGAACTACAGAAGAAGATCGATCAGCAGGTCAAAAAGGACGCCGCCTCGATCGCCGATAAGCAACGCAAGATGGACAAACAGTTCGCCTCAGCCCGACAGGCGATGCTCAAACGCCTGAAGAACGCCAAGCCCGACAAGTCCGCGGCCGCCATCAAAACATTCGATCTTAAACAGGCCCAGGATCGCAAAGCAAAACTCCAGGCCCTGCAGGCCGAGCAGGCGAAGTTCGAGCAGCAAAGGAATAAACAACTGGCCGCCTTGAAGACCCGTCAGGCCAAGACACTCAAGCGTATCGAATCGGTCGCCGCGGCCCGGTCCAAGGGGCCCAACACGCGGCTGGTTCACGCCACGGCGCAATTCGACGGATACGTCAAAAACCTCAAGCGGTCAACGCAGCAGTATGAAAACGCCCGGCAAAACGGCGGCACGATCGACACGTGGCGCCAGATCGTCCAACCAGTCTGGAGCCTCGATCCGCTGTGGGTGGTCTTCCGGGATATCCGCATGCGATGGTCCTTCGACCCGGCTGGCGTTCCGCTCTGCCGGGTCCGCCCGGTCTCGAGCCTCAGCCCGCCGTTGCTCCGCAAACGAACTAACAGCAGCTGGACCGGACAAATGCTCCGCAGCGGACGACAGGACTACGCCTGGGGATTCGCCGTACACGCCTACAGCGAACTGAGATTCCCTCTACCGCAATGCGCAAGTGCGTTTCGCAGCCGGGTCGGACTGGACAACATCGTAGGCCCTGGCGGATGCGCCAGGGCGAGAGTCTTCATCGGCTCGACGAAGAACAGACCCGCATACGAAAGCCGACTGCTGATCGGATCGAAGGAGACAATCGACACCGGATCGAACCGCCTGGCCGCGCCGAACGACGGACCGAAC
>CAYMSH010000622.1:0-2032 GCA_964392945.1 uncultured Planctomycetaceae bacterium | reverse complement strand
GAGATTGGTTCGGCTCAGGATGTGGATGTTACGCGGGATATGGCCGATACCACCGATCATGTTAAGATCGACGAGTTGCTGGCCGATCTGCAGGATGCAGTTAATGCGGCGGTTATAGCTGAGTCTATCGGACTGGCCGGGGATATCGAAGTTTCGATCAACTCGAACAACATGATAACCTTCGTGGACGTTTCGGAGGAAGGGCTTTCGCTGCTTCCAACCAGCGACGCCGAAGACGCCGTGGACGCCGCCCGCGACTTCACCGCGGCTTTCGCCCCGTCGATTGTGATTGGTCCCGGAGATGACGACACACGAGCAATCGCGCTTGGCGATCTGGACGGCGACGGCGACCTCGACATCGCGGTGGGCAATGACGGACAGGTTAACCGAATTTACATTCTCGAAGACGGAGCCGTCGTATCCAGTACTGATCTGGGAACCGACACCGCCGAGACAACCGGCCTGTCGCTGGCTGACCTGGACGACCAGAATGGACTGGATATCGTCGCAGCCAATCGCGGCGGGACGAATCTGGCGTATCTCAACCAGGGCTCCGGAGCCTTCGCCGACGGCGTTGCGTTAACCGCTGACGCTGACGACACGACCGCTATTGCGGCCGGCGCGGTCGATTCGGTGGTCGGAGTTGACGTTGTAGCGATCAACGAGGGCGCGGTTAATCGTTTCTACTCGCCCTGGGACGCCGCTGGAGTTGATATCGGCGACCCGGCGGGGCTCGTTAATCCGGCCAGTCTGACCATTCTCGGTCAGACCCTCCAGGCTGACAGCATCCTGTTCGAGCAGATCACCAAGCCCAACGGCGAGCGACTGGTCAAAGCCGCGATTTCCAACGCCAAACTGAGCTTCGGGGACGGCTCGAAGGACCTTGTGACGGTCACGATCGCCAAGGGCGCCTTCCTGGTCACCAGTGCGGGACTGGCCGGCGGCCTGGACGCCACGCTGCAGATCCACCTCGGTTCGCTGCTGAGCGTGGAGGGCCGCTTCAAGCTGGCGTTGAACAACACCGACCGGGCCATTCGCGAGTCGTTCACGCTGAACGCCGGACTGCCCAACGAGGAGGTATTCGAACTGAACCTACAGGCCGGGCCGTTTGTGCGGATCGAGGTTACCGGACTGGTCGAAGGCGACCCGGCTGTGCTGACTGTTCTGAACCAGCGCATTGAAGGCAGCTTCGTATTCGAGCAGGTCACCAATTCGTTCGGCCAGAAGCAGGTTAGAGTGGCCGCAGCCGGTCTTGGCCTGTCGCTGGGCGGAGACGTCGTGACGATGTCCAACGGGCAGGGCTTCTTCCTGATTACCTCGGCGGGTATCGCCGGGGTCGCAAGTGCGGATGTTGCGGTCAACGTTCCCGGCGTTACGTTCAGCGGAACGTTTGGATTGGCGATAAACACCACCAATGTTGCGGTCAGCGATTCGATAGAAGTTGGCGGACAGACGATTACGCTCGATCTGCGATCCGGGCCGTACGTGAGAGTAGAGGCGATCGGAGCGAGCCTGACCATAGGCGGTTCGAGCGGGCTAACCCTGAAAGGCGATCTGGCGTTCGAACACGTGACCACCGACACCGGCAGCCGCATCAGTATCGTTATGAATAACGTGAGCATGTCGCTGGGCGACGGTTCAACTGACTTCATATCGGTTTCCAACGGGCAGGGCGCCTTCCTGATAACCAGCGGACCCGGCGGGGGACTGGCCGGCAAGCTCGTCGCGACGGTTGGGGTCAATATTCCCGGCGTTACGCTGAGCGGAACGTTCGGGGTGGAGATCAATAATACGCTCGTCGAGGTCGACGAGAGCTTCGAGATTGCCGGCGAGACCGTCGAACTGAAGGTCCCCGAAGGTCCCTACGTGCGGGTGTTCGCCGAAGATGCAAGTCTGGATATCTTCGGGCAGACGCTGAGCACCGACCGGTTCGAATTCTAGCAGAGTCGCGACGCGGCCGGCGGGCGAGTCGTCCGCGTGATAGGCTCGAACGTGACACTCACTCTCGGCGATGGAACGAACGATTTCATCG
>CAYMSH010000621.1:0-2032 GCA_964392945.1 uncultured Planctomycetaceae bacterium | reverse complement strand
ACCGGAAGCCGACACGTACGGCGAGATGATCGGCAAGACCGGGACTGCGGCCACCCTGCTCAGGCCCGGCGGCATGGTGCAGATCGGAGCCAATCGCATTCCAGCCCAGGCCGAGACCGGCATGATCGAGAAAGACACCCCGATCGTGGTAGTCAGCGCCGATTCGATGAACGTAATCGTCCGCGCGGCGGACCCCAATAATTAGCAGTCAACTGGCGAGACCTGCAGTGAAAGGATAGAAACATGACAATGGCGACGGTAATGATGCTGGCCGAGGAAGGCATGAGTGTGCCCGGAATCGTGGGGTTGGTGATACTTCTTGTAGTCGTTATAGCGTTCCTGGCTCTGTTCGCCCCGCTGTTCGGGCTGTGGATACAGGCCCTCTCGGCGCACGCCAACGTAGGAATGTTCCAGCTTATCGGCATGCGGCTGCGAAAGGTGCATCCGGCGACTATCGTGATCGCGCGCATCCAGGCTGTACGCGCTGGTATCGACCTGAACACCGAGCAGCTCGAAACGCACTTCCTGGCCGGCGGCAGGCCCATGAACGTGGTCCGTGCGCTGATCGCGGCCAACAGGGCCAACATTTCGCTGGAATGGCAACTGGCCACGGCGATCGACCTGGCCGGACGAGACATACTCGAGGCCGTGCAGACTTCCGTTAACCCCAAGGTTATCGACTGCCCCAACCCCGCCACTGGCAAAGTCAGCATTGACGCCGTGGCCAAGGACGGCATCCAGGTAAAAGCCAAAGCTCGCGTGACGGTGCGAGCGAACATCGATCGCCTGATCGGCGGCGCTACCGAGGAAACAATCATCGCACGCGTCGGCGAGGGCATCGTCACGACGATCGGTTCGTCAGACACCTACAAAGCCGTTCTCGAGAACCCCGATCTGATCTCAAAAGGCGTGCTCGACAAGGGCCTGGACGCAGGAACCGCATTCCAGATCCTCTCGATCGACATCGCCGACGTTGACGTAGGCGAGAACATTGGCGCCAAACTGCAGGCCGACCAGGCCGAAGCCGACAAGCGGCGATTCCAGGCAGAGGCGGAAAAACGCCGCGCAATGGCGATGGCCCAGGAACAGGAAATGGCCGCTCTGGTCCGCGAAAATCGAGCCAAAGTCGTGCTGGCCGAAGCGGAAATCCCGCTGGCTATCGCAGAGGCGTTCCGCAAGGGCTCACTTGGTGTGATGGACTACTACCGCCTGCGAAACATCCAGGCCGACACGAAGATGCGAGACAACATCGGCGGCGGCGAGAAACCCAAAGACGATAAGAAATAGCGACAGGCCATGAATATACTGGCGTACATACTGGCGGCCGACGAAGAGTTCGACTGGGTGCATATAGTCGGATTGCTGCTGTTCATCGGCATAGGTCTGATCAGTTCAGTCTTCCAGAAGTGGAAGGAAAGCCAGAAGACTGACAAGACCGCCAAGCCCAAGACCCCCCCGGCCCGGCCCGGAGCTCGTAAACAGACCCCACAGAGTCGGCGCGCCCAGCGCGCCCAGCGTGCACAGCCGACTCAGCCTCCGCCGGTGCGTCAGCAGGAATCGGCCGAGAAGACCGTTCGCGTGGCCCAGGAGATGCAGCTTCGCCAGCAGCGTCAGGCGCAGCTCGAAGCCGAGCGGAGCCAGCGTATGGCGACGCGCCAGTCTCCCGAGGCCGACACGCAAGCGATAGAGGCCCGCCTGGTAAGCGTACCAGGCGGGGCACGACCCATGGAGACCGAGCAGATCGGCAAACCGGGCATACCAGAACTGACCACCCGCTCGGCGGCCCAGCAGGCGATGATACTGCACGAAATATTCTCGCCGCCGAAAGCGCTTCGCCAGGGCGACGAAATGTGGGATACGTGATGGGCTACGGCTGACGACGAACGGCTTAGAGGCCAACACTCAACAGCCAGCAAGAAACGCACAAGGATCAAGTGAACGGCAACAGCAACGGCTGACGGCAACGGCAACGGCAAAAGTAGTGCAACAAGTTTTCTGTAAATTACCGTTAGCTTCGATCATTTGACGCTTA
>CAYMSH010000620.1:0-2035 GCA_964392945.1 uncultured Planctomycetaceae bacterium | reverse complement strand
CCCGCCGCGGTATGCCGAATTGCCCGATACGGTTGTGTTCCCCAGCGTCACCGCGCCCCCTGTACGCATGAATATACCGCCGCCTTCCCGGTTGGCCGAGTTCTCCGAGACCGTTGAGTTCGTCAGCGAAAGGACGCTTCCTGAATGCATGAGTATCCCACCGCCGCTTTCAGCCGAGTTCCCCGAGACCGTTGTGTTCGTCAGCGTCAGGTCGCTCCCTGCATGCATGAATATCCCGGCGCCTTCACGAGACGCGCGGCCGCCGGTTATCGTCAAGCCGTCGAGGAGCAGCGAGCCGCCGGATCGCGAAAAGAATACGCGTGACTGGTCATTGGCGTCGATAGTGAGTTGGTCGGACCCCGGGCCACGGATTTCCAGATCGTCACTGATCGTCAATTCCCTTCCGCCCAGCGTAATTGTTCCTCCGGACAGGGAGGAATGAAATGTGATAATGTCAGCCTCAGAGCCTGAGCCGGCCTGGGCGTCGCCTACGGGGCTATTGGTGTTAGCGGCCTCGATGGCCTCGCGAAGCGTCACGGCGCCGTCAGCGGCTGTCGTGTCCAGCAGAGAATCAACAACATAAGTCGTTCCGCTAAGCAGCAGACGCGGCTCGAGGGCCTCGATGATCGGTTTGCGCCCACATTCGTCTGTTATCTTACCCATAACCTTATCCACCTCACTAACAAGACAATGAACCCGAACCAGGAAGGGGAAATGCCGACACTCACCCTGCCCGAGAAATACCGTTATACGCCGTTCTGAGTGTACCACACACACCCCGCATGTCAAAGACACTTCTAGTGATTTTGGATTTGTAGCGCCGGGCGGTTCTATTTCCCGGCGGTGGCTTTGTGGTATGCCGCGATTTCGGCGGCGGTCAGGGCTTCTTCAAACAGGTACGCTTCATCGACAACGCCGTCGAAGAGCGTTTCGGGCTTTGATGATCCTCCGGCGGCCACATTCCAGGTGCCCCACTTCTCGTTGACCAGCGGGCGTGTGGCGACTTCCTTTCCGTCTACATAAAACCGCACTATCTTCGCGTCGTACGTAACGGCCATGTGATACCATTGCCCCGGCTTGGGCTGACGGGCGGCGCCTTTCACACCGCGTTTCCATCCCAGGTAGGTAGCTCCGTACCTGCCGTACCATCCCCTGTTCTTGGTGTCGAGATTGAAACCCAGCGGACCGCAGTTGAAGACCCAAAACACCCCGGACTTCTTACCGGACCACTTGGCCCAGACCATCGCCGTGCCCTTGGTCTTGCCGAAAACGCGGTACGACATTGTCACATGAGACTCCTTGCCGTCGAACTCCAACGCGTCGCCGACTTTGCCCTTGACGAGTTTCGGCTTGCCCTTTAACGCGCCCTTCTTTTCGGGATTCGCCAGATTGACGATCAGCGGACGATTGTTCTTCTTGATCATCGTCTTGCGATCGAAACTCCAGTACAGTAGCAGACCTTCTCGTTTTCTCATTTTCGCGATGGCGGCGGCCGAGGCCGACGCGGAGAACCGCCCTGCCGACACGCCGCGGATACCGGAACTCTGAATGCGTTTTTCGTATTTGGCTTTCTGCAGGCCGGTCAGCTCGTCGATAACAGCTTCGTAGCAGGCTCCGGCGTGCAGCTTGATCGACTTGGCGGCGGATCTGTCGCGGTGCTTGGACGCCAGGTCCCACCATGCGTCGCCGACGGCGACCTTGGCCGCCGCGGTGTCCGGCCCGGCAAGTTCGGTTTTCGCCGCGCGCATGATCGCTTCATCCGAACACTTGGCCAGCATCGGCAGCCCAACCAGCCAGTCGCCTTTGGCGAAACAGTAGTAGCCTCCGACAGTCTCGTTGGCTTCCGGATCGTCGGGGCTGGTTTTCAGCGTGGCGTTGGCCTTGGCGACGGCGATGTACGCACGCTTCATAGTCGCCAGGCGGCGTTGCTCGGCGCGGAGACGCGTGAGCATCACCATATCCTTTGACAGCGCGGCGTATCGCTTGGCTCCGATGACGGCCTTTCCGGCCTGGTCGATGTCGTCTGCGTCCTTGG
>CAYMSH010000619.1:0-2053 GCA_964392945.1 uncultured Planctomycetaceae bacterium | reverse complement strand
GGTTCAGGCAGGCTCGTTCGTTGAGCTTGTTGAACTTGCGGAGTTCGTATTCGTCGGCGTTGTCGATGATGATTCGCTCTGCGTCAACGTACGTCACTGTTCCGCCCTTGGCGGCGTTGACGACGAGACCGGAGTTCTTCGCCACCGCGACTTCCATTCCGGTAGCCACGACAGGCGCCTCGCTCCGCAGCAGCGGAACAGCCTGGCGTTGCATGTTCGAGCCCATCAGCGCGCGGTTGGCGTCATCGTGCTCGAGGAACGGGATCAACGCCGCCGATACGCCGACAGTCTGCTTCGGCGAGACGTCAAGATATCCGACGTCCTTTCCGTCGACCATTTTCAGGTCGCCGCGAACTCGGGCCAACACGTGCTGCTCGGGCAGAACGTATTCGCCTTTGCTGTTCTTCTCCAGCGAGTCGGGCGGAGCCAGGACCGCTTCGGCTTCTTCGTCGGCCCGGAGATACTCGATCTTGTCAGTGGCCTTGCCTCTTGCGATCTTTCGATAAGGCGTGACGATGAATCCGTATTCATCGACTGTGGCGTAAATGCCCAGCGACGTGATCAGGCCGATGTTCTGGCCTTCAGGCGTCTCGATCGGGCAGACTCTTCCATAGTGGCTTATGTGTACGTCGCGAGTCTCAAAACCAGCTCGCTTGCGGTTCAAGCCGCCCGGTCCAAGCGCCGACAGCCTGCGTTCGTGAGTCAGCATGCTCAGCGGGTTCTGCTGGTCGACTACCTGCGACAGTTCGCCGCGTCCGAAGAAGTAGTCCATGCTCGAAGAGATGCTCTTTGAGTTGACCAGTTCGGAGATCTTGGCGATTTCGTCAAGGTCCTTGATCGTCATTCGTTCCTGGACCGTTCGCCTGAGCTTCAGGAAGCCCTTTCGCATTTCTTCGATCGCCAGTTCGTCGATCGTGCGAAGACGTCGGTTGCCCAGGTGATCGATATCATCTATGTGCCCGTCGTTGGTGCGGAGCGTCATGATGTACTTCAAGATGTTCATGAAGTCATCGGTGCAGAGCGTCATTTCAGTTTCGGCGGTATTCTGCTTGAATTTTCGATTGATCCTGAAACGTCCGACCTTGCCCAGGCGATACCGATTGGTGTCGAAGAACTTCTCCTGGAACAGAGCCCTGACCTTTTCGGGCTGCGGCGGGTTGCCGGGTCTCAGACGCATGTACAGGCGGCTCAAAGCCGATTCGTGCGAATCCGAGGCATCTTCACTGAGGGTGTTGAGCACCAGCGGATCGTTCATGTTCGTAATTACTTCGACCTTCTTGATCGGGCTGGCGACGATCTTCGTCAGCGCCTCGCCGACCTGTCCGCCGGCGGGAACGAGTTCCTCGCCGCTTTCGGGATCGACCACGGCCTGGGCGACGTAAGTCTGAGGACGCAGACGATTCGTCGAAACCGACTTGGTCTTGTAGAAGGCTCGAATGATCTCGGTGTCGGTCCCGAACGCCTCATCCATCGCGCGGAGGAACGTAGTGGCCGGGATCTTGGTCGACTGGTCGATTCGCATCGCAAGAGAGTCTTTCTTGGTCACGGCGATTTCGATCCAGCTTCCGCGTTGAGGGATAATCCTGGCCCCGTGCAGCGGACGATCGGATTCCTGCATTTCAACGCTAAAGTCGACACCGGGGCTCCGGTGCAACTGAGAGACAATAACGCGTTCGGCGCCGTTGATGATAAATTCACCGCCGCCGATCATGATCGGGATCTCGCCGAGGTAGATGCTCTCTTCGAGCACTTCCTTGTGATCCTTGCGAATCATGCGAACGCAAATACGGAAAGGTCGGCCGTACGTCAAACGCAGGTCGCGACATTCCTGGACTGTATAGCGAGGGCCATCCAGTTCATAATGCTGGTACTCCAGCGTGGTCTGCTCATCATAACTGATGATCGGAAACACCTCCTGCAGAAGCGCCTCAAGACCCTGGGTCTTCCTCTTGGCCGCTTCAACGTCGACCTGGAGGAACTCGTCGTAGCACCTTGTCTGAATCTCGTTGAGATTCGGGATGTCCACAGCGTCGCCGATCTTGGCGAAGCTCCT
>CAYMSH010000618.1:0-2054 GCA_964392945.1 uncultured Planctomycetaceae bacterium | reverse complement strand
TTACAACTGCGGCGTCCAAGTGGATGTCCAATCAGCATCGGGCCCATGGGTTCCCGATCCGGCCACTATCACGCTGCTGCTGGCCGGAGGACTCGCCGTCATCCGCCGCAGACGACGCAAGTAGCACCCAACAATCTCCAGGAATGGATAACGCCGGCGGGTCGCCATGACCCGCCGGCTTTTGTTTGCGCGGTGCGCCTTGCATAAGGACCCGGGGATTCGTATCCTCCGATGATCAAGGAGTGAAATGTTCGAAGAACTCGACTACAGTCAAACCCCGCTGGGCGAGCTGATCCTGCGTCGCAGGACGGCTCCGGGCCTGGATGACGCCATTGTATACGAAGTCAAACTCGCCGGTGAGTTTCTCATGTCGTCGCTGGTCAACGACTCGGAGATCGCACTGGCCCAGTTGGCGATCGACGCACTGGACGGAGCCGACTGCAGCGTTCTGGTAGGCGGGCTTGGTTTGGGCTGCACCGCCAAAGCCGTGCTCGAGTTCGACAACGTCAAGTCGCTGGTGGTGGCCGAGTATCTGCCGGAGGTCATTCGATGGCACCAGCGAGGCCTGGTCCCCCTGGGCGACGAATTGACCGGCGATCGGCGATGCCGGCTGGTCCACGCGGACTTCTTCGCACTGGCCGACACCGGCTTTGACGCCGGCCCGCAGGCCGACATACCCACTACATACGACGCGATAGTCGTAGATATCGATCACTCGCCCCGCTTCCTGCTCGAACCGCAGCACGCGGCGTTTTACGACCCGGCCGGAATCCGCCGCCTGATCGGACACATCGCACCGGGCGGCGTGTTCGCTCTCTGGTCGGCCGACCCGCCGGACAAGGCCTTCATATCTTCGCTCCAGGAAGCGTTCCAAGCCGTGCGCGCCGAGATAATCGAGTTCTTCAACCCGATAGTCAACTCAGAAGACACCAACACAATCTACATCGCGCAGCGAGCCTGTCGCTAGCCGTCCCTGCTGATGCTCCGGCCGCCTGATTGAACCGCTTTCGGGACGTATCCGATCCGGCTTTAGAGAATTATCAAAAAAAACCTTACCGAAATTCGCCCGCCGGCATTTCAAATCTTACTGTTCTTCTGTCAACGCAAGACAGCGAATCGTCAGGGACAAAGTAGTTCCATGCGAACAAGGCGCCGCAAGCGGCGCACCGATACATACGCCCAGGAGGTCTAGATATGAACCACGTTACCAAAGCAGCAGTATTCACTATCATTTGCCTGATCAGTTCAAGCGCAATGGGCGCCGTTTCCGGCGGCAGCTACACGTTGTATCCCCCCGACCGAGACTTAGGCGATCTGGACCACTACAGGAACTACACCTGGGGAATGGACACTCCCTGGGACACCACGCCTGACGAGAATGACCAATACGAAATAGTTATCGGAGCGACACTGTCCTTCAGCAAGATCCGCAACTGGGACGACAATCCCAACGTACTGTACATACACCTGCTGGACAAGGCCCGACGCGGCGTTGAGGTGAACTACGACGGGCAACGCGGCGGGGACTTCTTCGACGGCAGAGGTCTCGAACTGATAACATACGAGAACCTGCCCTCAACGAGCCAGAACCTGGAATACGAATTCACACAGGACCAGCTCGATACGCTCAACGACTACGCCTACGACGGACGATTCGGACTCGGCCTGGACCCCGACTGTCACTTCTACAACTGCGGAGTCCAACTGGACGTCGTAACCGCCAGCGGCCCGGTAGTTCCCGAACCGGCGACAATGACGCTGCTTCTTGTCGGAGGCCTAGCAGTAGTCCGCAGACGACGAAGAAGGGCCTAGCACACAACCCCTGGGCGTGCCGCCCAATGCGGGCGGGTCATTAAGACCCGCCCGCGTTTTTTTTGGTTGGTGCCGGGTCGGTGGGGGGAAGACATAAAACGCGCCTATACACCCAACCAACGGTAGGCAGGTTTCATATAGTAACTGATTGATTGTCCTCCACCTTGGAAGTAAGGGAGTTGACGCTGGAAGACACTCTCGTTAACCATGTAACGGAGTTGGCAGTTGAATTCCGAGGGGTC
>CAYMSH010000617.1:0-2097 GCA_964392945.1 uncultured Planctomycetaceae bacterium | reverse complement strand
GTTTATTAAGTATTAACTCCCTACGCTCAATCTCAGCTATGGTCCAATCGGCGGACGAGAGGGGCTGCGCAGGGGCGGCCTGTATGGAACCCTAATCGGCGGAATGTAGGTAGAACCCACACTGGGCGCAGGGGCCGCTGCGGGCGCGCCGCGGGGCGACGGCGCGCGGGGCGCTGGCGCCGCGACCGGCAGCACTTCATCAGGCGACGGCGATCGGGTCACTGGCAGCAGAAACGGATCCGCCGTCAGCAAAAACGGATCGAATAGCGCAGCCTCGAAGGCTTCTATTGACCCAATCTCGTATTCGCGCGCCTGAGCCTGACCTACCCAGCAGAGGGTAGCCACCGCAAGGACCGCCAAGCCCCCGGCGACCGCAATCCCAGGCATCTTACTCACGGACATCCACTTTATCATCCCGATATCCAACCTTTCTTTCAGTCGTTTGAGCAAGCACCAAAACTTCAGTACTTTCCCTATACCCTAGTCCCACGGCGGCGACGAATAACGCCAACCGCTCCAATCAGTAAAACAGTCATAGTCGCCGGCTCCGGAATCGCTTCCAGTGTCTCACCACCCACGAAAGAATGGGCTCCGCTCAGCGGATTGTTAATCGCCCAGTACACATCGCCGCCTGGATCGCCCACGCCGGACTCAAGCACCCCAACCGACGCGGCAATCTCGGAGGCAAACGAGTAGCTGGGGGAACTCGCATCAGCCGCCTGCAGTCCCAACGTGCCCAAAGCGGTGGTTTCGGTGAAACCCTCGCCCATGGTAATGTCAAATTTCGTGTAGAAGGAGTTGTCAGGAGCCTGCCAACCGGCCAGCACGCCGGGAAGATCCTTTACCTGAATGCCTGTCCACACCACACGGGTGTCCGCACTGATGTCACCGGTCGAAGCCAGAGCCCAAACAGCGGCGCCAAGCGCCATAACGGGAGATGCATCGCTGTTTTCGATATCGGACAGAAGCGTTATCACGCCGTCCCGCCAGGTTGTCGTTGAAGCATGGCCAACGTAGTCGGCGGCTACGGCCATACGCGCTACGTCGTACACAGCACTCGAATCTTCCGCGTTGAGGTCGTTCTGGTACCAGAGAATTGTCGCCGCAGTAGCATTGACGGCGTTCAGATCATCAACGAGCGCCGTCCGCCAGTAGTTGCTGCCCGGATTTGCCTGAATCGCACTCAAGCGAGCCATTGCGTAGGCTTCGGCGGGGATCAGGCTGAAGCTAAAACCGCCGGTGGACGGATTGTAGCCGGCGGAATTCAACGCATAGGCGCCGCCGCTCTCGGCGGCGGTCTTGTACGCGTTGTTATTAGTCAACTCAAAAGCGTGGCTCAGGCCAATCGTGGACTCGCCGGCGAAAAACGGTTCCGCAGGCCAACTGCCGTTAGCCATCTGATCGGCCACCAGTTTGTCAGCAGCCCGGCGCACCGGCGACGAAGCCAAACCTGTTGACACAAACAGGGCCAGGACCAGCCCGACCACTACATATTTTGATACAAGCTTTCCCATCTTATTACTCACCTCTCGACTTACGTGCACAAAACGTACACTAGGTTCCTCGGTCAAAAACAAATCCGTTCGTCAGATCAGCAGGACCCTCAAGTCTTAACACCTGCTTCCAACGTCCAGGCACTCGGCAAAACTAAAACAGTTTCACACCGTCACTACATTACATCAGCCGCCTCTTGTGAAACGCCGGCGCACCGAGAGGACATCCAGCATCCTCATACGTGCTTACCGACCATGCGATAAGCTCCACCAATCCCTCGGCACATCTCCTTTCTTCCATGCCACGCAACGGCGACCCCTGTCGCCATGCGTTCATAAAACACAAGATGTATCCACCAACCAACTATCGGCATCTTTAGGATCACACTCAATCACTGCAGCCAGCAGGACGTTACGACCGCACTCAGCCAACGGCCCTGACCAACCCAGCACAGCATGGAAGCATCACCCTATCGGGAACCAAGCTGGAAAACGACCCGGCCAAGCTCCACCCAGCAGACTCCGTTCCGACCTTCCTGATCCTAAATGACTCGTAACCGTTCAGGCGAAGCCTCCGACGTTCAGATGACCTCGCCACTGTGCC
>CAYMSH010000616.1:0-2102 GCA_964392945.1 uncultured Planctomycetaceae bacterium | reverse complement strand
GATGCTCATCGCGATCATCATCGGCGGGATCGGATGGACCGCGGTGACGATGGCCCAGAACAACATCATCCTCAGTTTCGCCGACGGCAAGGGACGCAGCAAATACGTCGCAGCTCACGCGGTGCTTGTGGCGATGGGAGGCGTGCTCGGCGGAGTTGTCGGCGGCCTGGCGGCGTATCTGACCCGCGGGCTCCAGGATGCGCCGATCGCGTTCGGGCCAGTCAACGTCGCCGGCCAGTATACCATGTTCGTCTGGAACAATTGGCACGTGAGGTTTGTGCTGTCGTTCCTGGCTCGCATAGTGGCGCTGCTGCTGATTAACATGACCGATCCCGGCGCCAGGCCGGCCCGCGACATGCTGCGCTACGCGCGCAACAGCATTCCCAACATTTTCGGCGTGCTGCTGTATCCGTTGAGAAGCCTTGGAGGATCGAGACAGGGTCGCAACGATCCGGACCAGTAACGCTCAGTCGGTCAGTCGCTTGACCAGCAGTATGTCGCCGTCGCAGGAGCCGATCTTGTGAACGCGTGCGGTCTTACCGGTAGCCAGAGACGTCCTGTCGCCGGCAAGGCGCACCATGACCGGCTTGCGGCCCATCGGATTGTAGATAACCGTCCCGTTGTCGAATTCGCGTCTCGTGGTCCCGTCGCGATTGATTCGGCCCGGGGCTTTGGGCTTGCCGAGCGACTTGTTCCAGAAAGCGTACCAGTTGTGCAGATGATCGCCGCTGGGAAGCGGGTTTGGGTCGGAAAACAGGCAGTATCCGTCCGAATGCGTGAGCGATAGCGTAGTAGCCGCCCGCATCAGATTCAGGTCGTCTCGCGATTTGTGATACCACGTTTCCAGGCAGTTGACCCGCGGTTTGCGGAGGTTCTTCTCGGCCCAGCCGAGAGTATCGGCGATCTGTTTCCAGTGAGCCGGCGTGGCGGATTTATAGCACTCCATGAAGTATCCATTGACGTACTTCGCCGTCCTGGGCGTCTTGCGATCGTTGGCGTTGGCCAGAATAATCGCATCGCGCCCGACAGCCGTCCTGACCAGCTTGATCAGCGCCAGGTGATCGTCATCGTCACGCCACCAGTCGAGCATCACCCCGTCGACAGCTCCCGAGGCCACAGCGGCTCCGGCCCGCAGCGCCACGTGCCGACGGTAGGCGTCGTTGGAAAAATCCAGTTGGAGATATCCGCCTTCGGCCCAACCGCTCTTGATCTTTCCGTCCTTGTCGCGACGCCAGTAGTTGTGGCCCTTCGGCAGCCATGTGTTCCTGGCGTCTCGGTAGCGAATCTCGGCCAGGAGAATCATGTTGGGGTTCTTGTCGAGGAATTGCTTTCGCTTGACGACCGCGCGGCGAATACTGCTTTTCGTGAATCCGGTGGCGAGTCCCGGATATCGATGGTCCCACTGCAGGCCGAACATCCCTACGCCGTGAAACAGCAGATCGTGACGAGCGATAGTCGTCAGCTTGTCCTCATCTTTGAGATTAGTCGCCGGGTTCCACGCCTGGAATACCGACGGAAACGTACGCCCCTCGATTCGTTTTCGTATAGACGCACCGGCTGGCGAGTTGGTCTCGCGGTTTTGGCCGAACATGTCCCCCGAGCCGACCGCCACAGCAGTTCCCACGCCGATCGTTTTGAGGAATTCACGCCGATTATGTATCCGCATCATTGTCATAGCATACGATTGTCTTCGAATAGGCGACGATACTCAAGCTTGTCTTGCCGCAGGCCGGCGGGTATCCTCGTTTGTATGAAAACAAAACTCCTGATTCTGGCTACCCTATTCGTTTCCGGTTGCTGCTGCTGTGTCAAGCCGCCGAAGATCGCGGCTCCGACCTCGGCGGCCCGACCGTTCCGTCTTGCGATTATACCTGACACACAGTGGGCCTCGCGAAAGTTCCCCGAGGTCGTCAAGACAACCGCCAAATGGATCGCAGACAACCACAAAGCCAAGGACATCAAGTACGTTCTTCACGTCGGCGACATGGTCGAATCCGGAAGCAACGAGACCGACTGGCGGAACTTCAACGCCGCGATGAGCCTGCTGGACGGCAAGGTCCCGTATATTCTCTCGGTCGGAAATCACGATATCGGCAAGGCCC
>CAYMSH010000615.1:0-2105 GCA_964392945.1 uncultured Planctomycetaceae bacterium | reverse complement strand
ATGGATGTCCGGCGATGCATCCGAATATGCCCAGAGCCGGACGCGCCGCCAATTCCTCGCCGTAGAAATACGACACGTCCTCCAGCAGAGGCTCGATGTTCTTAAGACACTCGAAATCGATATCAATGTAAACGCCTCCGAATTGATTCAGCACTTCATGGGCCAGGATATCGGCCCTCTGGGCTTGATTGTCCGTATATCGATATATATCCCGGTTCAATTGCCCCTGAGGCATGTTCTGATCCGTCCATAACTCCATATCCCAGCCTGGATGACGGTCTCGCCAGGAGGCGGCGTACTCTTCGGCAGTCGGCGGCGGCGGATCCGGCCCGACCCATATCCGGTGGAACACTTTTGGTATCAGTTGCATCACATATCCTCGATGGACAAGTTCACGTGCACTGGCCCCATTGCTCAGGGCTGATCGGCACATATGGTCTGTGGAAAGTCGGCGATGGCGGCGATCCGCCCAGCCCCGTCGACGCGGTCCCGATATGGTCGGCCAGGGAGCGAGGGCTGGCGTACATCTTGTCGGCGTACAGCTTGCCGATCAGCAGATCACAGCAATCGTCAAATGTGTCGACTCCGTGTTCCCGGATATATTCTCGAACACTCTCAGCCGTGCGGCGCGGATAGTACATGCACTGCGTGCCGTGGAAGGACCATCCGTAGCTGCAGAAGTAGCGTCCGCGGTAGAAAGAGGCGCTCTGCTCCAGATCGCAATCCGTGAACAGGGACAAACAGTAGTCGTTTGCTCCGGTGTGTTCCTCCAGTTCGTCAACCGTCCCCAGAAGGCGATGAACGAACTGGTCCCTGAATACGATATCGTCCTCGCATACGCAAACGCCTCCTCCTTCAGGAATCGGCAGACTCAGGCATCGCATGTAGTTGTGACAGCATCTTCGGTGCGGCGTCCAGTCTTTCATCCGATCGCGTTCGGACTGGCGAAGCGGATGAAAAGACAATCGCTCGTGATGTCGGTAGTCCTGCAGGTAACCGACGTCGCATGTGTCGATCACAAGGTGGACCGAATGCAGATCGTGGGCCAGCGAGTCCGCGGCGAACAGACTCGCCAGCGTCCGGTGCACATACTGCGGTTCGCGGTCCACTGTAGTAATCGCCAGGACCAGTTGCTTAACATCCATTATCGAATCTCCGAGTCCCCAGTAAACACGGTTGTCCTTAAGCTGCGCGAGCATGGACTACGTCAGGCCGGAACTGCTTCCATAATAACTCGGTGCGCTCGAACTGTCATTCAGCAGATTTGAGACGCCGCCGTAGTAGGAAGCAACTGGGCTTTCGATCACCGCGGCCGGACTACTTCCGTAGTAAGGCTCCGCAGAGGGATCACTTCCTTCAGATAAGACCGCCCCTTCGCCGGCGAGCCCCGCACCGCCTAACGCCTGGGGGCCTGGGATCAACTCCACGGGCATCTTCTCGTGCATTCGCCAATTCCCTCGCCAGACGCCGTCGGCATGCTGCACAAGACCGCATGTAAGCCCCGCCTCTCCCCAGACCTGAAGTTCACATGGTGCGGCCGATGTGTCCAGGAACCACCATCGTTCGAGACCGCCTGCGCCTCGGACAATAGTGTGATCGCTTGACAGTTCCATCGCCCGTCGGTCATGCCCGACACGACGGTACAGGAAGGGTCCGGCGGATGCGACTCGTTTGATCTCCCCCCCGCCGGTCGTTGCAGATCGCCCCAGTAGCGTCTTGATTTCTTCGGCGATAGTCCGTTGCTTCGAAGGAAGCTGCGTAATCGGCTCGACCTTAACGGGCGACTTCTCAAAATGCAGACATCTGCCATGCCAGGTCGCTTCTCCCTTTTGGTCGAGTATGCACATCTTGCGGTTGCCGTTATGCAGCGTAAGGCTAACCGAAGCGCCTCTCTGTTCGATATCCCAGGCCGACTCCCATTGATTGCCGCCTAAACCGACCTTGAAGTTCGGCTTCATTTCGATCAGACGAAGTCCCTCGCCGCCGCTGTCATATTGAAAGAGACGCTGCTGGGTTATGAGGCGAACAGCTTCTTGTTCGATATCGGAGTAATCGTCCGGATACCTGCGCACCACCCCGTCCCAACGCTGTCGAAGACAAACCAC
>CAYMSH010000614.1:0-2119 GCA_964392945.1 uncultured Planctomycetaceae bacterium | reverse complement strand
GGGGGCCTCGATCGTCGAGCCTAACCCAGCGGGGTTTTTCGCGACAACGGAGCCCGAGCCGACAATATTATCGCCCATGCCCACCAGCACGCCGTTGGCGGCGGCCAGAACGCCTCCGTCGATTTCAGTAACGACTCCGAGATTGGCGAATCCCTTGCTGTACAACGTAACGGCGTGCGAGCCGACGAGAAGCGTCCCGGCGTGTGAGAATCCGTCGTAACGCGACTCGTCGCCCAGGCCCAGATCACCGTAGGCTTCAATGCTCGAACCAGCCAAGCTGCCGATCGCCGTCTGAACGTCGCCCGTACCGATCAATCGCCCGCTTACCGGGATCATCAGCGGCGAGTTCATCACTGCAACTCCGCCGGTGATCTCCAGCGTACCGGCATGGAAATCCACCAAGCCGGTCGAATCGAGGCTGTTGGTCGTCAGCAAGCCGCCGTTCAGAGTGAGCCATCCGCCGGGCCAGATCACCATCTCGTCGGCGACTGTAACCGAACCGCCGTTTATGTGCAGATCGCCCGTGCCGCCTGCGGATAATGAGTTCCCGCCTATGTAGAGCCCGCCTGAACTTACGAGAGATGAGTTGAAGTCCCTGACATCGACCCATCCGATGGTGTTTGCGGTCTCTCCGATGTGAACCGCCGTGCTTTCGACGGTCCCGCCGGCGCTGATCTCAAGCGTGCCGTCCCCGAACAAGCCCACCACCGAATCGGCATGCCCGACAAAGAGTCCGAAGTTATTGGTCCATATCGAGCCTGGCCCGCTAACAGTGACTACGCCGGTGCGGTCAGCAAATTCCTCGTCAGCCGCCGGGCTGGCGGCCGGCTGGGGAGCAAGCGGGAGTGATATGCCCGAGACATCTCCGCCAATATGCCCTGCAGCGTTGCTCACCGACGCCCCGCCGCTGATATCCAACCGTCCGTATCCGTTTCTGCCCACGTACAGCCCGTTGAAATTGGTCCACTCCGAACCGACTCCGCTGACGACGACAAGGCCCGCCGAGCCGGATTCGTTTCCAATGGTCCCTTCCTGGTTGATTACCGACGCTCCGTCGCTGACGCCCAAAGCCCCATCCCCGGCGTCGCCAACGTAGAGGTCCCCTGCGCTGGTCCAGTTCGAATCGACTCCGGCAACCGTCACCTCGCCGGCGGCCCCAGGCTCCTTGCCTATGTATCCACGCGCGTTGCTCACTTCGGCTCCCGCGCTGATGTCCAGCGTACCAACCCCCGCCCTGGCGACGTACAGGTCTTGGGCATTGGTCCACGCCGATCCGGAGTCGCTTACGACCACCGCCCCGGCCGATTCGTATCCGACGAATCCTTCATCGCTGGTGACAGTCGCCCCGCCGCTTATCGAAAGAGTTCCGTATCCGTATCGCCCGACCTGCAGGTAACCGTTGTTCGTCCAGGTCGACCCGGCCCCGCTGACGGTGACTTCGCCTACCGACTCGGGAGTCCCCGCCCGTCCGATCACACCGTTATGGTTGCTGACCGCTCCCTCGGCACTGATGTCCAGCGAGCCGTATCCGCGGAACCCCACGTCGAAATCCGTCGCCACGCTCCACAGCGAATCGGTCCCGCTGACCGTAGCCTGGCCCGAAGAATCAGCCTCCTGGCCCAGCAGCGCGTACACGTTGCTGCGTACGTATCCGCCGTTGCTGATGTCCAGCGTGGCCGAGCCGTAATCGCCGACCTTCATGCCGTGCAGATTGGTCCAGGATGAATCGGCCCCGCTGACGGTTACCCCGCCGGTGGAGCCGGGGCTGTCGGCGACATGGCCGTATCCATTGCTAACCGCCCCGCCGCCGCTGATATCCAGAGTTCCGTCGCCGGCCTTTCCTATTATCAACGATGTCCCGTTTAGCCAAGCCGAGTCAGTTCCGCTGATGGTGACCGCGCCTGTCGAGCCGGCTCCGTCGCCAACGTAGCAGTCTCCGTTTCGCACGATTCCGCCGTCGGTTATCTCGAGAGTCCCCCAGCCGCCGCCGCCGACGTAGAGCCTGCTGCTGTTGACCCATTCGGAGTCCGTTCCGCGCACCTGCACCAGGCCCACAGCCCCGGAGTAGTGCCCGACGTATGCGATGCTATTGGTCACCAGACCGCCGTCGGCGATCTCC
>CAYMSH010000613.1:0-2121 GCA_964392945.1 uncultured Planctomycetaceae bacterium | reverse complement strand
CAAGCCGACCGGAGTCAAACGGGACAAGGGGCGGGTAGTATATCGATTCGATTTCGGCAAGATCGGCGTCAGTCTGATCTACACGCTTAAAGGCGAAAACGGTTTCTTCAGGCGGAGTTTGAAGATCGAGAACAAAGCCCCGTTGCGCCTGAAGAATCTTGTGCTTGGACGGACCAAGTTCGCCCGACCCGCGAAGGAGACCGTTCACTACACAACGTTCATCGCCGCGCCCACGGTCAACTTCATCCGCTACGGAAAAGGCGGAATGTTCAGCGGGATCGAGAATCCGTATTTCAAGACCGACATGGACGACAAGGGGATGGCCCTTTCGTTCGAGCCGTCGCTGATCCTGAAGGCTGGCGAGGGTTATCAGTCCGAGCCGCAGTTTATCGGTGTGTACAAAAAGTCCGGTGTGATGGTCGCCGACAGCGGCAGGCCCTTCCGCTACAACGCAAACGGCTCGGGCTACAAACCGCTTGACCGCAACGAGACCCGGGCGATGCGCACTTACGCGCTGGACTACCTGGCGCCGGCCCAGAAGCAGTTCCTGAACGTTAACTACCAGTTCTTCCACCCGCTGCCGCAGATGCCCCGAAACGCCGCCGACGCAGACTATTTCTACAAGACCATCGACACGTTTTCCAAGATCGGCGGGGACATGATCATCTTCAAACCGCTGCATCCGTATCGCAAGCCCGACAAGGATCGAGCGTATTGGGACGTCGTCCCGGACGATCCTAAACACACCGCGGCGAGGATATGCGATTACGCGACGAAGAAGGGGATCCGCTATGGATTCTACATGGGCTGTGCGGCCCATGGCGGCCAGGGCAACGCCGCGGGCCTGAACTTCCGACCCGACCAGCCCGAATGGAAAAAGACCGACGCCGAGGGCAATCGCGCCCCGGACAACTGCATGGCGTGCGACGAGTTCTTCGGCTGGTGGCGCGCGGTTCACAGCAACACGATCAAGAAGTACAAGCTCATCAACTGGAGTTGGGACCCGAGCCTCGGATCGGGCATGAACTGTCATAACGAATCGCACGGGCATTTCGCCAACAAGGGCGGATACAAAGGCTGGCGGCGGTGCATCGAACTGATGGCCCGCCTGAAGGCCGAAACGCCCGGGCTGTTCATCCAGGGTTTCTACGGGACCAAGAACTTCGGGCTCTGGGGCCTGAAGCACGTGGACCAGCACGAGGTCTACAACGAGCAGACCATTCTCGTCTCGACCAGACACAAGCAGATATCCGACGACCGCCAGCAGGCCGACGGCTTGCGATTCCAGAACAATTGGTCGATGCGATTTCGCTTCACGCCGGCGGTTACCTCTCACTCGCTTGTACACCGGATAAGCGAGGGCGGATTCCGGCGGGATCTGATCAAGGCGTGGGACTACAATGGTTGGAAGTACAGCGTGATGTCGTCGCTGGCGATCGCCGGCTCGTTCATGCCGACGATCATGCCGTACGAAACCGAGTTGGTCCCGGGCTACGTCGAGTTCTACAGGAAGTGGGGCAAGTGGGCCAGGGATAATTTCGAGTACGTAAACTATACCGAACCGTTCGGTTCCCAAGTGGTTTGCAGTGCGGTCGACGGGTATTCGCGGATCAAGGGCGAGCATGGTTTTGTGTTTCTGTTCAACGGTAACCCGCGGCCGGCGGAGATCACGTTTGAGGTCGGTGACGAGATAAATCTGCAGGTCGATGGAACGTATGAATTCGTTGAACTGTATCCGTCGGAGATGGGCAAGCTGCTGCTGGACGCCAATGGGAAATCAGCTTTCAAGCGAGGCCGAAAGGCCAGGGTGATCGTGCCGGCCGACTCGTGTTTGCTGTTCGAACTGAAACGGATCGCAAAGAGCGACGGCCCGGTTCTGGCCGGACTCGAAGGCAAGGCGGTTTTGAACGGTTCGACGCTACATATCACCGGCGTCTCGGGTCGGCCGGGCGCGTTGGTTGACTTCGCAGTCCATCTGCCAGGGGCCGACAAGGTCTCGAAACTCACGGTAAACGGTGTCGAGCAGAAGTTCACCGCCACTGGAAACACGATAACCGGCATCGTTCAATTCGCCGGGCGTCGCTTTGTGCGTCAACTCGATCGATGGTCAAAGCCCGATGG
>CAYMSH010000612.1:0-2126 GCA_964392945.1 uncultured Planctomycetaceae bacterium | reverse complement strand
ACTGCCCCTTTTCAATCAACTCGTCTTGAGCACGCCGGTTGGCAAGAAAGTCAGCATTGATCTGATTCGCGGTAAGAAAGCGATGAAGCTGACGATGAGCACAGTCGCGCGAGAAGCGGCGCTGCCGAAACCGACGGAGCTGAAATCCTGGGGCGTTACAGCCAGGAACCTGTCGCGCATGATGGCGTTGGAACGACACCGCAGCGACAAGAACGGCGTGCTCGTGGGGTCGTTGCGACCCGGCGGTCCGTGCGGCGAAGCCAAGCCCGCGATCCAGACCGGCGACATCATACGCAAGATAAACGGCAAAGCTGTCGCGAACATTGCCGCATTGCAGAAGATCACCACGCAGGCGACTAAAGGCAAAAGCGAGCCTGTCGGCGTTATGGTCACGCTCCTGCGCGGCACGAAGGAACTGATGACGGTAGTCAAAGTCGGAAAGGAGCGCGACTCCGACAAGCCGGCGCGCGTCAAGAAACCCTGGCCTGCGGTGAACACCCAGGTGCTCACGCGCGATCTGGCCAAAGGTCTCGGCCTGGAGGGCAAGACCGGCGTGCGAGTTACGGAAGTATATCCCGGCCGGGCCGGCGTAAAAGCCGGACTGAAAGTCGGCGACATCATTTTAAAAGTAGACTCAGACGCCGTCGAAGCGTCCCAAGTCGAGGACGGCGAGGTCTTCGAAACAATGATCCGCCAGTATCGCGTGGGCGGCCAGGTGGTTCTCAGCGTGCGAAGAGGCGCCAAGGACATCGAAATCAAGATGACCCTGGAGGCCCCTCCCGCACCGGCCGATCGCCTGGCGAGATACGAAGACGACAATTTCGAGTTCACCGCCAGAAACATGTCGGCGATGGACAAATTCAAGAAACGGCTCGACGCCAAACTGCGAGGAGTGCTCGTGGTGAAAGTCGCCTCCGGCGGCTGGGCGGCGCTGGGCGGCTTGGCCTCGGGTGACGTTCTTATCAGTGTCCAGGGCCAACACACCGCTGACGTTGACGTTCTGAAAGCTGCGCTCAAGAAGGTCAAGTCGGCCCGGCCGCGACGCGTAGTGTTCTTCATCCGACGCGGCATACACACAATCTACCGAGAAATCGAACCGGTCTGGTCGACGGATTGAGCAAACCCGCCAATCGTTTTGTTAAACCGATATTCCCCTTTGTAATCTCGCAAGTGAAAGGTACTGAAGAATGAACAAGAGTGGGTTATGGATTACCGCGTGCGTTGCGATGCTGTCAGCGACTCCGATATTGGCCCAGAACGACCCGCTGGCCGATGCGTCCAAAGATCTGATGAAGACCTATAGCAAGGCGATCGTCCACATCGAGGCCGTTGTCAAGATCACCGCCACGGGAGGCGGGCCGATGATAAAGATGCCCGACCAGGAACAGAAGGTCAAAGTGCTCGGTACGGTTATCGACGCCTCAGGCCTGACGATCGTACCGCTGCTAGATCCGACAAAGGCGCTCGGAAAGATGAAGATCAACGCCGGCGGGCAAGCCATCGAACTGCAATTCAAAGGCGAGGTCCGCGAGGTCAAGTATCGCCTTGCTGACGGTACGGAAATCCCCGGCCGGCTCGTGCTGACAGACGATGACCTGAGCCTGGCGTTCGTGGCTCCGGAAAAACCGCTCGACAAGAAGACACTGGCCAAGATCGCACATGTCGACCTGACAAAGACCGCCAGGAAGGCCTCCATCCTGGACAAGATCATAACGCTGGGCAGGCTCGGAAAAACGCTGAACCACACGCTGAGCGTTCGGATTGGTCGCATCAGCTCGATCGTAACCAAACCGCGGACGTTTTACGTGGGATCCGGTTCGATAGGTTCGCCGGTGTTCACCGCCGACGGAAAGCTGCTTGGCATCTGCACGCGCCGCGCCGCCAAGGGCGTAAAGACCAGATCACTCGGAATGATGTCGATGCTGGGCGGAGGCGCCGGAGGCGCGACTGCCGCCCCGGTCATCCTGCCGGCCGCCGACGTCAAGGAGATCGCCGACCAGGCCAAAGAAGAAATGAAGAAGCCCAAAACCGAATAGGTGCTCCCAAAACCTCGGGCGAGAGCACCCCGGCCGGTCCAGCGACTGCAAGTGCGGTGCGCCGGACCGGTCTGTTTTATATTCGGCGAT
>CAYMSH010000611.1:0-2127 GCA_964392945.1 uncultured Planctomycetaceae bacterium | reverse complement strand
CCGAGCGGGAGCGAGTGGCCGGGCTTATCGCAGCGGCCGGGAAACATTGGGCGGAAATCACCCTGTTTGTAGAACGCCAGCTCGGTTTGCTCGAAAAGACCGAAGACGCCGCCGACGACAAAACCGACTCGGCATACCTGGCCCGGCTCCAGCAGCAGCTGGCCGACGACGTCGAGAAGTTGCGAATGGGAATCGTCGAGCGGAATAAACCCATGGCGACGGCGGGGCAGGACGTATCGGCGCTTCTGGACCGCCTCGATAAAACGGTTCGTTCGATGACCGTCGCCGCGACTCCGCTCAAGGGCAAGAAGCCCGCCGAGGCGATCGATCACCAGGAGACGGCGATTGAGGCGCTGGAAGGCGCCGCCAAGTTGCTCGAGAAACAGGGGTCGGTTCTTTCTTCGTTTGCGATTGTACTGGCCGATACGCGGGTCGCCCTGAGCCCGGGCCCATACGTGGCTGATATCCAATCCGAACAGCGCGACCTGATTGTCGCGACGCGAAAGGCCAAGCCCGCCGACCTGCCGTACTATGCGATCGTGCAGAAGAATCTGGTTCACGCTGTAAACGCCGTGCTGCATTCCCTGGAAGAATTGTCCCACAGGGTCGAGGTCGGGACCGTGATGCTTTTCGCCAAGGACGATATGGACGAGGCCTCGATCGCGATCAAGGACAATGACCTCGAAGAAGCGGCCGATGCGCAGACCGTTGTGGCTGAAGCGTTGCAGAAACTGCTCGTTAAGCTTCAGGCGGTAACCCCGCAATACAGCTACATGCTCGAAGTGACGGAGTTTTTCCGGGGAATCGTATCCGAGGGCCTGCTCATTCATGCCGCCCAGAGCCAATTGCACGCAAAGTTACTAGGCGCTCCGAACGATGCGGCGCTTGGGGAACTGATCGAACAACAGCGCGGGTTGGAATCAAGAGCAAAAAGATACGCCAGCGGGCTTCATAAGGTGACGGGACACAAAAGTTACGGCGCGGGCGCGGGATACATGTCCGCGGCGATAAGTCTGCTCAAGTCCGGCGATCGAGCGGGTGCTCTGAAGCAGATGAAACTGGCCGACGACACGCTCGGCGCCGACATGGAAAAACTGGTCAACTTGATGGAACTGTTTTCTAATGTGCTCAAGCCTCCACCCGGACCGGAGCCCTCACCGGCATCCTTGCTCATCCTGGACGTATTGACGCTGGCGTCCGGCCAGAAGGTATTGTACCGAAAGACACAATCAGCCTCGCCTGAGCAGGCGGTTGGATTTACAGCTAAACAGACCGAACTGGCGAAGCGATGTGAAGCATTGCTCAAGGACGTCGATCAGCACGCAAAGGCGCATATGTCGAGCGCCCCATCCTCGACCGAAGCGCCCGGGAGCCAACAGAAGCGCCTTCAGGACTTCTTTGCAAATTCGCGTGTGAAAATGACAGGGGCAAACAAGTTGATGTTGGACGCCGCGTCCAAACTCAAGGGCGGTTCGGCCGCCGAGGCGATCGCCGGCCAGCATAAGGCGGGGGAACTGCTGCGGCATTTCTTAATCGAATATATAAATGAGTTTTGGGTGGTTCCGGGTCCTGTGCCTGGAGATGCATCTCTTAAACCCCCGATCGAATCCTTAGGTGATGACCTGACCCTCTTTTCGCCCGGCGCTATCAGCGGAAGCAAACCCAAGGGCGGACGCCAGGAATGGCAGGTGCTGGGACGCCGCGATCGGGCGGCTTTGAACGAGAATTTCGCGCGGGAACTGCCGCTTGAATACCGGGCGATCCTCAAGGATTACTATGAAAGGTTGGCGAGATGATGATTGCTGATAATCACAGACGCTATGAACGAATCATTGTGCTGCTGACCATCGCGTGTCTCTTGACGACGCCTCTTGTCGCCCAGCCGACCGACAAGGCGCCGAAGAGTTCTAAACCCGCTGATGCTGACAAGGCGGTAGCGAAGAAGACTGTTGCTGCCCGCAAAAAGACCAGTGGCGACGCGCCGGAGCTGACAGCCAAAGCCTCTCAGGCCATCGACAAGGGACTCAAGTATCTGCTTTCAAGTCAGAACAAGGACGGTTCCTGGGACGGTGACGGGGAAGGCTACAGGGCGGTCGGCATCACGTCTTTGGCGTTGATGGCGTTCAT
>CAYMSH010000610.1:0-2136 GCA_964392945.1 uncultured Planctomycetaceae bacterium | reverse complement strand
TGCCTGACGTCAATTACTCGCACCCATCAGCGACAATTAGATTTCCCCATTTCGGTCGTTGTTGATCCGCCCATCGGCCCATCCGATAGGCGACATGTTCTTCACTTCTGTGGCTCTTGGTCTGCATCCGGCTTCGGGTAGTTGTCGTCGCCGGGGGATGGGTAGTTGTCGTTGCTCCTCGAAGCGTTCCGTTCGGACGCCTTCTCGCCGCGATAGCTCGTCCCCGTGAGCTCGAGGATCACCGAGTGGTGGACCACGCGGTCGATCGCCGCCGCCGTCGTCATCGGGTCCTTGAAGATGCGGTCCCAGTCACGGAAGACGAGGTTGCTCGTCAGCATCACGCTTTTCCGCTCGTAGCGCTCCGAGAGCAGCGTGAAGAGCACCTCCATCTCGTCCCGGTCCTGCTGGATGTAGCCGAGGTCGTCGAGGATGAGCACGTCGAAGCGATCCAGCTTCCGGAGAGCCTCCTCCAAGCGCAGGTCGCGGCGCGCTGCCAGCAGTCGCTGCACAGTCATGATCGAGGTCTGGAAGAGCACTCGGTATCCGCGGTGGATGAGCTCGTGTCCGATCGCGCAGACCAGATGCGTCTTCCCGCGCCCGGGCAAACCGAAGGCCAGGACGTTGTCGGCGCGGTCGGCGAAGCCCCCTTTGCACAGGCTCGGCAGCCGTCGACGGACTCGGTCAGGCAGCCGGTCCAGCTCCAAGGTCGCCAGCGTCTTGTCCGCGGGCAGGTTGGAGGCCCTCAGGTTGCGTTCGACGCGCCGCTCCTTGCGCTGTCTCAGCTCGATCTCGCACAGCTCACGCAGGTAGTCCGAGAAGCTCCAGCCCTGCTGCTCGGCCTGCTCTCCGAGCTCAGCGAAGTGGGCAGCAAAGGCAGGCAGCCTCAGGCCTTTGAGCAGTACGGGCAGCGTGTCGGCGGCGCTCATTGGACCGCTCCGGCCAGCTCCGGCATCAGCACGTCGTAGACGGCGAGGTCGACGGTCGGTGCCTCCAGGTCCGGGACCTCGGTCGGTACTGGCGAGACCAGCGCTCGCACGGCCTCTGACGTCGGCACTGTGCCCTGCTCGAGGAGCAGCCCCAGCGCTGTGTCCACCTCGGACTCCAGCGTCGAGGCCGCCAGGTGCAGAAGCCGCAGGTACTCCAGGTCCGACTTGTAGGTGGTGCTGCAAGCGTCCGTCAGAGCGTCGTACGCACGACGAAACGACAGCGACGGGAAGAGCTGCTCACGATGCCGATACCGAGCGAACGCTCCCGGCTTCCGCACCAGAGACCAGATCACGTGCCGGTAGTCGATCCGAGTCCGCCCCGAGCCCAGCAATCGCTCGACGACCAGCTGCTGCTTCTGGCCGTACCAGACCTCGAGCCGGTCATCGAAGACGCGGACAGAGACCTGCTCGCCGATCAGTCTGGACGGCACCGAGTAGCCGTTGCTCTTGACCCGGATGGTGCTGTGGCGATTGACCGTGACGCGGACCTCGACCCACTCGGGCAGGCGCTGTACGTCCAGGGGCTTCATCGCGTCGAGGTCCTCGCCCACTCGCTTGCTTCGCGCTCCGTTCGCCCGGCTGTGCTGCTCCCAGACCCACTCCTCATAGGCCGCGACCGACTCGAAGTCCCGGCTGCCACGCAGCAGCAAGCACTGCTCCAGCATCCGCTTCGTCACGCCCTGCAGCGACTCCACGTCGCCGTTCTGGTTGCTCTTGCCGATCCCGATCGTCCGAGCCTTCATGCGGAAGTGCTCCACGATCCGCTCGTACTCGACGTTGAAGGCGCGCTTGCCGGAGCCGAGGTCGTGAGTCGCCGCTGTCGAGTTGTCCGTCTGGTGCCACTCCGGCACGCAGCCCAGCCGAAACAGCGCCGTCTGCATGCCCCGCTTCAAGGCCGCCAGGGACTCCGAGCGGCAGACCGTCGCCGAGGTCCAGTTGCTGTACGGCAGCACCGAGGTGCAGAGCTTGTGCTCCAGCAGCACGCCAGCCACGGTCACCCCGAGCACGTCGGCCTGCGTGAAGTCCGTCTGGATCGCCTCGCCTGGCCGATGCGCTTGTGGGAAGAAGACCTCTTTGGCCGGCCCCTCCAAGGCCCTCCACTGCTTGACCCGTCGCTGAAACGTCCGCAGCTCTCCAGCCTGATGCCGAT
>CAYMSH010000609.1:0-2138 GCA_964392945.1 uncultured Planctomycetaceae bacterium | reverse complement strand
CAGACATCCAAAACAAAAACCGTCGGGGGCTTGACAGCGTGGCTTTCAGAGATGACGGCGAAATTGTCAATCAGTGGGTCGAGATCGCCGTGCTCGCGACAGCCGACACCGGTCTGGCGGAGCATGACGTGTTCTACTTCGGCAATTCCGTCGGAGATTGCGACGGTGACGGTTCCGTAGGCGACGATGACTACGATGTTCTCGTAAGCCAGTTCGGCCTGAGCGGCGATGATCTGGCCGCGGATATCAATAGGGATCGTCGAGTGGATCTGGCGGACTTTGTGAGCATGCGGGCCGGCTATGGCGGCAGTGTTGTCTTGCCTCCGGCGCTGCCGGGAGACGCCGATCTAAACGGCGTGGTCAATGACGAGGATTATGAAATACTGATAAGCCAGTTCGGTTTGCAGGGGCACGGGCTTGCTGCTGACGTTAACGGCGACGGCCAGGTCGATCTGGAAGACTTTGTGGTCATCCGAGCCAATTTCGGCAAAACACTAACGATCTTCCAATCGCCGGCGCCTCTGGCTGCGCCAACTCCTTCTGTATCGGTGCTTGAGTCGGGATTGAGGGTTCCCGGACTGGTCACTTCAGTGAACCGGTCGGCTGCCGCCATCCCGTTGATCAACGCGCCTGGGGCTGCTCTGGCTCCTGTGTCAGCGAGCAAGGTTGTCGTGTCCGTCGCCGAACCTATGGCATTGACTATCAGCCCTCAACTCTTAACGCAAAACGCCGCCGAAGAGGTTACGATGCCTGAGCGGGAGTTGATCGGCGTGTTGGCCGGCGAACTGCCCCAGGACAATAACGCGCGGCTTGAAGGCGACGATCTCCTGGCGGATCTGCTGGCCGAAGCCCTGGCCTCTCCGCTGTTGAACGTCAGCTGAGAGTCGGCGGCTTATCACGGGCCAACCGGGAGTTCTCACCGGCGATCAACGATGATCTCGTCGATTCGATCTGCAATGCGGGCTATTTGCTCTGCGGGGTCGAAGTCTGTGTGGGCTTCGGCGAATCGTTCCGCCGCCTGGGTGTAATCATCGCAACTCGTCATGGCCTCGAACGCTTCAGTGAACCGCTTCTCATTCGGCGGAGAGACCACAATCGACGCGTTGGTCCGAGCCAGTCGCAGTCCAGTGTAGAGTTGTTCGGCGTGCATTGGAATTCGCAATACCGGCGTCCCGGCCAGCAGGCTCTGTTCGGCGGTTGTAGTCCCGCTGGCGATTGTCAGATCTGCGCCGGCCAGCGTCTCGCTCAGATTCAAAGGATCGGCGGCGAAATGGAGCGATGCAGACTCGTATTGCGCTTTTGTCTGGGCTGATAGTCCTGGAGCGTAGGCGAGCACCGACCATTCGGATTTCCGCAGTATGCCCAGTAGTTCTCCAAGTCCGGAGAACTGCTCGACGTAAACAAACGCCCGGCGGCCGGGACGTTGGGGCCACTGAGGCGCCGCGCCCATGGGCATTGTCCAAACTCCGCAATACTCGCCGCTATTGCGCGGATAGTACGGGTCACCCTCGGGAAACGTCATCAGAAAAATCGCGTCGTGCCGGCGGTAGAGCTCGCCCAGGCAGTCCAGCGGCGGCGCCCCGATTCGCTGCATCACTGTGTTGGCGTTTTGCAGAATGAACCGTTCGGTTTCCAGCAGACCGGCCGCGCCGCACCAGGGCGTCTCGAACGGCCGGATGGGGTCCTCGCCCGGTACGCAGCAGAATCCGTTGCCGAGGATTGCCGTCGGGAAATCCAACCCTCTGGCCGCGAGCATCGCCGTCGGGCTGAAGTCGAACAGCACCAGATCAGGTTTGAGTTCGACCATCAGATTGCGCCACTGACCTGCAAGGTTCTCCAGCACGCCGGAGTCTCCGAAACCTACATTGTGCAGGATATCGACCATGGAGAAAGTTGGGTCGATCCGACGTGGAAAACGCTTCTGCATGAGCGGCGCCGGGAGAATCGTGACGTCAAGCCCGGCAAATACGTCTTCTGCTTTCTGCGGCCGGCATGAAGCGAAATGCACCTGGTGGCCGCGGGTAAGCATCGCCTCGGCGACATATCTCAAAGAAAACAGATGGCCCAGTCCGCCGCCTTGTTCCCAGGTTAGTAGAATCCTTCCCATGTCGCCAGCCTTTCGCCCGCATTATCACGTC
>CAYMSH010000608.1:0-2141 GCA_964392945.1 uncultured Planctomycetaceae bacterium | reverse complement strand
CTCATCCGGTGTACGCTGAAGATCGCTCCAGATCTCCTCCAGCGCTTTGAGTTTGTCCGCCGTAGTCATCTTTTCCAATGGTATCACCAATTGCATCGTGTCTCCTCTACCAAATACTATAATATACGATGGACCGGGCGATCGCAATATGTCTTTTCCCTGGCGCACCGAACAGTTGCCATGAGGCGCGGTGTAAACCGTCGCCTCGATGGCTTGGTTGGGCAGATCTCTGGGGCCCATTGATTCAATTAGCATTGACCGTGACAGAGGTCGTCTCTCCATCATTTTCTCTTTTTCGGAGCAAAGAGCTGGAATTCCCAGATCGTTGGCACGTCGATTGCCTCCGGCATGTTCAGGCGCACGCGCCGTACCGTAACCGGAGGGAATGTAGCCGAAAAGTTTTCGCCGATCGTTGTGCCCTTGAAGAACGTTTTCCACGAATCGCCTTTCTTCATCTGAAGCTCGAACCTGCGGACCCGGTCCCAGCCCTCGCTGATAAATACGCGGTCGAAGGTCTCTTCCTTCCCCAAGTCCACAGCCAGCCAGCCTGACCTGGTGTCGGGCGCCCCGCCCCAGCGGGTGGACGCGTCACCATCGAGAGCTCTAGCCGCACCGTAGCGAGTACTCCACGCACCCGACGCCTTCACCGGCTTCCCTATGCTGATCGCGCCGCGCAACAGTGCGGAGAACGACACAGTGGTCGGCTCGATATCCATCGCCGAGCCGTCAAGTTCAAGCTTGATAATTGTATCCAGATCATTGCGATGCGCCGGGGGCACGTCCATGGTGATGGCCTTGTCGGTCTGCTTAACGCTTGCGACGCCTCCCGTCAACATGGAATGCGAGACTATTTTGCGTTTGATCGGCGGTAGGGTCAGCGGCTTGTCTGTCCACTTCAATACGTGGACGTAGATGGTTTTGCCCTTGCGCGTTGTACCGCCCCAAGCAGTCGCGAAGGGCCCTCCCCGGGTGCCGTAGATGCTTTTGCCATGGGTCTTCAGCCATTGACCTATTTCTCGAAAACGTGTCGCCTGGCGCGGCTCGATACGCCCGTCCGGCATTGGGTTGGTATTGAGCGCCAGGTTCCCATCTCGAGCCGCACACTTCACAAGCACGTCAATGCACTGTTTGAGCGATTTCAGACGGTCATTCGGCTTCCATGACCACTGTGTGCCCAGCGTCATACAGGTCTCCCAGGGCCGGCGTACCTGGAACCTGCCGATATGTTGCTCCGGGTTGTCGTAGTCGCCCCGCAAACCACAG
This sequence comes from uncultured Planctomycetaceae bacterium, assembly GCA_964392945.1. GTDB lineage: Bacteria > Planctomycetota > Phycisphaerae > SM23-33 > SM23-33 > BS750m-G57. The sequence continues at coordinate 878 of CAYMSH010000608.1, read as the reverse complement.
CGGCTATTGATGATAATGTCCGGCTGGAGTCGGCGAATCATCTTGAACAGACTCTCGGACTTCCAGGCCGTTGCCGGCGAACGACCCACGTCGAACCAGAGACCGTCGATCTTGCCGTAGTTGCTGCACAATTCGCGAATTTGACCATGAAAGTACTTGAGGTAGCGATCGTGGTTTTTCGTGGCGTAGTCCGGATGGGTCCAGTCGACTTGGCAGTAGTAAAGGATAACTTTGATGTCCGCCTTTTGGCAGGCCTTGATGATCTCGCCGGTCACATCGCGGCCCAAAGGACTATCCATGATGTCCGGGTCGTCCAGCTTGCTGTTCCACATCGAGAACCCGGCCAGGTGGTTGGTGAGAAATATGATGTACTTCGCGCCCGAGGCCTTGACAAGGCTGATCCACTCTTGAGCGTCGAACTTTGGAGCATCGAACTTCTTGTAGAGGTTGTCGTAAACTTCGGCCGGGACCGTGCCGCTACGATGCTTGCCGCGCCACGGAAAAGGCTGGCGGGGGCCGTTTCGAGCGAAGCCGACTTCTTTGCCCGTTAGACTGGCCGGTCCCCAACAGATGAACATGCCGAACCGCATGTCCTTCCAGGCCTCGACGACTTGGGGTTTGGCCTTCAGGAGATCCCGATCCTTGTCCGCCGAATCGACCGCCATGGCGGCGAATGTGGCGCAAACTGCATCCGGTTGAGGTTCCTGGCAACCTGTCAGCAGCAGGAAGAGCAAAAGCCCCATGAGTCCATTTTGTTTCATAGTAATCTTTCCTCCCAACGTCTAAGCTCAGCGGCGCGGTCTTTCCGGGTCCGCTGGAGCGCCTTGTGTACGCCCGGCATGGGCGTGAACTAATGGGGTTAAAGTCCCCTGTACGGG
>CAYMSH010000607.1:0-2153 GCA_964392945.1 uncultured Planctomycetaceae bacterium | reverse complement strand
GACCCGCGCCCACGGCGGGACCGGGGGACCGACAACCAGCCACTTGGTCGTCTCAGCCAGATCGAAAACGCCGCTGGGGCCCTGGACCAACTCGCCGTACAACCCGATCATCCGCACGTGGGACCGCGATGAACCCTGGTGGTCAAAGGGGCACGGAACCCCAGTAGCCGGCCTGTCGGGAAAATGGTTCTGCGTGCTGCACGGATACATGAACTCGCAGCGCACACTCGGACGATCGACCCTTATCGAGCCGATCGAGTGGACCTCGGACGGCTGGTTCCGCCGGGCCAGCGCCTGGCCGGACGGGTGGAAAAAAGCGCCGATGAAGATCGAACTGAATAACAGCGACGAGTTCGACGGCGACAAGCTCGGCATCCAGTGGGCGTTTTACAAACAGTACGAAGCCGAGCGCGTCAAATTCGCCAACGGCGCCCTGGGCCTGCAGGGACGGGGCGAAACTCCGGGCCTGTCGCATCCAATGGCCGTAATGGCGATGGACCGAGCCTACGAAATCGAAACCCAACTGACGATCACAGGCGACGGCGGCGCGGGATTGATGCTGTTCGGGTCGCCGACGGTATACATCGGCCTGGCGATAACATCCGACGGCAAACTCAAACGCATCCAGGAAGGCTACCGCCACTATGGACGCCTCCCCGAGGTCAAACTAAACGCCGCCCCGGTGAAACTAAGGATCACAAACAACAAACAAGACGTCCGCATAAGCTACAAAGTCGGCAAAGAAGACTGGAAAACAGTCCAACCCGGCCAGGACGTCGCAATGACCAAACCGGCCTGGCACTCGCTGAGACCGGCCCTGTTCGCACACGGCGAAGCAAAGGCGACGTTCGAATACTTCCGCTACAAACCGCTGGGAAAACCGAGCCAATAGCGGTCAGTAGACCGCGTGCGGCGACATCCGCACGCGGTTCGAATCAGAATCAAGCCCGTTGCGCGATCGGCCTCCGGGATCGCATCATTTACTCTTCTACAAATTCATCCCATTGATCGGTAACGCGATTAAGTCTTTCCGCCGGCTTGAATCGTGATTTGTAATCCATTTTCGCATGATTGGGGATGTAGTATCCCAGATTGACGTGCTCAAAGCCCTGCCGGCGGGCCCAATCAATAGACCAGAGGATATTGAAAGTCCCCAAGCTGCGCCGTTGATGCTCCGGATCGAAGACAAAATAGACCAGCGATGTCGTAGTAACTGCGATATCCATCGTACCAAAACCGACGAGAGTTTCACCGATTCGCATCTGGACTTCACGAGTTGTTCTCGGATTGGTGTACATCTGGCAATGCATTGTCTCCAGGGCTTCAGAACGGCTGAACTCCCTGGGGTCACCGGACCTGGAAAACGGCGGCCTCAAATGATGCTGCGAATGCTGGTATCGGATATAGATATCTTCCTGCTCGCTCGTACATTCAGGTGCGACAACGCTGCAGGAAACATCTCGATTCCGGCGCAGGATCTTCTTTTGATTATTGCTCGGGGCGAACTTATCGACATCGACACGATAGCTGATGCACATGTCGCAATCGGGACAAGAGGCGCGATACCATACGTTTCCACAGCGACGGAAACCCATGTTGATGGCGATATCCTGAACTCCCGCATCAATTTCATCGTCGGCCATAAAGCCGGCCGAACAGCTCAAGCGATCTGGAAAATAACCACATTCGGTCTCGGGGCTCCTGGGGAGATCTATGAGCACCCGCCGCAATTCGTCGGGAGTGATGATTTTCTTATTCTCTGTCATGGTCAAAATAGCCGCGCGGCCAACCCGATCAACCGCGCAGTGTCTCGAGTTCTTCCCAGCGCTCCAGCGCGTCGGCCAGGTCCTGCTCAAGCTGCTTGAGTTCGGCGCTCAATCGCCTGATCTCGTCCGGGGCGGTGTTCTTGTAGAAGTCCGCCGCAGACATCGTTTCATGCAGGCTCCGCTCCCTGGTCTCCAGCTTCTCGATCTCGGCGGGCAGCGCCTCCAGCTCGCGATTCTCCTTGAATGTGAGCTTCTTCTTGACGGGAGCGGCAGCGGCGTCCCGAGCGACAACTTTCTTCTTTTTTGGCGCCGGTTTTTCGTTAGCCTGCTCTCTGGCCTGGCGGGCCTGATCCTGCCGCAGCCAATCGTCGTAGCCGCCGACGTATT
>CAYMSH010000606.1:0-2177 GCA_964392945.1 uncultured Planctomycetaceae bacterium | reverse complement strand
GAGCACGGCGGCTTTCTTCATAGCTCCTTCGGCTGCGGCCAGCAAGTCCTCGACCGGCGGGCGCGGCGGGAGATCCATATCGAACAGGCGCGTTCTGCGAGCGGGAATCTCCGGCATCAACAGCAATTGGAGCTTCATCTGGAGCGACCCCTGGGCTCGGGCCAGCTCGGTTTGGCGTTGGTTGAATTGTTCGGCGGTCAGGGCGGCGATCTCAACGCGCAGCTTCTTCTGATCGCCGGCCTGGAGGGCGAACAGGTCGCGGACCTTGACCAAGGCCTCGTGTTCGGCTCCGATTCGCAGGCGGAACTCGGCATGGAGCAAGGCGCTGATCACCTCGGCCTGAAGGCGCGGGGCCTGGCCCGAGCCGCCGGATCCGCCTTTGCGAATCAGGGAAACGGCTTCGAGCATCTTCGCATCAACTCCGACACTGCGTAATTTCTTGGTCAGTCGGGACAAGTTGAACGCCACAAGTGCATCCTCGATCGTGCTCTCCTTGTCTCGGGGCATCGCGCCAAGCAGGCGGATGAGCCATCGGGCCAGTTGGTTCTGGTCATTGGCCAGAGCCTCGTGCTTATCGCCAGCCAGTATGGTTCTCAACCGCAAGAGAGCCTGGGTCTCTGCGATAGCGTGTAACTCGCGCGCCATGACTTCCGTGGCCTCCCGAAAACCGATCTGCAGCACCAGGCATCCGAGTTCGCGTGCGGCGATGTCTATCGCATGCCCTGCGGCCGCCGGATCAGGCCCGCCGGAGGGCGCTGTTCCATTGGAGCTGCGCGCAAGGTCCCTGAGCGTCGAGGCGGCGCGGCCGACGTGTTCTTCTGCAACGGTCTGCAGATCTGAATGCAGCCGGGCGAGCGTCGCTGTCTCCGATTCGTCTTTAATGTTGTTGGCGGCGAGATCTTCGATCAAGTCGTGCATCAGCCCGGCCAGCACGCCGAGGCGTTCGGCCGTCAGATCCTGTCGAACCGCTTCCAGTTGGCACGCCTGGACGAAAACATCAGAGGACGGATCAGACTTCCTGACAATATCGTGCACCCGGCGCTCCTCGCGATAGATGCTCAGGAGCCGCGAAAGCAGGCGCCGCTTCCGCCTGGCGATGTGCTTAAGGTAGTCCTCCCTCGACAGGAACGTCACGCGCCGAGCCGCCGAGCGTACGCGATGCGGACCGTCGGGGCCCGGATAGCGGTCAGCCAGCTCAACGACAAACGAGACCGTGTCGCCGACAGCGAGGTCCGGCAAGACCGTTCGATAGTCCCAGTCGATGGTTTGTTCGCCGCTGTCGCCGCCGGCGGGCGGCGAAAAGCGAACCTTCACTTCCTCGGTCTTGTTGACGCGATAGGCGACAAACGACTCGCCGACACCATGGTCGTCTCTGCCTCGGAACGCCAGATCGAGCTTGCGTCCCAGGATCGCATACAGATTGCTCCTGGGCGAAGTCAGCTCAACGTGGGGCCGCTGATCGGGCATCACCTGCAGGTGATGGTTGGGACCGGTGAAGCCGAAACCGTGCTCTCGTTCGACCCACGAGAAGCTGTAGGACCGCGACTGTGCGGCGACCTGCCGCATCGTCACGGTGCGTCCGTCGTCGCTGAGGTCCAGGACCTGGGTTTGACCTCCGGCGGGGTTGTAACTGGCCTTGCTGACCGCACGATCAAGGGTCAGGGACCAGGTGATGTCGGTCCCCTCCGGCACGGTCAGCGTCAGCGCTTCTACGGTTTTTGTCGGGCGTTGGGTATATGGCGGGTACTTGAGGCTGACCGCGGCGCTCTGGATTCGGGGAGAGGCTATCACCTGCACCGAATACCATTCGCTCCGAGCGTCGCCGGCGATGATGCGATACTCGAATCCGCGGAAGGCCGATGCGATGACATACTCACAACGATCGTCGGTTATTTCCAACTCGTGCTCCCGAGACTTGCCCGTGCCGGTCCGCAAGGCGAGTTTCGCGTGGCTTGGAACAACTCCTGACACGCTGGCCAGGATCCGGACGCCGCCGCCCTCCCTGACTGTCATATCGCCGCTGACCATGTCGATCCTGGTGCTTGTTGGATAACGGACCGCCATCCAGGGGGCGAATATGCGGGTCGCCCCGACGGCCAGGATCGGGCCGTTGACAAACGCAAATACGCCAATGATCAGCGCCAGGATAATCGCGATCGCCGCCGGACGGCGGAGCG
>CAYMSH010000605.1:0-2181 GCA_964392945.1 uncultured Planctomycetaceae bacterium | reverse complement strand
GCAGTTCCGAACCGGCCTTGGTGAACGGGACGTAGCCCAGTTCATCCAGGATCAGCAGATCAAAGCGGCTGATCTGCTTGAAGAGTCTTTCCAGCCGCCGGTCCTCCCGAGCTTCCAGCAGCCCGGTCACCAGGGCCGTCACCCCGAAGAACCGCACTCGCCGCCCGTCGCGACAAGCGGCCAGCCCCAGGGCCGTGGCCAGATGCGTCTTGCCCGTGCCCGAATTGCCAATTAAGAGCACGTTCTCACGCTGGCCGATGAACTCACCGACCAGCAGCTCGCGGATCAGCGGTTCGTTAATGTCCGGTTGGGCGTCGAACTTGAAGCTCTCGATCGTCTTGAGCGACGGGAACCTGGCGGCCTTGATCCGGCGTTCCATCGCCCGTTGCTGACGCTCGGACAACTCGCGTTCGCACAGCCGAAGCAGGAATCGTTCGAACGAGACTTTCTCCCGACTGCACATCGCAGCCACGGCCGCGTAGTCGCGACATATCGTCGGGAGCTTAAGTTGCTTGAGACAGTGAGCCAGCAGGACCGTCGATTTACGCTTAGCCATGGGCGGCCTCCTGTAGCTTACTGTAGCTTTGCAGGTTCGGACCGGCCACTTTCACCCCGGCGAGATGCTCCCTGCCGTCGAGGCTGAAGGTCAGCAGTTCCGGACGTTCTGCCGGGATCAACCACTGTCGAATCGCGTCGGCCGTCGGGGCGACAACGCAGTCAAGCCGCCGAATCGCACCAACCAGGCGGGCCATCGAATACTTCTGCAGCAACATCAACACGCGAATATACTCCAGCGTGCCGTTGTCGCGTTGAGCTTCAAGACGACGACGCAATCGATGCAACTCTTCGGGCAGGCGCCAATCCGCAAGCGGGCGGGCGTGGTCCAGGCTCCCGGGCTTGCGTTCCAGAAGACGCAGGTAATGAAGCGGTTCAAATATTTGCTTCTCCTTGAGCCAGCAGCGTCTGTGCCGGGCAATCTCTCGGCCCTGATGGTACACGAAGACTGTCTCGGCTGAGGCTTTGAGTTCCACCGGCTTGTGGCCGTGTTCCACCGGAACCGAATAATCGTTTGTATCGAACCGAACCAACGCTTCGCTGCTGGCCGTCGTAGAGACCAGTTTGCGCGAGTCGAAGCTCGACTTGGGAAGAACCAGGCCGGCGATTCGATCATCCTTCAAAAGCTCACGTTTGGGCAGCGTCTTACCGCGGAGACGTCGCGTCATATCCGAACGACAGCAGTCCAGAAGATACGCATTCAACTCGGCGTAATCCGCCGCCTGCGGAACCGGAACCATAAAGTTCTGACGCGAATATCGAACCGTGCCTTCAACGACGCCTTTTTCATTAGCGCGCCGCACTCTGCAAAAATGCGGCTCGAACAGGTAATGACTCACCAGCCGACCGAAGCCGACGGTCAGCTTGCGGGCGTGGGCGCCGAGGATTTTAGCGACCGCCACCCTGGTGTTGTCGTAACTGATGCGTTTGGGCACGAACCCGAAAAAACTAAAAGCCGCAGCATGAGCCTCGCCAAACACTTCGGTGCATTCCCGAGGGAACGCCATCACGAACATCGCGTCGCTGTGGACCATGCTCATTACGAAGAAGGTGATCTTCGTCAGTTGGCCACCAATGCAGGCCAACGCATAACCGAAGTCCACCTGCGCTTCGCCTGGCGGCTGGGTCAGCGGCATGAATACTTCTTTGGGCGCCTTGGCCCGCATCTGGCGAACAGTATCCCTGACCGTCGTGTAGCCGCCGGCGAATCCCTCATCCTTCAGCACATCCCACATCCGCTTGACGGTGTACCGCTGCTTACGCGGCAGTTGGCGATTGTCCTCCAGAAGCTCTTCCAGCCGCCCGAGCCACGGGCCAATGACAGGACGGCCGAGCTTAGCCACACGCTGATAACCCGGCGGGGCCGGGTGAGCCAGAATCTTCTGAAGGGTGTTGAAGTGAATGTTAAATTGGAGGCAGGCTTGCCTTTTGGAAAGCCCATCGACCAATACCGCGCGGCGGATCTCTGTCCTGTGTTCCATGTCCGTGTACACTCCGGTTGCTCCTGTCAGATCGATGTAAAATGGGAAAAGTCTTCCCAGAATACGCGATCCAACAGAATAAGGGCCAAAGCGTTACACTTTTACGGCGCCCGCCACGCGCTACATTTTTACGGCGCCATTTACA
>CAYMSH010000604.1:0-2183 GCA_964392945.1 uncultured Planctomycetaceae bacterium | reverse complement strand
GTTAGCCGTTAGCCGTTGTCGTTACGCCAATTGCCAACTGCCAACTCCCAACTGCCAGGCCTTTACCATGATATACGACATATCGACACCACTGAACGAGTCGACGCCGGTTTACCCTGGCGATCCGCCTGTGCGGATTGATCGGCTTAGCGACATCGCCTCCGGCGACGAGTTCACGCTCAGCAACCTATCGGCGTCGCTGCACGCCGGTACGCACATAGATGCACCGTCTCACTTCGTCGACGGCGGCGCCAACGCAGACGAAATCCCGCTCGAGGCTCTTGTCGGGCCGGCGGTTCTTATCGCCATACCGAGCCCCGGGACGATAACCGCGTCACTGCTGGAAACGCTGGCGATACCACCCGGCGCCGCACGGGTGCTATTCCGCACGCCGGAAGGGTCGCAGGATACGGCTCTGAGCCCCGACGCGGCGGCTATGCTCGCCGAATCAGGGGTGAAGTTAGTGGGAATCGATCGCCAATCGATCGCCATCGCCGACGCGGAAGCCGAAGTTCACATCACGCTGCTGACCGCCGGGGTAGTGATAGTAGAATCCCTGAATCTGACCGCCCCGCCGCCCGGTGAATACCGCCTGATCTGCATGCCGCTAAAGATCACAGCCGAAGCCGCACCGGCGCGCGCCGTGCTTATCGGCTGAAACCCCGGAGCGTTGTCGCCCACAGGCCGACGAATCGCTGTTCTGATTCTAGCCGTTGCCGTTGCCGTTGACCGTCGCCAATTGCCAGTTGCCAATTGCCATGCCGTTGCCCAACTGCCAGGTCTTATTCCCCCGCCAGCTCTATCTTGCACACCTTCTGCGCCGAGAACTTCTTGCCGGTCAGGTAGTCTGTGAATTCGACCCGGATTGTCAGCCCGGCGTTTTTCGGCGGTGCGGGCTTCCAGGGACATGTGAACGTGAAATGGTACGCCATGAACCCGCCGCTGAACGCCTTGGAGACCTGGTCAACGTCGAAGTCGAACTGGCCGATGAGGGTCTGGTCGGCCGGGGCGGCAAGATCGTACAACTGGATTCGCACGGTCCCGGCGGTCTTGATCGTGTCGCCATGCTGATCGATCGGACGCAGGTAGACCTTCACGCCATCGTGGCCTGGTTGACCGTCAAGATCGGAGCCGCCTGTGTACTGGCCCAGGGCGATCTTCACCGGATGGTAGAGTTTTTCCAGGCGATCAGGCTTGATCCCCAGCAGCGTATCGATCTGTTTTTGCTTCCGCGCCAGTTCGCCTTGCGCATCTGCGGCGGCCTGTTTGGCTGCTTGTGTTTCGGCCCGCGAAGCGGCCAGTTCGGCGTTGAGATCGGTGATCTTCTTGTCGGATTTAAAGAAATCCATACCGCTGCAGCCGGTTAACGCGGCCGAGATTAAGGCAGCCGAAATCATCGCCGGGATGCAGCGGGAGGTCATTTCTTCTTATCCTCTGTTTCGGTAGTATCGGGCATGCGTTCGAGGATCTTGTCGACGCAACCGTATTCGACGGCCTCTTCAGCCGACAGCCACTTGTTGCGATCGCAGTCGGCGTGGACCTGTTCTGGGGTCTGGCCGGTGTGGTCTGCGAGAATCTCGTATAGACGCTGTCGCAGTCGCGTGATCTCGTTGGCCTCGATCTCCAGATCCGTAGCCACGCCGGTCAATACTCCGGAGATCAGCGGCTGGTGGATCAGCACCCTGCTTGACGGCAGCGCAGCACGCTTGCCGGCCGAGCCGCCGGCCAGGAGAACGGCGCCCATTGAGGCGGCCATGCCTATCGCGTAGGTGCAGATATCCGGGCGGATAAACTGCATGGTGTCGTATATCGCCAGCCCCGCCGACACGCTGCCGCCGGGCGAGTTGATGTACATGTGCACGTCGGCGTGCGGGTCCTCGTTCGACAGGAACAGGAGCTGTGCGACAACCACGTTTGCAACCTGGTCGTCAATCGCTCCGCCGACGAAGATGATTCGATCGGCCAGCAGGCGCGAGTAGATGTCCATGCTGCGTTCGCCGCGGCCGGTTCTTTCGATAACGAACGGTGGAGGGTAGTATGGCATGCTCTTATCCACTGTGGTCACTGGTTCGTTGGGCGCCGAATCGCACCCGTCGGAATCGGCGACTATTTGTCGGTATCCATGAGGTTCTGGATTATCTCGTCGACCACGCCGTACTCGACGGCCTCCTCAGCCGACATGT
>CAYMSH010000603.1:0-2201 GCA_964392945.1 uncultured Planctomycetaceae bacterium | reverse complement strand
CCTCGATGTCGGTCAGGATGAACTCCTCGCTCATGAACTCCATGAGCCTGGGGCGATCCATGTCGACTTCGTTGGCCCTGACAAGCGACAGGCGGACCAGCAGCGGGCCGATAATTTCGTTGACGGTGACCGCGGCCAGCACGATCGCCCCGACATAGAACCCAACGTCCTGTGTGGACTGATCGCTCTTGATCAGCACGACTAATCCAATGGCCACGCCGGCTTGGGGAACCAGGGCCAGCGGAATGTTGGTCCATATGCGTGGCGAACATTTCGACAGCAGCCCCCCGGCCACGGAGCCCAGGGCCTTGCCGGCGAATCGAGCGACAAGATAAACCACGCACAGCAGACCGACGCTGGCCAGCGAATCAAGATGCAGTGCGACGCCGGCAAGCGTAAAGAAGCATGTATACAGGAGCGGCTCAAGCGGTTCGAGCGTGCCGAGATAGCCCTCGGCGGTCAGCGAGTTTCCCAGGTAGACGCCGAAGAACAGACTCGTAAGCAGAGGACTCAAGCCCAGGTAACTCGACAGTCCCGTGCAAACCAGAATCGCAACGAGCACTGTGGAAAAGCGATGGAACTTGGGATTGACCAGAAGCCGCTGAGTGATGAACCCCGCAGACAGGCCGATAACCGCCGAAGCGACAAGTTGCATAACCGACAGCAGGATCGCCAGATCGACTCTGACCGCCCCGCCGGCGTTCCGGATCACATTGACGGCGACTGCAAAAAGGAATATGCAGAGTATGTTGTCCAGCGCTACGACTGAAATCAGCGTCTTGACGAACGAACCCTTGCCGCGATTCTCTCTTATCAGCGCTACAATAGTTCCCGGCGCGGTGGCCGCCGAAATAGTGCCCAGCAGCAGCGCCGCCGGCCAGTCGGCTCCGAACGCGCGAGCGACGAAGAACACCAGAGTCACGGTCCCGCCGACCTCGAGCAGCGAGATAGTCACGATGCGTCTCAAGGCGTTGTGGATCCTGCGATAGCACAATCGCCCGCCAATGTTCACGGTAATCAACCCCATCGCCAGCGTCGACAGCGGCTCGAGACTGTGGATTTGCTTGTGTCCGCTGATTATCGCCAGGCACGAAGGACCTATAATAACGCCTATAAGTATGTTGCCTGTAATACCGGGCAGTTTCAGCAACCTGGCCAGTGCGCCGCCCAGCGTACCGGCAAGCAGGACAATGCTGACAAGCAGGAACGGGCCCATCGGCCCGGACGGGTAAAACTGTTCAAGTATGGGCATATGCAATCCGTTTCGGTGAGTCTGCGGCGTATCGACATCTACATTGAATCACACATCGGATCGCATAACAAGTGGGCCTTGCAATGGTTGCGGAATTGTTTTTGCGGCATTCGAGTAAAAAACTCTAACATCGACACTACTTGGCGGCCGAAGGCATACTATAATGTAACGTACGCTCGATTCTCGGCTTGAATACGCCGGGGGCCAGACAACTCGGGCCTTGTTCGGAATCTACAGTAGAATGAAGCAGTATCGAAACATCACGGCGGTCTCGACGACCAGGCAGGAGAGTCTATGTCCCTGAAACGCAAGCTTGGATTCTGGAGTGCTTTTTGCATCGCCGCGGGCGCGATGATCAGTTCGGGGCTGTTCATACTGCCCGGCCAGGCGTTCAAAGTATCCGGCCCGGCGGTCCTGCTGGCTTATGCTCTTGCAGCATTGATGATGATACCCGCCCTGCTGAGCAAAGCTGAACTGGCTACGGCTATGCCGAAGTCAGGCGGCAGTTACTTCTTCATCGAACGATCGATGGGCGCCCTGCCGGGAACTCTGGCGGGACTGGCCGCATGGTTCTCTCTCGCCCTGAAAAGCGCGTTTGCCATGATCGGAATCGGGGCGTTCGCGCAACTGCTGTTTCCCCAGAGCGACCTGACTGCAGTTCAGTGGGAGTGGCTCGTCAAGGGCGTTGCGATCGGATGCTGCCTGGCCTTTATGGCGCTCAATATTCTCAGCGTGAAAGTGGCCGGCCGACTTCAGATCGCCATGGTCGTAGGACTCCTGGCCGTGCTGGCGGTTTTCGTCGTCGCCGGACTGCCGGCGGTCCAACAGCATCCCAACTACGCCGATTTCCTGGCCAAGGGGTTTGGCAACGTATTCGCAACTGCGGCGCGGGTGTTCGTTTCGTTCGGCGGCCTGACCCAATTCGCTGCTGTCGCCGCGGCGAACCAGG
>CAYMSH010000602.1:1172-2218 GCA_964392945.1 uncultured Planctomycetaceae bacterium | reverse complement strand
TCTAAGTACTTGTAACACATAGAATACCATAGATCGGCGGTCGATTCATTTTTATGCCGGTGAGAAATGCGGGTTAGGCGGACCAGGACCCGACACGGATATTTTTCTGCTGATCGCATACGCTCATTTCGCGCCGATCGCCACGTCGCAGAACGTCAGCGCCGCGATGCCGTTGGCTCCGATTAGCAGCCTGTCCTGGCTCCAGGACATTTCCTTGACGTAGGTGATCTTCTTTGCTGTCGAAGCTTCTTTCAGTTTCAGCGTGACCACGCTCCCGCTGGCGGATCCGGAAGCGATTTTACCCTTGGCTCCGTCGAGGTGAAACTCGCTTACCAACGCTTCCTTCCAGACCACGGGCTGATCGAACTGAAGGGTTATCGTATCTTTGGCGGCGCTGGCGTAGAAGGCACGCGTGAGATTCGGAGCCGTGATCGAACCGGACGGTTTTTTACCGTAGAAGTCCCGCTCGATCATCGGTTTGAGCAAAGTTGCGAATACCGACCAGCCCTTCAACGGATAGTGACACGGCCCCGGCGGCTTGATCCCGAGCGTCGACATGACGTCCATGTTCGAATAAAGGCGCGGCAACGTTCGCTGGACCTCTCGCAGCATATTCCCATTCCCCCCGCCCATGCTGCAGGAGTTGGGCCAGATCTGGAAGATGTAGTAGCGTCGCACGTTCGGGAAATCAGTCTTCCACGCTGCTGACATCTCCACGAAATACTTCTGGTATGTCTTCCAGCCGTAGTCGCCGTCGGGGCCTGCGGCGCCCTGATCGTTTTCGCCCTGGTGCCACATGATCGCGCGAATGCCGTGAGTCAACTTCGCTCGGCGCACCCGCCAGAGCAGTTTCCCGTAGATTGTCTCCAGGTCCTCGGGGTTAGTCTTGCTCCGCTGGTGCTGGTCGATCCGCGTCCCGCCGCGCGCTGCGTTTATGATGAAGATCGGAACCTGGTGGGTCTTCACCAGACGTTTGGCCAGGTCCATTCCCCACCAGCCGAGTTCGGCTTTGTGTTCCTTGCCGGCCTTCCATACCGGCAGGCACC
>CAYMSH010000602.1:0-1162 GCA_964392945.1 uncultured Planctomycetaceae bacterium | reverse complement strand
AGGTTCTGAGGCTCGTCTTCCTTGTAATGTCGCGTCCGGGCGTAGCTGCGGATCCACTCGTTTGTCTCCAGCGGCGACTTTTCTCGAGTGTCTGTCGCCAACGCGTTTGACTGCCCCTCGATGATGTATGCATCGCCGCAGACGATATTGCTCGCAGTGTGCAGGATCTTCTCGTTTGCGATTAGTTCGATCCGATACTTGATCAGGCCCGGCTTGAGTTTGGCGGCAAATGCGTAGGTCTTCTTCGCCGTCGGCTTCTGCTCCAGCGTTTGGATGAGCTTGCCGTCGGCGTAGAGTTTCAGGAATACCGCGTCGGCCGGTTTCGTCAGCATCCCGTTGCAGTGCAGCGTCCCTTCTCCCTGATCGTCCCGGGCGTAGAACTGATTGTCCTCAGGTTTCTCTTCCTTGCCCGGGGTGCGATAGACCCATGCGTCCTTTGCCGGTTCCTTGACGGAGACAGTCGCCGTCGCCAAGACCGGCTCGCCGCCATTGCTGACGGTAAGCGTGACCTTCATCCGCCCGCTGTTCTGCGCGCGTTTGAGAATCAGCTTGTCCGGCGCGATTTCCTTAATAGTCGCCAGCCCCGAGATGCGCCAGTCGAACTTCAGTTCGCCGGCTCCCGCCGCCTGCATCTGTTTGAGGTTCGATATCTGAGGGATGATCTCGATTGTCTTGCGCCCGTCCCATTTGGCTGGGGCCTTGAGGCTGACGATCGGGTCGCAGATCGCCTCTTTGATCGTGACGGCGACATCCTTCGTCCGCGCGCCGTCGGGGTAGACCGCTTTGAGCCGCAGCGTGACGGATTTGTCGCCGCTTACGCGCCCGGCGTCGAAGCCGTACGAGTGCCGATCCACGCTGACGACTGTCTCCTTGCCATCGCGTTTGAGAATCCAGTACAGTTTCTGCGCTCCGGCCGCTTTGGCGGTGACCGTTGCCTGTTTTCCTTCAGACACCGTCAGTTTGTCCGCAGATATCGCCAGCGTATCTCCCGATTGCACAACCGGGCCGACGAGCGTTTGCATCGGTTTCTGGTTCTCGTATTCCAGCTTGACCCAGGCCGCCGAGCGGGTCACCCCCGAGATGCGCACCTCGTCGATATCGCCGATGAAATCGTAGTTTCTATACCAACCGCCGATCCACATCCGGGCCGGTCTTTCTATGT
>CAYMSH010000601.1:0-2231 GCA_964392945.1 uncultured Planctomycetaceae bacterium | reverse complement strand
GTCGGCACAGTGGCGAGGTCATCTGAACGTCGGAGGCTTCGCCTGAACGGTTACCGGCAAGGGCGTGAAACCTCTGTGTCTTTGCCGTTTATCTAAGCCGTTGTCGTTACAGTAACACCGTTTTCGCCCCGGCCGTTCTTTGTGACCTTTGTGTCCTCTGTGGCAAGAGCCGTCGCCGTGATAGCGTTGCGTCCTGGCGGCCGGGATGGGCAAGAGCGGAAAAAGGTTGGACTCCCCTCTTGCCATTTGGCGGCGGTTTTCGTTATGGTTTCCGGCATGAGTCGACGAAATCGAAATCGCAATCGAAATCATGATCGCCGCCCCACAGCTCGCGACAATCGGCACGCCAGCGCCAAAGAGCCGCTGGCCCGTATGGACGAAAGTGAACTGTACGAGCATTTGGAAGCGAATTACGATCCGAAGGGTCTGATCCTGATCCTGGACGAGGTTACCGATCCGCATAATCTCGGCGCCTGTCTGCGATCGGCGAATGCGGCGGGCACTATCGCGATTGTTACGCCGAAACACCACTCGGTGCGGGTGACCGAAACGGTTCAGCGTATCGCCTGCGGGGCCGCGTCGAAGACACCTGTGGTCTTAGTCTCGAATCTCGCCAGGGCGATGCGCAGGTTCCAGGACCTCGGCTTCAAGCTGGTCGGGACCGACGACTCGGCGGAGGAAATGATATACGATATCGACATGACCGGACCAGTGGCGATCGTGGCCGGGGCCGAGGGCAAAGGCGTGCGCAAGCTAACGCGTGACACGTGCGATCATCTGGCCCAGATCCCAATGCTGGGAAACGTTGAATGCCTGAACGTATCGGTAGCCACCGGGATCTGCCTGTTCGAAGTAGTGCGCCAACGCCACACGGCCGGCTGAAAGATATCCGACGAGATTCTCAAGGCGGAATACACAAACCGACCGCAAATGCCGTCACTGATCACTGACAACCAGCCGTCACCGGCCGTTACTGATTACTGATCACTGAGCCGTCCACTGATCACTAGCCGTCACCTCTTGCGGCGACGAAGCATCGCCAGGGCGCCGATCGACAGGAGCGCCATCGTCGTCGGCTCCGGGGCCGCGTTGAGCCCTTCGACAGTCAGGTCCAGTTCGGTGCTGAAGACGAATTTGTCGATGCGGAGGTCTTCCTCGCGGCCGGCGATGGAGAACGTAGCCTCGCCGGTTGCCGTCACGTTGTAGTACGGCAGCGGATCGCTCTGGGCGCGAGCCGACAGGGCTACCGGCACGATAACCGAGGTGATGTCCTGGGTTACGGCCATCCAGACGTACTGGCCGGGGAGTTCATCGCCAATTCCATTGACCAGGCCGGCCGGTGCGGTGAACGTTTCGAAGGACAGCGGCGCGTAGAAACTGTCCCACGGGGCGCCCGGTGCGAATACGCGTGCGTAAAGATACCACGAACCGGTCTGCGGGAAGTTGACGGTGTACGACGCGGTGTCAGTGCCCGGGGCGTCCTTGTCGGTAGTCATGCCGAGGATGCACTGTCCTTCCAGGGCCCCGGCATCGTTGGCGATCGTGAAGCCCGAGAGCACGCCGCTCTCGGCCTCGAAACCGATAGCAGCCCCATAAGAAACCGAACCGAAAACCACTACCACTGCAAAGATGCAGCCCAAACCACTTGCATTCTTCATCTTAAACCCTCTCTAATTAAGCCATAGTGAAACTCACCGCCGACGGGCGCCAGGGCCCATACGGCCTGATACCGATACGCGAACGTGCTTGCGGGAACTACCTGCGGCCTCCGGATCAGATTCGACCGTCCCACTTCGACAGGCTCAGTGTCTATGACAGGTCGAACGGTGTCCCGCAGGTCCTGTACCATGCGGGCAAATCTCCAGCGAAGATTGTAGCACGAAAACCCGTTATCTCCAAGCAAAAACAGCAGTTAAAGCCAAAAACACCGATCAGGCGGCCGATGACGCCACCCCCCGCTCGCCCGGGGCTCCGAAGATGTCACAACCGCCGAACCTGTATACCTCCAACGACCCCGGCCAGCAAGCCCAATCACCCGACGCCCCAGCAGACGACCCAGCCAACCAACCGCCAAACCACCCAGAACCCACCCCAAGCACCCCAAGACACCTAACCGCCCATAACAGCAAGCGTTACATCGCATCCCGCCCCCCCAACCACCCCGCCGCCACCCGCCCGCGACACACCCATCAGCCCCACGCAATGCAGCCCTACCCATAGTTCGGAAAAGT
>CAYMSH010000600.1:0-2232 GCA_964392945.1 uncultured Planctomycetaceae bacterium | reverse complement strand
CGCATCGGGCCGCTTCCCTGCGCATCCCGTGTGATGCGGTCGGGCCCGTTGGTTCCGACCACCCGCAGCTGGTCGAAGCCTTCGCCGGCTCCCGTGTCGCGACCCTTCATCCGCCCCTGATTGCCGCCCAGGACGTTCAGAATGTAGAATTCGCTGAGCGTGTTCTCGGAGTTGCCCAGGTTGTTCAGCGTGACAATCCCCGTCCAGTTGTCGACGAATCGATGACCGTTTCCTACGCGGACGACACCGTTGCGGTCGCCGACAACCATCACGTTCTGCCCTTCTCCGCCTTCGAGAATCGCTTCCTCGAAGATACCCTTTATGTCCTCGACAGTCGCATCGGACGTGTAGCGGTCGCCGGTATTGCCGAACGCAAAGTCCGGATCGTCCAGCTTGATATCCTGTTCGAGCTGGACCATGTCGGCGGGGGCGGAAGTCACCAGCGGGCCGCCGCTGTCGCCCACAATCGTCCCGACGATGAACGTGCTGTCGAACAGCGACATGTCTTCGTTGGCCGACTCCACGAGAATATCGTGATCCACGCCGGGGTCGCTGGCGTCAAAGAACGTATCGAGGCCCGGACCGCCGGTAACCGTATCGCTTCCCAGCCCGCTGTCGATAACGTCGTTGAACGGCGAGCCGATCAGCGTATCATCACCGTCGCCGCCTTCGATCTCAAGGGCCGCCAGATCGACTCCCTTGATGGTCAATTCGGTGTCGTCGGCTCCATCAACGCCGGCGATGGCTATCACTTCCGAAGCTCCCAGGGCGCTGGCGTCTACACGGTCGTCGCCGTCACCGGAGCGGATGATGATCTTGTCCTTTTCGCTGCGGACGGCCTGTCCGACGATCATGTCGTAAGCCGCTGCGGGCTGTCCGTCCACGCGACGGGAGACCCTGATCTTGCGATATTCGCCAGTCTGGATGTCGGGATCTTCCGGTGTCAGGACAAATTCGTCTTTGCGGCCCGCCTGGACCAGTATCTCCAGTGTATCCGGCGATCTGTCGTCGACCGTGTTCAACAGTGAAACGGTGAGCATGTTGACCTGGTCGGGAGTGTTCGGATCGTCGTCGTGATCGAACGATTCTTCAATTTCCTCGGTTCCTACAACCGTAACCAGCTTGCCGAAGTTGACTTCAACATCTTGCACACCGGCGCCCTGGAGTTCGTGGATCGTTGTGTGATCGGCCCCGAATCCAGTGAAGAGAACCAGGTTATCGGCATCAGAAGCCTCGATCGAACCAATATCCTCACCGCCGGCCTTTGTCGCACGCACGCGGACGTCGCCGACAGCCGAACCTGGTTCCACGTGGATATAGTCACCCTTTTCCGTGCCGGTGACCACCAGGTAGTCCCTCTGAGAGCCGGTATCGCCGGTCAGGTTTACGGTGCTTCCGAAACCATCGAAGCTGAGGTTAACCTGGTCGCTGCCCGATCCGCCCGTGATCGAGTCCACTCCGCCGCCGCCGGTAATCTCGTCATCGTCCGCCCCGCCGTTGATCGTGTCGCCGGCCCGCCCGCCGAATATCTTGTCGCCGCCGTTTCCGCCGTCAATAGTCGCCGCGCCGGCGTTCTCGCCGGAGATTACGATATAGTCGTCTCCATCCTCTCCATAGATCACAATCGGGCGCGTACTCCGGGATTCGATATAGTCTCCGCCAGACCCGCCGCGAATGATCGAACCAAGCGCCGAACCTTCGTAAACGACGACGTCTTCATCATTCCCCATGTCGAGTATTACGGGTATCTGGACACTGTCGTCGCCTATTATCAAGTCGTCTCCGCCGCCAAAGGCTCCGTGGATTTCCTTGACGTTATGGTAGACGTTCGTCCGGCCCATAGCACTGACCTTGATCGTCGCTCCGGCCGGACCCGAACCGGTTTGCTCGATCAGGTAGCTCTCGTTAGTCTCACCAAGCCCCAGATTGCGATGTCCGCCTCGCCCGCCGACATTGAGGTGGAGCACTCGCTCAGAGTCCGGCGCATCGGGATTCCACGACTGGTAGGCCGAATGCCCGCCGTGTCCAGGCAAATTCGCCGCCCTGCCGGCAAGATATACCGGCTTGGGAAGCTCGAGATAACCGATGGTGAACTTTGCGGTCTTCTTGATCTTGGCGAAGAGTATCTTCACGCGGACCGTTACTTTCAGTTCGATCTTCACCCTGCCGGAACCCTTGGCCTGGAAGGTCGCGTTGAAACCCACCCCAGCCACGGTAATACCGAATACTCTG
>CAYMSH010000599.1:0-2232 GCA_964392945.1 uncultured Planctomycetaceae bacterium | reverse complement strand
CAACTCGCTATCCCGCTGCTCAGGAGCGTGGCGACTATCGCGATCAGCATTCCGATCGCGCCGATCATGTTCCCGCGACGCGCCGTCTTCGGCGACGACATCGCCTTCAACGCGAAGATGAACAGCACTGCGGCCGCTACGTATGCAAGTTCTATCCAGTCTTTACTTGTCATTGCCGGCCCCCTTTTTCTTTCGACTGAACATGCCGAGCATGCGATCGGTGACCATGTATCCGCCGATGACGTTAACCATCGCGGCGGCGACTGCGATCATTCCGAAGAACCCGGCCGCCCATCCGCCGGACCCGGCGGCCAGAAGGGCGCCGATTATTGTCACGCCGCTTATCGCGTTCGATCCGCTCATCAGCGGGGTATGAAGCTGCGTGGGCACCTTGCCGATGACTTCGACACCCACAAACAGCGCCAACACGAAAATTGTTATCGCGATTGCTATCGTCATAGTGATTGGCCCTCGTGTGTTTTCAGCGTGCCTTTGATGATCTCGTTTTCAAGGTCGATGTTCAGTTGGTTCTCATCGTCAAGCAGTTCGCCGATGAACGCCGCGGCGTTCGATGAGAACATCGACGATGCGTCTACGGGGATGTCGCTGGGAAGATTCAGCGGTGCGTGGATCGTTACGCTGTGGTGTTCGACGATCTCGCCGGGCCGGCTCAGGGTGCAGTTGCCCCCGGTTGGGGCCGCCAGGTCGATTATCACCGCTCCGGGCTTCATGTCTTGAACCATCTGTTCGGTGATCAGAACCGGCGCGGGCCGCCCCGGGATCATTGCAGTGGTTATCAGCATGTCGGACTTCTTGCAGAACGGCGCGATTATCTCCTGCTCGGACCGGTAGAACTCCGCGCCCAGATCGGCGGCGTATCCGCCGGAGTCTTCGGCGTCGTGATCAACTTCCATCGGGATGAACTTGGCGCCGAGGCTTTCGACCTGTTCGCGAGCGGCCGGGCGAACGTCGATCGCGGTGACAACCGCTCCGAGTCGTTTGGCCGTTGCGATAGCCTGCAACCCCGCCACGCCGGCCCCGATCACCAGTGCGCCGGCCGGTCTGAGCGTACCGGCGGCGGTCATCATCATCGGCGCCATAACGCCCAGCGAACCGGCCGCCAGCAGCACGGCCCGATATCCGGCGACAGTGCTCTGGCTTGAAAGCACGTCCATGACCTGGGCTCGCGTTATCCGCGGCACGGTGTCCAGCGCGAAAGCCGAAACTCCCGCACCGGCCAGTTGCGTGATAAGCTCTTCATTCACCGCCGGCGCCAGCATGCAGACCAGGGCCTGCCCCGAGCTGAAAACGCCGAGTTCGCTGATGTCAGGCGGGGCGATCTTGACGATGATATCGGCCCCTGCGGCGGTCCCGGCAGCATCGGAGCCGATCGTCGCCCCGGCGCTGGTATAGTCCGCATCAGAGAAGAACGCCCCGGCCCCGGCGTCGCTCTGGACGCAAACTTCCAGCCCTTGGCGGACCATCGCCGCGACAGTAACAGGAACAACCGCCACACGCCTGTCTGCACCACGAGTCTCACTCAATATCGCTATCTTCATATGAATACTCCCAAACCATTGTAGGCACATAACATCCATCGACAACAAACTAATTTTCATATGACATTTTCGCCGGTGTCATATGCGTTGCTAGAGGATATTTTAGTTTTATCTTTGGCGGATCGGTATGTCCCGGTATACTGTTTGGCGCTCCGGCCCGCTTCGGTTTGGGAGCGGCAGGGCTGTTTGACACATCGAGGCACGGGCGTCTCGCTCACTCGCACCGCCTCACAGGCCATCTCGGCCAAGTTCCCATAATAGACGAGTTTTACGCATCTGGTTCTCGGGACGATCGTTTCGCCAATGAGTCTCACGCACCGGCGGGCATCAAGTTGCACGCGACAGGCTCTCGCAAGGCCTGTCTAGAAAGGAAAGGGAATAGAAATGTTGAAAGCAAGCAAGAGCAATACGCCGACGATTAGAACCGCACTTCTGATTGTACTGGCTGTAGGATTGCTGTTGCCGACCACGGCCGGGGCGGGCATCACAATCCTCCACGAGTTTGCCGGCGGAAGCGGCGACGGATCCAAAGCGAACGGCGAACTGACGCTCGACAGTGGTACGCTATATGGCATGACGCCATATGGCGGTGGCGCAGACCTTGGCGTGGTCTTCTCCATGGGGACCGACGGCAGCGGATTCTCCCTGCTACGCTCATTCAGCGGTGCTACAG
>CAYMSH010000598.1:0-2237 GCA_964392945.1 uncultured Planctomycetaceae bacterium | reverse complement strand
GATCGTCTCAAGGAATTACGAAACGCTGCAGGAGCACAATAATGAACATCAAACCAGACGAGTTGCTAGACGTCCTGCCTGCGATAGGCAGCACCGACGGCCAAGGCTCCGATGCAGTCGCATTGGTCAAGCTATTCACTCCCTGGGGTTCGTGGAGTTGGTACATAACCGAAGCGTCCAGGGAAGGCGATGCCGTTCTTATGTTCGGCCTGGTCGACGGACACGTAAAGGAATTGGGTTACGTAAGCCTCAATGAACTCCTGTCTGTCCGCGGACCCATGGGCCTGGCCATCGAACGTGATCTCTACTGGTCGCCGAAGAAACTCGGGGATCTTGCACCTGAGTTGTTTGCCAGCATGGAAGCAGTCGACCAGGAAACTCACCAGTCGCCCGAAGTCGACAGAACTACGCCATGAATGCATGTCGCAACCACCACTCGATACATTTTGGGGACGTTCCCAAAATGACAGTCACCCCCTACCGCCCCACCGGGCAAGGAGCACCAGATCATGACTGTAATTCCGATATCAAACCTGTCCCAAGCTGAAATCCGCATGCTGGGCACGAATGTCGTTTCGGCCGCTCGTCACGATTGCGAGATCAATGCGGTCAACAGGTTGCTGCTCGTGCACGATGAGCAGGTCGAAAGCCTGCTCGACCGCAGTCCCGTCCAGCTGACGGCGACTGCATAGGTCGCATCCGTTGAACGTTTTGTATTTGTAATCGCGGCAGCCAATGTGGCTGCCTTTTCTTATGCGCACTGACACACCGTTGAAAGGAAACACACATGGCGAAAATCTTATTTGTGAATAACGATGGAGGCGGATACGCAGACTATCTGGACGTGGCTGACGGCACGACTGTCGAAAGCTTCTTCCAGGAGCAATTGCCGAGCCGCAAGGCCAGCGATTATCTCATCCGCGTTAACCGCCAGCCGGTCGCTCGCGATTACGTCCTCCAGGACGGAGACCGCATTACGATGACGCCGACCAAGATCGAAGGCGCCCGTCGCTAGATCGCGATCCGGTTGATCTGCCGGCCTGCATCGTTCTGGATTCATCCGACGTCTTTCTGCGTATCTCGACGCTTCACCAACACTCGAACTAGAAAGGGAGCATAATGGAAATCAATCCACCACCAGCGCGACTCGCTCGTATCGCCGGCATGATTCGCCAGCAGCTTCAAGTTATGCAGACTCGTCGGCTGACCAAGATCACCGGGCATACGGATCTGATAGTCGATCGCCTGGAGCGAATCGTCAAGTTCAGGTCCGCCCAGACGAAAGCTGCTGCTCGCAATTGGCACGCAACTGCCCGCCGGATGGTCAAGCAGACCGCTATCGCACTGCGGGACCTGCCTCGCTACATCACTGACGCGCAGCGTGGGATTCAGGCTTCGCAGGCGGCCGTGCCGTCGCTTCGTGAGCTGTACAGCGAGATGATCCAGCTCCGACAGGAGTTCGAAGGAATCAGTTGCAGTCGCAGCCGCAGCGATCAACATTTGTCGGTCACGACCGATCCAATCGAACTGCACGGGGTTTACCTGGGCGAGTTTGAAATCGTTTTGGATATCGGCCGGCTGTCCAGGGAATGCGGCAGTGACTCGTTTATCGTCCGCGCGTTGGATCCGCATCCTGCGGCGTCCAACAGCGGCGTCACTCATCCGCACGTCAGCGATGAACAGATATGTCCGGGCGATGCGTCGGCCGCGATTCGTGCGGCCTTGTGTAACGGGCGGGTGTGCGATGCATTCATGCTGATGCGGTCGGTGCTGCTGGTTTACAACTCGGGCAGCCCACACGTGAGTCTCGACAGCTGGGGAGGCACGCCATGCTACGAATGCGGGTACACCGTCTCAGAGAGTGATGTCCACTGGTGCGAAGCGTGCGAAGAGAATTTCTGCGAAGAGTGTTCGGATCACTGCTACGAGTGCAGCAAGACCATCTGCAACCGGTGCTCCGCAACCTGTCCGGTTTGTGAAGAAACCGCGTGTCTATCGTGCATGACGATTTGCCCGGACTGCGGCGAGCCGATCTGTCTGAACTGTCAGAAAGACGGCGAATGTCCCTGCCACGATGAAACCAACCAACAGGAGAACCAGAGCGATGAACAAACAAAAGAAGCAGATCAGGGCGCAGTTCTCGCCGCTGGCGCGGACGTCGCCTGACATCGAAGCCCAGGCCGGGGAAGAGGCCGCCGTGTTGCGGTTCACTCCGCATGCCTGGGCTAAATTGCTGT
>CAYMSH010000597.1:0-2239 GCA_964392945.1 uncultured Planctomycetaceae bacterium | reverse complement strand
GGGATGGCTTCACCTTGGGGAAATCACCGGAACTGTTGTTCGCATCCGACCACTTGTTCGATGCTTTTCTGGCCGCCTTGACTGCCTTCGCGCATCGCTGTCAACAAACCATCAGTTGGCAGTGCGCAGGATTGGCCGAAGACGTCGTGAGAGCCGAGGGCCACATCCTGGTCCTCAGCCAAAGTACGTCCATTGCTACTGAGCACACGCCGAGCACCGCGCAAAACAGCCAGGAGGATGCGGATTGACTACGATTTCAGATCGCCTCATTGATGCAATTCGGAGTGCCAGCGTTTACAACGCCAACGTCCAAGTTGCGCCTGCGTGCATCCTTTGGCCGGATGGTGATCGACAGTGGGAGCCGGTGGTTGCTCGTCTGCAAAGCGAGTTGGCTGAACTGTGCGTGCTCGGAGATTTCTCGCCGGCGGATCGAAGCGGACCGGCGATTTGGCTGCGGTTGGTCATCGCCGACAAGTCTGACGAGGCGAAACTCCCCAGCGACAAGACACCAATCCTTTATTTGCCTGGCGTCCGACGGCAGGACTTACGCGCCGTCTCCGACTGCCCGGCGCATCTCACGCCGCTCGCTGAACTTCAGTACCGGGGTGTCATCTGGTCTCAGGTGAACTCCAAGGACTGGACTATTGCGGCGTTCTTGCAGTCGAACCAGGGCGGGATCGGCTTCGATGTGGCCCAGGACAACGAAGCAAAGAACGCGATGCGACTCGCGCTATTCCGTCTGCTGGACGAACGCATTGATCTACTTGAAGACAAGCATCTGGACAAGGATTACTTCAACAAGCTGCTTACCAGCGGTGATCCGATTCGCGACTTGTTACTGTGGATCGACAATCCGGGGGTGTTTCGAGAGAAGTGCGACACGAACACATGGAACGCATTTGTCGCGATTTGCAGGTCGCAGCTCAAATTCGACCCAGAGAAAGACGGTGAACTGGAAGCTGCCGAGCGACTCGCCGAGCGAGCGCCTCCGTGGGATAACGTGTGGCAGCGATTTGCAGATTCGCCCAAGAAGTATCCCAACATCCCCGCGCAGATTCGCAAGACGAAGCTCCCACCGACGACGACACTGTTTCCCGACTTCGGCGGGTGGCCACAGTGGAATGATAAGAAAGAGACGGAGCTTCGCCGGAGCTTGGCTGCGGCGGTCGAATTAGCGCCCGACGACGCCTGCGCGAAGATCCATGAGTTAGAGAGTTCACACGGCGACCGTCGTCAAGAGGTCTGGTCAGAGTTAGGAATGTCGCCCCTAGCAATTGCCCTGGAACATCTCGCCGCCTTGGCCAAAATAACCGCAGACTCGCTTGCCGCTGGAACAGCCGCCGACATGGCGGCCGCGTATCAGGCGGGCGGATGGCAGGCAGATGATCATGTGCTACGGGCACTGGAGGCGGTGAGGTCGGATGATGATTTGAATGCGGTTACGGCCGCCTTACAGGCAGTGTACGTGCCCTGGGCCACCGATGCCGCGCATTATTTGCAGAAGATCGTGGGTAAGGACGGCTACCCCGGTAGGACGATCGAGACGGTCGGATCAGTCTCTTACGAGCCGGGCACTTGCTTTCTCTTCATCGACGGGCTGCGTTTGGATCTGGCAAGGAGGCTCGAAGGTCGGCTAGAGGATGCAGGTGTCGAAGTCAACAGCTCTGTCGGTTGGACGGCATTACCGGGTGTAACTTCAACAGCGAAGCCCTCGGTAACTCCCGTTCGACACCTCATCGCTGGTGATGACCTAAATAAGGACTTCACGCCAGCCGTCGCGGAAACGGGACAGTCGCTCAAGGGCGGATACCAGCTCCAAAAGCTACTCGAAAAAGAAGGTTGGCAGCGCCTTGGGAAATCCGAGGCAGGTGATCCGAGTGGGCTAGCCTGGTGCGAGTTGGGCGACATTGATCACGAAGGTCACGATCGCGGCTGGAAGCTGGCTCGGCACGTGGACTCGTTACTGGCCGACGTCGTCGAACGAGTGCAGCAACTGTTGGCTGCGGGTTGGAGCGAGATACGGATCGTCACCGACCATGGTTGGCTGCTGATGCCAGGTGAACTTCCGAAAACACAACTTCACGCCTCACTTTCCGAAAACAAATGGGGGCGGTGTGCCGCTCTCAAGGCCGGCGCTGTAACGAGTGAGCAACTCTACAACTGGTTCTGGAATC
This sequence comes from uncultured Planctomycetaceae bacterium, assembly GCA_964392945.1. GTDB lineage: Bacteria > Planctomycetota > Phycisphaerae > SM23-33 > SM23-33 > BS750m-G57. Next base: position 65 of record CAYMSH010000597.1, on the reverse strand, counting down.
CGACGAGGTGTTTTGCCCTGGCCGAGGGCATTTCGTGCTATCGCAGCGGCGTTCAGTATGCCCAC
>CAYMSH010000596.1:0-2259 GCA_964392945.1 uncultured Planctomycetaceae bacterium | reverse complement strand
TTCGACCATCATCATCGGGTGCAGCATGTCGTTTCCGAAGAAGTGGGTCACGTTCGTCCCGTCCGGGCGGCATGCCCAGAGCATGTGGAAGAACATCTCGTGGCGGTTGGTGTATTCCCAGCGGGTGAAGACGATTCGCCCGTCGTTGAGCACTGACGGTTCGTATTCGTTTTCATTGGCGAACGAAAGCTGCTTGATATTGTCGCCGTTCTTGTCGCAGCGGTGCAGCGTCCAGGCGGGGTTGTAGCGTCCGCCGTGGCAGCGGCCGAACGACTGGCAACGCGTGGTGATGAAGATAATGTCACCGTCGGGAAGGTAGCACGGATCGTTGTCTTCGATGATCACCGTGGCGCGATTGTCCCACGTGCCGAACTTGTCGCGGGCCGTGCCGGTAAGCTGGCGGACTGACGATCCGTCCAGCGGGGCCTCGTAGAGGAAGTAACGCTTCTGGCCTTGTCTAGTGTGATCGCAGAATGCGAACGTGACTTTGTCGGCGTCGTAGTTCAGGTCCGGGTTGCGTATGGCGCCCTCGGGCAGCTTGCCCTTCTTGAGCATGGGAGTAATTTTGAGGTTGTCGGTCTTCCAGTCGCTGAGGAACTGCAGGCCCTTGCCGACGCGGCTGTGGCGGCCGAGGTGCTGGTCGCCGTTGTGGCTGTATCGCGTAGGAGGGTTGACGTTGATCAGGATTCGCTCGAAGTCCAGCGCCGGATGCGAAAGGATCATCTTCCGCCTGAGGTGACGGATCGAGAAGTAGAAATCCTGGTACGCTTCGGGCTTTACGGTCTTGGCGTCCCACTTGGCCTGGAGGGCTTTCAGCCCGGCGGTCAACGATACCGGGAGTTTTTTGGACTTCTCGACGTAGGCGATCGTCTTTGTCGCCAGTTCGAGTGCGTCTATTATGTGGGTGTCCTGGACCAGCGATTCCGGCGCCTTCGGGCCGGTCGGCGCCGCCTGGGGGACCTTGGCCAGCGAGAGGGTTGAGTTCTTGCTGATCGATGACTGCGTCGCAGGCTTCTTCAGCGCGACGTTGCCCTTTCCGCCGCCGGTGGGGTAGACTTCCACTTCGTTAAGGTGCAGGAATTCGTTGCGGACCTGCAGGCGCACGTACCTGGCGGACTGTCCGCCGATCCTTACGGTAAGCGGCTTGGTTCTTTTTCGTCCGCCTGCGAACTTGGCGCCGGTGTGGGTGTAGGCCCTGGTCCAGTTCTTGCCGTCCTTCGACAGCAGGATCTCCAGCTTGGCGGCTCTTTCTTCGTTCTTTTCGCGGTTGGCGACCAGGATCATGCTGATCGAGTATGATTTCTGCAGATCGACCTGCCACCAGGCGATTTTCTGCTTGTTGGTGTGGAAGCCGGTGCGATCGTAACGGTTTCCGTTTACGGCTCCGAACGCGTCCTGCTCGGGACGCCTTACTCTCGGCCTGCGGCGCCGGACCGGGGTCTTGCCGGGCTTGATTTCTTTGAGCCACGTTTTTTCGAGTGACTGGAGATGTTCGGTCTTCTCGGCCGCCATTGCCGGAGCGCACAACGCCGCCAGCAAAACCGCCGCGATTAATCGTTTCGACACGGAAATCATACTGCACCTCATCTATAAGAGTTTCTTCTTCAAACGCACGCGTGCAGGGCTACTCAAGCGAGCCCTGCACACATGCGTCAACGTTCTAGTCTTTATGCGGTTGCTGCTACAGCTTCCACGGAGCCCGCATCGCACGGGTCAGCATGCGTGATGCTTCTTCGTTGCCGATAATGGTTTCCTTCTTGGGATCCCATTTGATCGTGCTCTTGGTGCGGATCGCGATGTCGCCAAGATGGCTCATGATGTCCGACTGGACCGCTGAGTCGATATCCGCCGACGGGGTCTTGCGCGACTTGCAGGCCTTCAGGAAGTTGCGGTAGTGGTTGGTGTCCTGCAGGAGCTTGACTTCGTTGGGCTTGACCTTGGTCTTCAGCAGTTCGGGCTTCGTGCCGCCAGCCCGGCCTCGCGAGGCCCAGATCACGCCTTCGGTGCCTGTGAACGTCGTCTTGTCGCGGCCGGCTTTGAGGGTGAACGTCACGCCGCTTTCGTACTTGCCCTTGACGTCCCAGTTGACGATCGTGTCGAACAGGCCTGTGGTCGGGATTTTTCCGGTTCCGGAGTATTCGACCGGCGTGTGCGGGTAGCCCCAGTGCGCGATGTCCAGCGGGTGGGCGCCCCAGCCGGCGATGAAGCCCAGGGCGTAATCGTAAATGTGCCACCTGCCGCCGCCGATTACTCTGTCCT
>CAYMSH010000595.1:0-2282 GCA_964392945.1 uncultured Planctomycetaceae bacterium | reverse complement strand
CCGCCCGGGGTGCGGGCTGAGGCGAAGCCCGCGGTCAGGCTTGCGAAGAGAACTACCGCCAGGATGCTGATTCGTGTCTTGTTCATGGTCTTTTCCTTTCGGCTTGAGGGATTTCGATGTCGTCTCACCGGTGTATTGCCGAACGGGTCGGTTGGCGGACAGCAATTCCGAGAAAAGGAAAAATAGAGATGAAAAAGAGGCGCCCAGGTCGGCCCATCAATATATACGTATAGATGGGGCGCTTTTTTCCGTTCTTTCTCCGTTTTTTCAGAATTGCTGTCCGGATGCTCATGGTGTCGGCAATCCACAGGTGTAGGCCGAAAGAAACCTCAAAACCCAAGACTGAAAGGACAGAACAATGATCAAACTTATCTTCACAATCGCACTCATCGCCGGCGGCGTTTTTGCCTTCAACGTTCTGGAGCAGATCCACGAGGAGAACCCCGAAATACTGGCCCAACTGGACCAGGTGTGGGGGGAAGTGACCAGCGGGAACTTCTCGGGCGCATCATCCAACACGGTAAGTCCCGGCAGGGACGTAAGAGGCTCCGGGCCGGTCTCGGTTGCGGCCAGTCGCCCCAACACGTTCGGATACGCCGCACGCAGTACCGCCAGGCCCGACTTCGGCGGACGCCGCCCGGCTCCCAACATCAACAGCCTGCCCGAGAGATATCGTCGCAATCAAACCAACGATCTTGCTACAGCCTACAAGCAGTGGCGCCAGGCGGTGGAACACCATCAGAAGGTCATGCGAGCCAGCCGCAACGGCGGGCAGGGCCCCGAAGTGCGGGCCGCCCTCCAGAGAGTGTTCGACACCAAATTCCGCCTCGACACCCTCAAGAGGCAGGCCCACCAGGCCCGCCGCTAAGCCCCGGCAATCTACTCGATAGAAAACAAGCCCCAGGCAAAATGCCCGGGGCTTGTTCTTTCGTGGGGATACGGAGCGATCAGAATTTCACGTCAAGGGTCTTGGCGTCTTTCTTCTCGACGGACTTAACGCCTGAGAGCGTCTTCGTTAGTTTGCCTTCGCCCACTCTTATCGTGTAGCCTCCGGCCTTGAACACTTTGGGGCTGAAGGTGGTTCCGTTTATGCGTAGCGTGTAGACGATCTCCTTGCCGGCTTCGTCGATGACCTGGATTACCGGATTGGTCTGCCCGGTAACCTTGATCTTCGGCAGCCAGGCGGCGGCTTTGCGGGAGTAGTTGTCCTGCTGGTCGATCGTTATCGGCCAACCGGGATACTGCTTGTGCTCGGGGTTGTCCACGTCGCACCCGCGGGGCCAGCACTCGAACGTGATCTTCCGCGTCTTCTTGTTGAAGCGAATAATCCCGTGCCCCGCAGCTCTTGCGCCCCATTTTCCGTACCTCGGTCGGCTGGGGTCGGGGTTGGCGTAGGCCAGCATGGTCAGCTTGTTGCCGAACCCGTCAAGATACTGTCCGGTTTTGGGCAATGGGCTCTTGATCGCCTTGAAAGGCTTATCGAGCGGGTCCCACCAGCGATTGTAGAAGTTCACGATCGACGGTACGCAGAACGAGTAGCCCGAGTCGGACCATTCGTCAGTTCCGTGATGGATTATGGTCGCCAAATGCTGGTCGCCTCCGATCATCACCCCGAATCCCTTTCGAATCTCGTGCAACGCCTTCGCCCGCCCGCTCTGGGGCCAGCCGTTGGAGTCTAAATCCGCGGTGAGGCGCCCGTTTTTGTTCCCATGCAGGTGAGCGGCGTTGGCGAATACGGTTTGCGAGAGCACTGCTTTCATGTCCGTCCCGGTCCAGTCGGCCGAGAAGTGCTTCAGGAACTTCAGTTGGCGTTCGCCGAGCAGTTTGGCGTTGGGCAGGTCGACGGCTTTCCTGTCGCCTTTGAACTCCCTTATGTGGTCGGCCCGGGAGAACACCACCCCTTTGGCTTTCAGTTCGTCGCGGGGCAGGATGTTGGTCTGCGACTTGAACTTGCGGTCTTCTATCACCGCCAGCCCGATTCGGCCCCAGGTAAGGTCGGTGTAGTACACGCCGATTCCGCGTTCGATCGGCGTCGGGTCGAACGGGTCGGGCAGGTTGGATGTCTGAGCCCGCTCGACTTCCTTGACGAATTCGGGATTTCCGTATCCGCCGGGGCCGACTTTTCCGCCTGCCCCCCAAACGTTGCCCAGGCCCACGTCGTGGTCGTCGGGTATCGAGATAGTGGGGCGGTCCTTTATGATCTCGCCGAACTGCCTGCCGAACTGCAGCCACGAGGGGAAATGCTTACCGTGGTCGTAAACCTGGTCGCCGGAGAAGAACAG
>CAYMSH010000594.1:0-2303 GCA_964392945.1 uncultured Planctomycetaceae bacterium | reverse complement strand
TCAGCAGGAAATATCCCCACCGCGATTACAAACACGCCGGAGCCGCCGGGGGAATGGCGTTCCTGGCCAAGCGCCCATTCCGCCAAGTGGCGCAAACATCACCCAAAGCCGGCTGGTTCCCGTCATGGATCATAGAGGCCGACACTCCGCTGGGACCGGTGCAGATATGCAATGTTCATCTGCGCCCGCAGCTTTCGGATCGCGGCAGCGTCACGCCGTCGGCGTATTTCAATTCACCGGACATCCACAGACGCGAGATCAGCGAGGCCTACGAGGAGATGGATGATTCGCAACCCAGGCTGGTCGTGGGCGATTTCAATGAGAGCGATTCCGGCGGAGCCGTCGCATGGCTCACCCAGCGTGGTTTTAAAGACGCCCTGTCTCAATTTAACACTTCGGCCAAAACATGGCGATGGAAGACCAGCTTGATCACAGTGAAGAACTGCTTCGATCATGTCATGTATTCAAAAGATCTGCATGCGGTCTCGGCATGGGTGATCGACAAGGGCAAGTCAGACCATCTGCCGGTAGTGGCGATTATCGAACGCGCCAAGTAACGGATTCTCAGGGATTTACCGCTTTCAGCGTCCCCGGCGTTCAGAGGAATGGCAATCACCCATCTTGCGTGATAAAATGATTGAATCGCCTGCTTTCCGGGCGTTTGAGAGGTACTGACTATATGATGCATACTACCAGTTACGCGCCTGGGTATGTCGTGTTGGCCATTGTTGTTGCTTTGTCGATGGGAATCGCCGCCGAGCCCGCCGAGGCGGCAAAAGACGACTTATCCTGGATTGTCGAGAGGCAGACCTGGCTGGGCTCATACCTGGCGACCCTGGAAGCGACAGTAAAAGCCGAGCAAGCCGCCGGTGTTATCCTCCCCCCGGCGGCAATCGGCGGAAAGCTCCCGGTATATGCATACTCGGAGGCCAACAACGTTGACGCCGACGTTAAACTGAGCATCGACATCACGGGCGTGAAGGAATTCCACGTCAATGTGTTTACCCGAACACTTCTCGGCGATCTGGTCCTGGTCAAGGCCAACGGCGATACTCTCAAGTTGACGTCGAAGACATGCGTAGTGACGGACGAATACAAGCACGTCAAGCCCAGGTACAATTTCCATATCGCTCCGGACGGCGGCGTCAAGTGCGACCAGAGTTTCAAGATCGTCCCTGACGGCAAGTACGTCAAGTTAACCGTCACGATGATAAGGCAGATCGAGGGCACTTCGTTTATCTGCGTTACCCGCACGGCTGAAGAGGCCGCGAAGTTCGCCCCGATGCAGCGGCGACGATACGCCCTGAGGCGCCATTGCAGCGGTAAGCCCGCGAAAATAACCGGCAAGGAACGCAGGTATTACGGGCGGATCACGCGGGATACGATTAACAACCTTCCGACCGGGTTCACCGGGCTGGGTCCAGAAGTTCTGCAACGCTCGGCCGCGAAGCTGCTGGGCATGCTGGCCGGTCACGGCATCATGAATGGCGAAGCGTTGGCGCTGGCGGACCTGAAACGCCTGGCCACGACGCGAATCACAAACCTGGATCAATACCACCGCGTCGTGATGACAGCGATTCTCATGAGCGAGCGAGCCAGAAGAGTCAGCGATCTGTACGGGAAGTATTCCGGGTCGAGCGCCCGGGGACGCTACGCCATCAAGGGCTTCGATTGCCGCCCGTTCGCCGACAAGTTCTACCGTCGCCTGCGTGACGGAAGGACGCTGGCCGCGGCGAAAATAGACCCCTCCGACGAGGCCGGGTTCAAGGCGTATTACACGTATCTCGACAAAGAGGCCGACGCCTGCGACAAGCAGTTCTTCGACATTAAACTGGCTAAGGCGTTCGTTGCCGGAGCTGCGGAGACCGTGGCGTATGTCGATAAGGCGGCGCCGGTATCACAAGCCGACAAGAAAGCGGTCGCCGCGTTGAGCGGAACGATCGCAGCCGAACGCAGCGATGGCGAAAAGATCCTGCAGGTTTTCAAAAAGCTCAAGTCGATCCGTCGGCGGATCCTGTTTACCCATCCGGCGCTGGCGTTTGAGAGAATACTGATCAACCGCAACCCGCCCACCTCGTTCAGCCACAACAGCGATCAGCACCTCGCCCGCCACGCGCGATTCGGTCCGGGCCTGACCGTTTTGACCGACTGGAAGACCGAGAACCCCAAGCCCGTCTCGATTCTAAGCGGAAAACTGCCCGCCGGCGCCACCCGCAACCCGGATGTGCATTTCGACGGCAAGAAGGTCGTCTTCGCCTTTGCGCCCAAGCTGGCCGATCCGCTCAAGCAGCGGTATTTCCTGT
>CAYMSH010000593.1:0-2305 GCA_964392945.1 uncultured Planctomycetaceae bacterium | reverse complement strand
GCTGGCGCCGAAAGGCGATAAAGCAACGACACGCGAAACCGCAAGCGGTCTGGACGCGTAGTTGACATTCACAAATCTACTGACTGCTAATCTGTTTTTCGTGTCGCTTCGCTAAGTTTCTGCGTGAGAACCGGGACGATTTCGAACAGGTCCCCTACCAGTCCAAGTTCGGCGATCTGGAAAATCTGAGCGTCAGGATCGTTGTTGATCGCGATTATATGGTCCGAAGTGCCCATGCCGGCAATGTGCTGGATCGATCCGGAAACGCCTACGCCAACGTAAAGTTTCGGCGTGACTGTCGTGCCGGAAAGACCGATCTGGTGCGGGTAATCCATCCAACCGCGATCGACCACATCCCGAGTGGCTCCTACGGCTCCGCCGAGCGTGTCGGCCAGTTCGGAAATCATCGCGATATTCTCGCCGCGTTTCACGCCGCGTCCGGCACATACGACAGCGTCGGCGTCCTGGATGTTCATCTCATCAGTGCTTGGGGTGAAGCCCGTTCGCTTGACCCGGCTTGAAAGCAGATCGGCGGGCGCTTTGAGCCGAACTATTTCGCCGGTTCGAGCGTCCTGCGGCTCGGCGGCCCTGGTCGAATGCGGGCGGACCGTCGCCATCTGCGGACGATGAACCGGGGTCTTGATCGTCGCGAGAATATTTCCGCCAATCGCCGGGCGCGTTTGGAGGAGGTTGTTGGTCTCCGGCTCGATATCCAGCACGGTGCAGTCGGCGGTAAGCCCGGCGTGGATCTTGATCGCGAGATAAGGCATCAGCGTCCGGCCGGTCGAGGTCGCCCCGGCCAGCAGAATCTCCGGGCGATATTGTTCGATCAGCCCCGCGGCGCATGCGGCGTACGGCTCGACCAGAAACGTAGCTAACTCCGGAGCCTCCATGGCGATAACACGATCAGCTCCGCATGAAATCAGGTCCTGCAGATCGTCGTCAGGGATATCGCATCCAAAGACCATCGCCGTCAGATCCGTACCGAGTTTGTCGGCCAGGACGATCCCGCGGGTCAGCAGTTCGTGGCTTATTCGTCCGATGCGGCCGTCAGTTTGCTCGGCGAGAATCCAGACGCCGGAATGTTTTGTGTTGTTTGAATCCTGGCTCATCGCTCAGATCAACTCCGCTTCGGTAAGGAATTCGACAACGCGATCGGCGGCGCTTTCGATAGCTTCAGTATCGCCGGCCGCCAACCTCTCGCACTCGCGAGTAACCTGAGGGCGGAAGATCTTGACCACTCGCGTTGGCGAACCGGCAAGACCAAGGTTCTCGCTTTCGACATCCAGGTCAGCGGCGCCCCAAACCGGAATGTCGATCTTCCGCGATCGCTGCTTGCCGCCAAGGGTCGGCAGTCTAGGCGAACCAATTGCTTTCAGGACAGTAACAGCGGCCGGCAGCTCCATCTCCAGATGCTCGCAGCCCTCTTCGACAAGTCGATCGAGGGTGCAACTGGTCTGGCCGGAGCAGTCGATTCTGCTGACGTACGTGGCGATCGGCAGATCGAGAAACGCCGCGATGCCCGGTCCTACTTGTCCGGTGTCGCCGTCAGTGGCCCGCTCGCCGCAGATAACCAGATCGAAGTCGCCGATTTTTCGGATGGCGGCGGCAAGTACATACGAGGTTGACCAGGTGTCGGCGCCGGCAAGAGCCCTGTCGGAGACCAAAACGCCTGAATCGGCGCCCATTGATATCGCCTCGCCGATCGCTTTCCGAGCGGCCGGCGGGCCCATAGTCAGGGCGATAACTTCGCTGCCGTCATCGCGAGCGTCGCGAATCTCCAGTGCGACCTCAATAGCGTAAAGATCAAGCGGATTAACGATCGCCTCGACACCATCGCGAACCATGGTCCCGGTCTCGGGATCCATTTTAACCGCACTGGTTTCGGGTACTTGTTTAATGGGTACGACAATACGCATCAGGAAGTTCTCCACTTAGCCGCTCAATCTCCCGCGGCGGGACGGACATGATACGCCGGATCGAGTCTAAAATCCAGCTTGGTTCAAAACCGTAACCCCAACGACAACGACTTTTCCACCACGGATGGCACGGATATCACGGATGTAGATACGGCAACGGCGAACTGCAAAGGCCGATAACAACGGATAACACGGATGTGGTTTTATGTCTGGGGACGCAGAACGTTATCACGGCGTCCGGAACAATGTCATTTGAAGAATCCGGCAGGTTGCTCTCTCCCAAGCAGAGATAATCAACGCAGTCAAGAACTGCGTCCACAAAACAACGCCACTGTCGCCACCGTTGCCGGTGCCGGGTACATCCGTCGTTAACCGCCGTTATCCGC
>CAYMSH010000592.1:0-2330 GCA_964392945.1 uncultured Planctomycetaceae bacterium | reverse complement strand
GAACGAAAGCACGACCAGCGTCTGAGCGGCTCCGATGCTCGTTCCCTCATCGAACTCCATATCCACCCCGCCGCGGATACGCCAGTCGGCGAAGTATTGACCGTCGGTGTGCGGATTGTCGACCCAGGCGGCCAGATCGATATCAGAGCCAGTCGGATTGTATATCTCGATAAACTCAAGGTCCGAAGCGTCCACGCCGCCGACGCCGGCCGGATCGGGCGGGTTGTACATCACTTCGCTGATGATCAGCGGTCCGATGCGCGGGGAGCTGTTGGCCGCCCCGAGCGTGGGCGAAGTCATCGGATACGGATCGCCCTCCCCGTTGATCCAGCGTCCCCAGGCTTCGCCATTGGAGGCGGCTCCGAATTCCACGTGGTCCACGAAGTTGGTAAGCTCTCCCGAGGCGTCGGCCTTCATCAGCCATACATCATCGCCGTGAGAGCCGCTGAGTGCGAAATCGAGCGGATCAACGCCGCCGGACGAATTGAAGTCGTCTTCGTCAAAAACGACATACTCGCCGCCGGCCAGAATCGTGTCGTCGGGTATCCGGAACTTTGCGTAGTTGTCATTATCATCGCTGAGGAACCAGCCGCCGATGTCAATATCCCCGGCCGTAGTGTTGTACAGTTCGATCGAATCGAGGTAAGGCTCGTCGGTGTGCGAGACGACCTCGTTTATGACGATATCGCCTGCCGGACCGTCTCCGGCGGTCCCGGGCGTCCCGCCGTATTCGTTGCTCGATCGCCAGTAGTCCCCGTCGGCGTAGTTCAACGGATCAGTAGCAGTCGGAGCGATAAGTTCGACCGAACTTCCGTTCCCGTCGGGCCGATCGGGCCAGTCGCCCGAGTCGTCGTAATCGAAGTTGATTATGTTCTCCCCGTCGCTGGAGACGAATATCCTGTCGCCGCCGTTCGAGAGTCCGTCGGTGAACTGGCCGGCGATTACGGCTTCGAGTCCGTATCGGGTCTCGAACGCCGACTGGTTGGATACTATCACGACTCGCTGGCCCGGTTCGATCGTGTCTGTGATCGCAAAGTCGAAGGTTACGCCGATTGAAAACTGAACGTCGCTGAGGTCAACTGTCTCGACGCCGATATTCAGCAGTTCGATGAACTCGAAATCCCCGGCGGTGAAAGTCGAATCGACCGCCAGTTCGGCTTCCGTCGGTTCGTACGGGTTATAGTTGATTTCCGTGACCGCCAGGTTGCCGGAAGTCGCCTGTGCGTTGAACAGGAATTCTGCGCGGTTCAGGGCGCTCCACTGCCCTCCGGAGTAGACCCGGGCCCTGACCTCCGTGCTGCCGCTCAACGCCACAGGCGACCCGGAATAGATTGACGCTCCGGCGTTGACACCGCCGCCGACAGCACGCGGATCGCTTCCGTCAAGCGTGTAGTAGATCGTCCCGGCCGGTGCGGAGACCATAAGCTCGAACCCGTCGGATACCCGACCGCCGTGTTGATTGAACTCCGGAGCGGTGATCGAAGGATACCACCCGACATCCTTGAACTGCTGTAGAACAATATCGCTTCGCGTGCTGGGCGAGGCGTTCATGTAATCGTTTGCGACCATATCGACCGCTGACTGCCAGTCGGCGTTTGTCATCGGTGAATTCGAATACTGAGCGTCGCCCCACCTGGCCGATTCGGCGATGATAGCGCTTTCGATCTGCGCGGCGCGTTCCATCCACCTGGCGACCGCAGCGTCGGCGGTCAGCAGCCCGTCATTGAAGAAATAGTCGTGCACCCGATCGGCAAACGCTGTCTGGTACTCGGCGTTGTCACTCATCAGCTCCAGATGAATCCACCAGGGGGTGCAGTTCTGCTGCTGAGACAGCGAGGAAGTCAGCGAGTGGGTCACGTAGTTGAAGTTCACGCCGCGCGACAGTTCCAGGGAGTGCTCGGCGTCGTGCGGAATGAACTGCACGCCGTCGGGATTCTCGCGATTGTAGAGCATGAACAGGTTTCTCGGAATGATCCCGCCGTGCGGCGGCCCCAGCGGCATGTCAGTGTTTCCCGTGTAGAACACCGGGATCATGTAGTCGATCAGATTCTCTACGTCCAGCAGCCTGGTGAACGCCGCGTTCGTCGTCCCGTCTACGTTCATTCCCTGCAAGCGGAAGTAATCGTAGTTGCTGGTCACACCAGAATTCACTTCGCTCCAGAGATCGTAGTATCCGTCCAGAGTTCCGTCTGTGGCCTCGATCACGCCCTGGTTGTCGCCGGATTTCAGCGCGTCGTAGTCCGCATCGTTGCCGCCGAGATACGATTCGCCATAGTTGGCCTCGGGACGCTCTTCTGTCTGGTAAAGGCCCCAGTATTGACCGTTGATGT
>CAYMSH010000591.1:0-2337 GCA_964392945.1 uncultured Planctomycetaceae bacterium | reverse complement strand
AAACCGTACTGGCCGGAGATGTTCAAGTAGGTAGCCACGGCTCCGTAGGCGATATCCAGATCGACCAGAAGCACCGGTTTTTCCGTCAGGCACAGTTCGTTGGCCAGATTGACAGCCAGCGTCGTCGCGCCGCACCCGCCGCCGGCGGAAAATACGCTTATCACCTGCCCCTGGACCCATGGAGCCACTTCAGTAGCAGTGGACAACCTCTGAACCACATCGGCCAGTTCGGCCTGGACTGACGTCTTGCGCATGAAGTGCCGCGCTCCGACCGCCATGGAATCCAGAACGAGGCGTTCATTCCACTCGCTGCTGAGGATCACAAAACAAGTAGCGGGAAAACGCTTGACCACCGGGGTCAGTTCGGTCAGGACCGCTATAGGCATCGGGTCAATATCGACAATAACCGCCCTAGCCGGTTTTCGCTCCAGCAACCTGGCCAGGGCGATAATTCCATCGCACCGTTCCAGAGACATCTCGGGCTTGCAGTCGGCCAGCGCACTTGAGACATCCTCAGCCGCGGCGTCGCTTGTCGTTACGACAATAATGTTATCTTCTGGTTTCACAATTAAGCCAATCGTCTACTTCTCAGCAGATTTCACAGTCGGAATCTTCTTTATCGTCGCCTTTGCGTGCGGGGCGGGCTGGCCGTGCTGGGCCCATGCTCCGGCGCCCCTGAGCTTCTGCAGGCCCAGACCCTTGAGCCATTTGCGGGCTTCCCTGGAGGCTTTGGGCTTGGACTTGGGTTGACCTTCGATCACGCCGTTTGCATAAAGCTCCCAGTAGCTGGGCGCAGCGTGCCTAACACCGGGCATCGCCGGTTTCATGTTCAACGGTTCGACGAGCGTCGGCGTGACAAGAACAACCAGTTCGGTTTCGCCGGAGACGTATCTTACCGATCGGCCCAGGGCTCCGAGAATGGGAATACTGCCGAACCACGGCAGGCGTGAGTTTCTCGCCACCGCGGTGCGTCGCAGGAGACCGGCCATTGCGAAGGTCTGGCCGCTGTTCATTTGCAGAGTTGTCTCGGCCCTTCGCGTAACAATCGCGGGAACCTGGAAGCCCTGGATAGTAACTGCTCCGATTTCTGACAGTTCGCTGACCTCCGGTGCGACGTACAATCTGATGGACCCGTCACCCAGAACAGTCGGCTGGAAGCTCAGACTCACGCCGTACTCTCGATACTCGATCGAAATCGACGATCCGCCGCCAGTGGCGGTTCCCTGAACCACAGGGATCGGAAACTCTCCGCCGGCCAGGAAATTGGCCCTCTCTCCATTCAGAGCAACCAGAGTAGGCTCGGCCAGGATCCGCAGATACTGGTTTTCGGCCAGTGCTCGCAGGAAGAAGATCGTGTCCCAACTGGGGATGCCCCCGAACAGGGTTACCCCAGGCGAAGTATTGAGGTTGCCGTTCAAGGTTGACGCAATCCCGCCGGTAGCCCCGACGCCGGCGGCGGGGCCTACGCTCAAGGGCTGGATCGGTCCGCCGTTGTCAGGTCCGATTACCTGGCCGCCAAAGAAATCATTTCCGCCGTGAAACAGATTAATGCCCAGTGTTCTGATCGCGGTGCGGCTGACTTCAGCGACCTGCACGTGCAGCAGCACCTGCTGTACGCCGGCGATTCGTGATTTGTCAACGATCTTGATTCCGCGGGCTTCGAAGAATTTCTTGATCACCAGGGCCTGGGAGGCCTTGCGAAGAACGCCATCGACGATAACCACGCCGTGGGACTGGCTGAGCTTCAGTTGGGTATTGGGACACAGGGCGATGAGTTGGGCTCGCAGCACGGTCAGGTTCGCCCCGACCTCGACGTACATCTTCTCGAACGTGTCGTCGTCTTTCCATAGCATCAGGTCTGTCGTACCCATCTTGAGGCCCTGGACGAGCACCTGTTTAGGCGCCAGGACCTGAACTGCGGCGGTCTTGGGGTCCGTAACCGCCACGCGAGTAACCGGCCATTTGGCGGTTATGACACGGGACTGCCCCATGTAGACCTTGACGATCGCTTCAGCAGGGTCGCTGCTCGCTGCGGCGGTCTTATCGTCGGCCCCGCAGACCGTTGCGGCCAGGGCGCCTAAAACCGTGAGCGTAAGGATTGTCGAGCGGCGGAAACCGAATTCGGTTTGATGTATTCCATTCATCTTATTGCTCCCGTTGCTTCCAGGAATTCTAATTGTTTAGCGCACATGCATTCAAGCCATAATCGCCCCGGCGGGCACGTTTCCTCACACCGAAGCCATGACTGTTAGATCGGCTGACTTTCGTTGATGACGCTAGTTTTTCAGTCGCGTTTCTCGGCCGCATAACGATATAGAATCCCAGCTTTTGTACTCC
>CAYMSH010000590.1:0-2354 GCA_964392945.1 uncultured Planctomycetaceae bacterium | reverse complement strand
GTCTTGCCGGGAGCCGTGAAGATGAAGGGGACATCGTCGCCGCCGAACCTGGTTTTGAAGCAGTTGGCCAGAACGGACATCTCCGAGCCGAAGTTGGCGCCCTGGCCGTCGGCGACCATCGACTCGCTCGAGAGGAACACAATGCCGCTCAGCGCCGCCGGTGTGAAACAGTGGGTGTACACATTATATGTGAAGGTCGCCGTTGAATCGCCGATTTGCGGTTTCGGCGAGGGATACTGCCCCCAGGAACTTCCATCCGGCACGGCCCTGGTCTCCATCATCGCGGGGACATGCTTGGCCCAATACTGCTTCCATTCTGCGATGTAGCGTCGCACGTTGCCCAGATAATAGGGATTGTCGAGGTACTGGCTGCCGACTGTCCTGTAGTCCTCAGCCAGGCTCGGAGCGTCTTTGAGGAAGGCCGGCGCGATCCAATTCTTGATCGGCACATTGTCGTACTTGACCTGCATAAAAACGATACCGACCGGACGATTAGTTTTGGCGGCAATGCGGTTGCCAAATGCGGCGGCCAGACCGGAGGCGTCCTTCCAGTACGAGGCGTAGCGGTTGCCCCATTTGCCGTTGGCCTCCTTTACTCTCGGAGTCCGTGAAACACACACGCTGAACCGACTGGGAGCCCCCTTGCGATCGCGACCCGACTGGTTAGCTATCATACGCACGATCTGTCCGGAAGCTTTAACCTGCGGAACCTTGAACTTGCCTTTAGGCGCTGCGATATACCAGACATCGCCGAACACAATACCCGCCGCGACCCGCTGGTGCACCATTTCGCCGTCAATCGTGAACTTGACCTTGAGCGTATAGGGTTTGGGGCCCGCCTTCATCGGCGGCAGCGCCACCTTCCACTCGTCCATCTCAGGCGTAACAGCGATGATCTTCTTGATGTCGCCGAACTGGAAGTGGACCTTGCAGTCGCCTTCTTCAGGGCCGGGTTGCCATTCGCCGAAGTTGCAGGTCGAACCCCAGATGGTCACCGGTTTGCCAGCCTGCAGGACGGCGTTATCCCGGAACTGCACGCTCAACAACGGCATCTTGCGGTATTCGTAAATCTTCCCGGCTTTGTCGGGACCCTTCTTGCCGGATGGATCAGTCGGCCCGGCTGCAATCTTCAATTCCTTATCCGGCCAGGTCTTGCTGGTGACCATCTTGTTATCGAAGCAAATGAAAGGGGTCATCGGAAGCATCGCCTTGTTGTAGAGACAGGGCTGGAAGCCAATCCCGCCCGATCCGTACGATACGCCGCGAGGCTTCTTGACCGCATCGGACTTGACGACGACCTTGTCGCCCTTGATCTCGAAAGCAGCCCTATGCCAGACCCTGTCCTCCCCGGCCAGCCAGAACAGTTTGACCTTATCCTCACCGTTGTCGAGGACTTTCGGATCGGCAAGACCGGTAGCCTTCTTATCTCTCGATCGGTTGAACTCCGTGTCAGCAACGACAAGGCCGCCGGCTGCACAATCAAATGTGACGATAACCTTGTCGCCTTTGATCTCGCAGGATTTGAACATCGGTCCGTCGGCGACAACCTTCTTGCCATACTGGTTCTTCATCGCGTGCAGCGCAAGGCGCCGCCCTGGAACAGCTTTGCAACTGTAATGGATGCGCCCGCCGATATCGATCTGGCTGGCCATTGCGACGTTGGGGATGTCCCTGGCCATCCACGTAGCGAGACGCATCTCGGAAGTACTGTTTATTGCGGGCTTGTCTGTCTGGTCGGGGCAGTAGAACTGATGGAAGTAGACCGGCAGATCGGGCTTGCCCCAGACGATGCGCCACCCGCGGATCATGCTGTGCAGGTTGTCGTAGTACGAAAGCCCACCACCCCTGTTGTGCCATCCCTGATTCCAGATCGCGCCGCGTATGGCGTAGGGAACGACGGGGCACAGGCGGCCGTTAAACAGCCAGCCGGCGTCGCGGTTGGATTTCATGTTGCCGGGAACTTCTGCACTGATCGCTTTGGGCTCTTGGCCTTTCTTGATCGCGGCCTGGTTGGCGGCGATCTGGTCTTCCAGCGACTTGTAGAATGCAGCCCAGGCCTTCCTGTGCTCCGGCGTCGCCGGGTCGGTGATCAGGCACTTGTTGTGTATCGCCTTGCTGTAGTCATCTTGTGCTGTGGCCCAACCTTCGCGTGGGACCCAGGCTTCGATCTGGGTCGAACTCCACGAGCAATTGAGAATGCCTATCGGCACATTCAATTCCTTGTAGAGTTTGTGGGCGAAGGCGAAGGCAATGGCGCTGCAGTCCCCGTAGGAGCGGTTATTCCATGAACCAGTCGCCTTCTTGATCGGGTGCAACTGGGCGGTCACTGAAGTAACCTGAAACTCTCGGATCGG
>CAYMSH010000589.1:0-2356 GCA_964392945.1 uncultured Planctomycetaceae bacterium | reverse complement strand
CAGTACGATATCATCGATGACGGTCTCGGTATCTACGTCGCTGCCGACCAGGGTTACGTCCGCCGTGGCGGCGCCTGAGCCGGAACCGATGATAAGCTCACTGGCTTCCAGCGTCCTGCCGAGCGGATTGTTGTAGGTCGTGGTGACCTGGGTTCCGATCTCGATGAACTGTGACTTCAGTGCGTTGACGTTCAGGGCGCCGGTGGCTCCCATGTCAAGACGCAACCTGTTGTTCCCTGTCGCAGGGGGGTCGCCCGGGAGTCCGGTGGGCGTTATTACGACGTTGGCGATGATCGCATTGGCGGTGACTGTAGCTCCGTCGCCAACGATGAAGTAGTCATTGCTGGGATCGGCTCCGCCGTAGATGATGTCGTTGGCTCCGACGTCGAGCGTGCCGCCGTTGTCGATTGTCGGGTCGCCCCAGACCGGGGCCTCGAGCAGGAGGTCGCCGGTTCCGGTGATCTTCAGTTCGCTGCCCGCGCCGTCGACGGTGAGAACCGCCTTGTCGCTGGTGGCGAGAATGCTGAAGTCGGTGGTGCGGTTGTCAAGAGTCAGCACCGCTCCGCCGGTGATGGTGGCGGTTTCGTTTACTGTGAGGATGTCCCCAGCGGTCTCGTCGAACGTTTGCGATGCAGCGACTCCGTCCAGAACGAGATCATCAACAGTTACGCTACCAGCTGCTGCAGCTCCTGTGCGCACCAGGGCGCCGCCGCCGGATACCGTAAGACTGTCGAGTGTAAGTGCGTGGGGGACCGAGACGGACGATCCGGCTCCATCAACGGTCATTGAAGAACTGGTGAACGTAAGAAGATCGCCAGAGGCGATCACGAGCGTACTTCCGTTCTGTACCGTCAGGTTGGCCAGATCGATGTCGCGGCTGCCGGCTGCAACGCCGGTGCGGCTGAGCGCTCCGCCGTCAAGGGTCAGGTCGCCGACAACGATGAGTTTCTCGTCGGTTATGAGGGTGCCGCCCGCATCAACCGAGAAGCTGTCGGGAAGCGTGACGATGTTGTCAACGTCGATGGAACCGTCGAATGTGATGCTGGCTGCGTCGAGTTTCGCCGTCGCGTCGGCAAAGGTCATGCCCGCAACGTTGGCTGAACCGGCGGTGAGTGTCTGCCCTGAGGCGATGCTCACTGCTCCGGCGTTCGACAGGCCGCCGGCGACAACCAGCGAGGCGTTGACGTTAACGGCGCCGGTGGCGGCAACATCCAAACTAAGGGCGTTTCCTGCAGCGTTGACGTCGACTGTGTGTCCGTCAACGGATACGATGCTAAGAGCGGTCGGTACTCCGCCGGGGACATCGCCGGTCCAAGTGCCGGCAACGTTCCAATTGCCGTTGGCGTCGCTTGCCAGATTTCCATCCTCAAATTCGGTCTTTCCGGGGATATGCACGGTGTCAAAATCAGTCCAGCCCCAACCGCCGTGATTCCAGTCGATGAATTCGAGCTTGTAGTGCGCCGCCGGGTCAAAAGTGTCGATGGTGGCCGCATCGATCGTGTACGTCTTGTCGTTGGCGTTGTTGCCTGTGTCACTAGCCACCGCCCAGACATATTCATCGGTGGTCAGGTTACGCAGGGCTGTGCCTACGAATCCGTTGGTCACGGAGAGCGGATGGGCGGCCGCGTAGTTCGTGAGCGTGAGGCCCAACGGAGACTGCCCGCCGCTGGAGTTACCGCCAAACATGACAAACGTCAGGTCGGTGTTGTCCGTATTATCGAACATGAACTCCGGCGAACTGAACACGAATAAGTTGTGCTGTTGGTCGTGAGACCGACCAGTGCCGGCGAGGTTGGCTGACTCGATGGAATACGGCGGGCCGGCGGCGTCTCCATGCCTGCCAAGCCAAGCCGTACCGAATGTGTCGGTCCAGCCTTGCCTGGTTTGATCCTCAAAATCAAAATCCAGCGCGGCGACGGCCGATTGAATCGGCGCGAGCACCATCGAGATTGCCAAAACGATAGTTAGTGCGTTACGTGTGCGCATGATATAACTCCTGCACGAGTTGGTTTTGCGAGCGCAGGGATTCTGCGACTCGCTGTGAATACGACATGACAAGTTGGCTAGCAACTTCATCTGGAGCAACATTACTACTCCTGTCTCTCTGCGGAAACTTCGGCCTCCATACGCCGTCATCTGTCCGCTATCCGATAAAAGTGTCGGTAGTCTCCAAGAATTTACCTGCACCCGTTAAGGGCATGTGCTTCCTCGCGGTAGATTCGCTTTAGCCTACCTGATCTCAACTATAATACTACATCCTGAAGGCTTTTTCGTCAAGAACAAAAGACACGGACTTTACACTTTTTTTCACAGGCGTCCCATATCGGAACGATAACTGGGCCAGATTTTACAAAGT
>CAYMSH010000588.1:0-2360 GCA_964392945.1 uncultured Planctomycetaceae bacterium | reverse complement strand
GCCAACTAATCCCTCCAGATTGGTTTTTGACGCCTGCGCCCTATCGCCCAAAAGCGATCGGCCGCTTGTCATTCCCGACGGCGTGATTTTGGTCTCGACAAGTATCCGATAGATTCGTACAAAACGTACCAGGAGTATTGGCGATCGCTGCGGTATGGACTCAAGGTGAAATGATATCCCCCACAGAATTCATCATTTGTGTTTCTATCGTCCTTACGCTAGGCTTCTTTACCGAAGCGGTGTTGAGTCAGGCCGGAGATTTCGGTAAGTCGTTGTTCGTTTGAACTTGAACTAGAACAGGCGTTTCCGGGGCTGGGCAGGGACTATGGCATCTGACAAAGACGGCAAGAGAGCGATTAGCCCGGAGACGTCGGCTGAATATCTGCCTGAATTCCAGGACATCTTCAGCCGGATTCAAGAGGCCAAACGAAAAGCTCACTTTCAGATCAACTCGACAGTCATGGACCTGTATTGGGCTATCGGGCGGCATATAGACAGGCAGTTGGAAAACAGCAATTGGGGACAAGGTGTTGTCACCGAACTCTCACGGTATATTCGCCAGCAGGATGTCGAGTTGAAGGGATACGCGCCGAGAAACCTCTGGCGAATGCGGCAGTTTTACCAGACTTGGCGGGATCAGCCAAAACTGTCCACACTGTGGACACAATTGTCATGGAGCCATAATCGGCGTATCATGACGCTTAAGACTCTGCAAGAGCGTGAGTTCTATCTCACTCTATGCGCCGAGAAGGGCTACAGTTTCCGCGAACTGGAAAGGTTGATACAGTCGGGGACTTTTGAGCGAACGATGCTGGGTGAAGGCAATTTGTCAGAAACCGTTCGCCAGTTACCGCAGGATACCGACGGTGTCTTCAAAGACAGCTATGTATTCGAGTTCTTGAACTTGCCCGTGCCGCATCGGGAAAAAGATCTTCAGCAAGCGCTGGTCGCATCTCTAAAGGATTTCATCCTCGAACTCGGCGCCGGCTTCAGCTTTATCGGGCAGGAGTATCGCCTACAGGTCGGCATGGATGATTTCTTCATTGATCTGCTCTTTTATCATCGCCATCTTCAATGCCTCGTTGCAGTTGAACTGAAAACAGTGAAGTTTGACCCGTCGCACTTAGGTAAACTGGAGTTTTATCTCGAAACGCTTGATCGCAATGTTCGTCTCGAACACGAAAATCCCAGCATCGGCGTATTGCTCTGTCGTGAGAAGAACGATGAGGTAGTCCGTTACTCCCTGGCTCGTTCGGTAAGTCCGGCTGTTATTGCAGACTACGAAACCAAGTTGATTCCTAAGGATCTCTTACGCCGCAAACTCAATGAATTCTACCTGCTTCTGGAAAGACAGAATGAGGAATAATCAACCAGCGTTCGCTACTTGACGCGAGGCGATGTCTCGGCGATCGCTGCGGTATAGACTCAAGGTGAAATGATCAATGAAACGAATGTATGGAATCGTGATCGCGCTGATGTTGACCGGGCTTTTTGTGATCCCGGCCGATGCGGCTCAGAAAGTACAGCCCAAGCAGAAACCCCAGAAGCGCCAGAAAGTTCGCAAGCCGCGGAAGGCCAAACCCAGACCCGCGCCCAGGGCCGCAAAACTTACCGACTCCCAGCAGGCCGAAAAGGCGATGGAACTCGCGCGCAAGACGTTGGAGTACGTTCAAAAAGCCGAGGCGCGCCCCAAGATGGCGGCCGAGCTTGACGCACTGGCCAAACGCAACGCGCCCGCCGGCGAGATTGCAAAGCTCCGGCGGCGGATTATCATGTCGCACCCCGCACTGAATTTCGAGCGACTGCTGATCAACCAGACCCCGCCGCCGAGCTACTCTCACAACTGCGATCAATATCTGGGGCGCCACAGCAACGTCGGGCCGGGGATCACGATCCTGGACTCGTGGAAGGACAATCCCAAACCGCGACTGCTGCTGGAAGGCAAGCTCCCGCCGGGCGCGACGAACAAGCCGAAACTCTCCTGGGACGCCAAACGAATCGTCTTCGCCTTCTGCGATCACACGCAAAAGGACACCGATCGCCGCCGGTACTTTATCTACGAAGCCCCGATCGACGGGGCGAGCGTCAAACAGATCACCGGTACGGATTCAGACGCCATGGCCCGCTGGGAGGGCAGAAAAACCGTCGTGATCGAGGACAACGATCCGTGCTACCTGCCCGACGGCGGGATCGCGTTCGTCTCGACCCGCATGCAGGGATTCGGGCGCTGCCATAACGGAAGGTACACCCCCTCGCTGCTGCTGCATCGCGTCGAGCGGGATGGAAGCGGGCTGCGGCAGATTTCATTCGGCGAGGCCAACGAGGCCGACCCGGTAGTCCTTCCCGACGGGCGAATGGTC
>CAYMSH010000587.1:0-2360 GCA_964392945.1 uncultured Planctomycetaceae bacterium | reverse complement strand
GATGGTCAAAGCCCGATGGTTCTGCGTTCGGTTTTCCGCATCACCCAGCCGGGAAGGCTCTTGCGCTCAAGAGCAGTTTCCATCTCCGCCCGGAGGTGAAGAAACTGCTGGCCGATGCGAAACCCGCCAACTTCAAACAGATGGGTCCGACGATCGAGTCCTGGTACAAGGCGGGCAATAAACCGTTCGACTTGAGCTATCACAACTTCATCGGATGCAGGCCCGAGCGTTTGTGGTTGATCGTTCCGACCTACCGGCGCACCGACGTCAAGATCACGCTGAATGGGCAAACTCTCAGCAATCAGATGCGCGACCGCGCCAGCGACTGGATACACGCCGACATCACCGATCAGGTCAAGTACAGCGCAGACAATCGTATCGAACTGCATCTGGCCAGTACCGGCGCCAACAACTTCATGGGCCCGTTCCTGATCTATCCGCAAGAGGCGCTCACCGCCGAAATCTCGCCCAAACAGAACGAAGCTTACGCGCCAATCGTTTACACCAAGCCGCTGGACCCGACTCCGCCGCTGCGTTACAAGAAAGGCTCCGGGCCGGTCGTTCTTTCGGCGAGAATGCTGGGCAAGGTCAAGATCGTGCGGAACGGCCGGGCCGCATTCGAAGTAAAACTCGCCGACTACCCGGCAGGGATCGCAAAGGTCATGTTCTTCGAGTCCGGCTTCCGATGGATGGGCCAGCATGGCCTCGGATACGACGCCAGGGCGAAGGTCTGGCGGGGGACCGTAACTCCCGGTTCGAGATGGCGGATACAGGAGCACGAGTTTATCTACATCTGGGCCGAGGGCAAAGACGGGCTTCGAAGCGAGTACTTCCCGCTGAAGGTCGATTGGGATTTCTCGAACAAAGCGCCCAAGACGCTCGTGGTTCCCGGCGCGATCGAGGGCGAGTCGCTCAGAATAGTCTCGACAACCCGCGGGCGGGTCGTGCCGCAGAACATGACGAGATTCGGCAACCACTGGAGCGGGGCGAGCCAGCTTGTCTGGTGGGGGGGACTGAAGAAAGGCGATCAGCTCGTACTGGAATTCCCGGTCAAGAAAGCCGGTTCGTACGAATTGCAGCTACACCTGTCCAGGGCTCACGACTACGGAACCTTCAGCTTCCAACTCGACGACGGGCCGGTCGGCAAGCCGATCGATATTTACGATCCACGGCTGCAGAAACCTGCGCCGTTCAAACTTAAGCCCGCCAAACTGACCAAAGGGCCGCACCGCCTGAAGATCACTTATCACAAGAAGCACGCGAGGTCGACAAACTCGCTGATAGGCATTGATTACCTGATGCTGAAGGAATACGAATAGCTGATCGCAGACGCGTTCGTTCTGGAAAATGGCGATTGGAGTTTTTGACAATAGCATTTCGGGCGGCGGCGTTGTTTACTGTATCGGATTGGTTGGTTCAGCGATATCAAGAGACTATATGAAAGGCCAGTGAGATGAAGAAGTTATTGACAGTCGCAACAGTAATGATGATTGCTTGTGAACTTCATGGCGCCGGGACCGACAAGACGCTTGTCTCGTGGGTTCGCCTGGCGAACAAGAACGTTGGGGCCGGTTCGGTACTCACCGTCCAGAGCGACCGCCAGTTTGACGGAATAGTCTTCGCCGAACTGGCGGCGGGTAAGTGGATGGCCGGAAGCCATCTATTCCATCGCACCAACAGGGTTCAGTCCGAGCGGGCCGCCGAGAAGGCCGACGCCAAAACGCTTGTCCAGATGGCTATCGTCTACAAAGGCGATCAGGTGATTATCTACCGCAACGGGGCGCCTTACTCTTCGCACAAAGCAAAGAACATCGACCTGCTGAGCAGCAAGAACAACATTGTCGTGTTCGGCGTTCGGCATGTCGGCGGCGGCTCCGGGTCGATCGGCGGTTCGATTGAAGACGCCCGCATTTACGAGACCGCCCTGAGTATCGATCAGATCAAGGCGTTGGCGCCGAACAAGGCTTCGGCGATCAAGCCCTACGCCTGGTGGGATTTCGAGGGCAAGAAGGTCGTCGATAAGACCGCTCGCTATCCGCACAGCAAACTCTCCGGCGGAGCCAAGCTGGCCGACGGTTCGCTGGTCCTGGGCAAGGGCGCCGTGCTCGTGGCCGGCAGGACCAAAGCCGCCGCTTCGGTTGCAGTCAGTCGTGGCGGCCAACCTGTGTTCGTAGGCCCGTACGTTCCTGAGACTCCCGCCTGGCCGAAGAACCCGCCGGACAACTGGGCGATTTATCACCTGGCCCACCCGACGGCCAGCGGTGGCTCGCCGTTCGATCCGAACCCGGCGTTCTACTACAAGGGACGCTACCACATGCACTACATCTACCGCCCGAGTTGCGGTTTTGCGTTCGCCCACG
>CAYMSH010000586.1:0-2400 GCA_964392945.1 uncultured Planctomycetaceae bacterium | reverse complement strand
CGCCTATTCTGCCGGCCGGGTCCCATTCGGCCCCGAGGACCGCCAGGTCACGATTATTCGACGTAAGGTCATGGGCGACGATCTCGTTGTCCACGTCAAACGTCCACCACGCCAGCAAATCCGCATCCAAATCACCGTAAACAAACTGCGCCGAGGCGTTCGGCTCGACGGGCAGGCCGTTTTCGTCTTCGACGTTCTGCACGGCGACCGCGTAGATCACATTCTCAGCCAGCGAATCGGCGAGAGTCAGAGTAACTTCGTCGGGCCTTGCAGGATCCCAATCGGCCAGCAAGACCGTCAGCGGAGCCCCTGCACCGTCGGTGACAGCATAATTGCCCACCGCCTCGGCAGTGGTTTGGTTAACCTCCTTGCCGAAAGTCACCACGATTTCCGTGGCGCCCAACGCTGCGACATCTGAGATGCTCGGACGCGGGCTGATCGCCGCCGACGGGGCCGAATCGCCCTCGAAATCATCGGTATTCACCGCCGCAACCGAATAAACGTATGTTTGCGTTTGATTCAAGCCTGTGTCGATAAGGCTCAACGTATCTGTCGTACCGACCTCCAGACCGTCACGGTACACCACGTAATAGGCGACACCCGACCCGGCGTCGACCGAAGCGTCCCACGAAACACCCACGCGGGCCGAATCGAGCGACTGGACAACTACGTTGTCCGGCTCCGACGGCACGGTATGGTCGAGGGCGTCGATGACGTACGGCGAAAGGTACGTCCCTGATATCGGACCTTCCCACGGACCGTCATCGAGTTTCCACGCAACCGCCAGATGGTCGCTGCCGCCGCTTTCCTTGTAGAGCACCTCGACATAGTACGTCAAGCCCGCAGACAGGAACACCTGGGCGGACTGCTGGGAGGCCCGCGACGTCCAGTTTCGCTGACCGGTCGAACCGCTGACGTTTGCGATTCGCGTCATATTCGCAGGATCGCTGTTTGTCGAAAGATACAGTTCGCTCGAATCGTCGCTGGCGATCGAGAAAGTGTACATGCCCGAAACCGTCGGATGCACGTAACCTCGCATTCGGGTGCCAAAGCTGTCGCCCCGGTTGCTCGGGGGCTCGAAGACGGGCGAGTAGCGCCGCCGCGTCGGATTGTCGGGGTAAGCGGCGGCGGAGGTCAGGCTGAAGACCGCCGTACCGCTGATGCCCGCCCAATCTTCTCGCAGCAGTCCCCCTCCGGGCAGATAATACTCGATATCGAGCTGCTGCGCGTCGGGCATGAGCAGGCCCGAGACGGTGTCTATGCCGTCTGCGGTCACCGTGTAGGCCTGGCCCGGCGCCATTGCGGGAATTGTCAGTTCCACGGTGTCTCCGCCGATCAGAACAGCCTGGGAAATCGCCCCGCCGCTGAAAGCGTAGTTGCCCGTATCTTCAGCCAACGCCTCGACCAGCGGTTCGGTGAACACCAGCCGCAGCGTAGTGTGATTCTGGATTTCGACGAACATCGGACCAGGTATGGTAACATCGACAACCGGCGACGGGTCGCTGGCGTACTGATCACGATTGACCGCGGCGACCTGGTAAGAGTACTGCGTTACGGGCGAAACGAGGGTGTCGTTGTAGGTCGTTCCCGTCGAAGTTCCTACGATCAGGCCGTCACGGTATATCAGGTAGTGGTCGACGCTGCTGTCGGGATCCCAACTCGCTCCCCAGGCCAGTTCTATCTGCGTCCCGCCGACAAGGACGACCGTTGGGTCCAGGCCCGTGGGAACGACCGGCGGGGTGGAGTCTATAGGATCGTTCAACAGTCCGGGGGTCCCTCGATACGCCCCCGCAATCCAATTGAGCGGATCGTTGCCGTACAACTCGTCCGGGGCTCCGCGCAGACGCATCAGAGAGTAGCCCGCCCCGTCGGCCTCCGTCGGCCAGGGGAAAACGTCGTTGTAATTCACGTAATCGATGCGGTAGTGCGGGATAAAGTCGGTCAAGGGATCCGCCTGCCCGGCCCGCATCAGCTTGATCTTGTCTCCTCCGTTGGCCAGCGTCCCTGAATATTCTCCGACCACCGGTATGCTGTTGGCCGAGATGTCGTAGCGATAATCAAAGGCGTCGTAGTCGCCGGCGACCACAACGTACTGCCCCGGACCGATCGTGGTTGAACCGTTGCTCGTATACCGCGAATCGAAAGTCGGATTGTCCACGACCACATCGCTGAAACCCGATCGGACGAACTTGATGTTGTCGGCGATGGTCCAGTTGTCCGGATCGTCGGAACCCCTGGTCAGAACAACCTGTCCGACGGAATCGAAGTCGTACGTGCCCAGCGACACCCAGCCGAATTCGTCGATGTAGTCCGGACCCTCATCGTCGAGTTCCGGTTTCTGGTCCCTGACGACCGCCGTCGTACCGCCGTTGTGCGTTATGGAGTAAACCGCCCGCCCGT
>CAYMSH010000585.1:0-2436 GCA_964392945.1 uncultured Planctomycetaceae bacterium | reverse complement strand
GGGACATGGAAGCCCACGCGATATATCACGGCCCGGGCGGCTGGAGCAAGGATGTCGCCAAGTGGCGTCAGTTCGGCGACGATCGACCCTATCACTACTTCGGCAGCCCGTGGTTCTTCTGCCAGGCCGGCACGGCGTTTGGAAAAGCTATGATTGCGCTTGAGAAGTAAACAAAGCGGTTTGGCTCTTGTTGGCCGATCGATGAACAAACGTATTGCGGGACGGTCTGCCAGGCAGACCGTCCCGTTTTGTTTGCGCCCTTGCGGTGATAGTCGTTCAGAGAGGCGAACGGCTAGAGGCGAAACGGCGTATGGCTGCTTGATCCGGTGCGGTGAAACGGGGGGGGGTATTTCGGGTATGTGATCGAAAGGCTTAACGGCATGGCGCCGCGGCGGCCGATAAGTCGGTTAGCTATATAGATACTCCTTACTGAAAGATCGCTGATGTATAATCGGTTGTATGAAGAGCCCCTTAAGCCTCGGCGACGGCCCAAGCCGGTGCTGAGAAGCTACTGGCCGTTCTGGATGATCTCGATCCTGCACGCTCTTGTCGCGCTGGGCTACAAGCACGGAGCCGGTTTGAGCATAACGGCCCATCGACTGCCGGGCGACTCGCCGGAATACTGGGACGCATTCTGGCAGACACTGCCGATCGAATCGCTGCGGGGCGATCTGCTTGGAAGTGTATGGAATCTTCACGCTCAGCCCCCCCTGCACAATCTCTACGGCGGACTGCTGGCCAAGCTGTTCTATCCGCATCACCTGGAATGGATGCACGGCATCAACATCTGCCTGGGCTCGTGCATACCGGCCATGCTCGGCGTGATCGTCTGGCGGATATCGAGAAACAAGTTCTGGGGGATACTGGCGGCGCTGCTGTACGGGCTGAATCCGTCGTTGTTCCTGTACGAGGCGTATCCGCTCTATACGTTGCCGACGGCGTTCTTAGTCACCGCGTCGATATTCTGCCTGGCGATGTTCTGCCCGAACCGAAAGACCGGCTGGTTGTATGCGTTTGTCGTGCTGGTGAATTTGCTGATCCTGACCAGGAGTGCGTATCACCTGGCGATATTGGCTGTCGTAATACCGGGCGCGGTGATGCTTGCCGACGCGAAACGATTTCGCGTGCTGGCGATCTGCCTGCTGTTGAGCACGGTTTCGATCGGCTGGTACGCCAAGAACTATTCGAAGTTCGGGTTCTTCGGCGCCAGCAGTTGGGCCGGCCAGGGGCTCTGGCGGATAACCGGCAAGGACTACCCGCAAGAGTATAAGGACGAGTTGCTGGCCCGCGGTGTGATCGAACCGGCCGCGGCGAAGATCCATCCGTTCACGCAGCCGAGCATGTACAAACAGTACGGATTCGACAAGACCTCGGACATAGACGTGCTGGGGCGCGACGACTTCAACAACATCAACATAATCGAGATATCGCGATCGTATCAGAGAAGCGCTTTCGGCGTGATTGGCGAGGATCCGAAGACATATTTCCGGAACGTGGGACGGGCCTACCGGGAGTTTTGCGTTCCGTCATCGCAATACCTGCAGGTGTCGGACAATGCGTCGAAAATCGCTCGGCACGAATGGATCGCCAGCCGCATCTTCCAGGGGCAGTGGTTGTGCGAGTATCTCGCCGGGCGGATCGGGGTCGATGTTTTCCGATCGCTCCTGTTTTTTGTACTGCCGCTGATGGTGCTGGGATACCTGTTCAGCGCGCTGCGTCGCTGCGGAATCCGACCGACGGCATGGTGTGAAATGATCCGGCGCGATCCGGCGCTGGCGATGACAATGTTCTTTATCGTTTACTCTGCGGCCGTTTGCTGCATGGCCGAACTCGGCGAGAACCGGCGCTTTAAGTTTCTCATAGAGGCGTTGCTCTGGTCTGCGGCGTTGTCGCTCGTCGCTCGGCTGCTGCAGAGGCGGCGCCTGGCGGGCGATGATTTCAAGTGGGCCGGCCCGAGTGATTGACGCGGGAATTGTGGCGCATATGATGTAGCGGAGGAGTTGTGTTATGGCCAGCAAAGTTGTAGTAGTTCGCACCACGCCGGAAACGATCCTGGACGATACGCGCCGGGTGATGGCGCTCGGCGATGTCGGAGCCGCGCTTGACTCGTCGGCTACGACGATCCTGAAGAATAACCTCTCGTGGCACCTGCTGTATCCCGGCGCCAACACCACGCCGTGGCAGCTTGAGGGGACCATTTTGGGCCTGCAGGACGCCGGGCTCGACGATCTGGTCTGCGTTGAAAACGAGACCGTCGTCACCAGCGCCTCCAAGGGCGAACGCCTCAACAAGCAGTTGCCGGTCTGCGAGCATTACGACGTTCCGATCAAGTACAACTTCCGCAAGAGCGACATGGCGTGGGAGGTTTATGAGCCCAAAGCCGAGATGCTCGTGCTCGACGAGATATTCCCCAAAGGCATTCGGCTCCCGGACTAC
>CAYMSH010000584.1:0-2446 GCA_964392945.1 uncultured Planctomycetaceae bacterium | reverse complement strand
GAGGGTGCGGCGCCCCGCGGCGCAAGCAGCCCATGTAAAAATTAGCCGGCGCGTGGGCGCCGGCCTTCGGCAAGACGACCTTGTCGCCCTGGGGCCACCAGCGTCCGGCCCGATCGGTCCATACGTGAACTTCCTTGACGGTTCCGATCACGCCGGCCTTGACGCACTCGATAGTTGATTCCAGTCCGCCGCCGGAATGGCCCTGGTTGCCCATCTGCGTGATAACGCCGTACTTCTTTGCCGCATCCCGCATCTGGTAACACTCGCGTATCGTTCGGGCCAGCGGTTTCTGGCAGTAAACGTGCTTGCCCATCGCCATAGCTTTCAGCGAGACCGGCGCGTGCATGTGATCCGGAGTCGAAACGACTACGGCGTCGAAATCCTTGCTGTGCTTATCGAACATTTTTCGGAAGTCCGAAAAGAGCGTAAGCCCCTTGCACGCCTTGTTTCTCAAGACGCCTCCCCCTCGCTTCGAATCGATATCGCACAACGCCACGGGCCTGCCCCCGGCTCGCACAACCTGACCGAAATCGCCGCCGCCCATGCCGCCGCAACCGACCTTGGCAAAATTGAACGTATCCGACGGAGCGTCCCGCTTAGCGGTTTTTCCCAGTATGTGCGGCGGAACGATCGCCACTGTGCCGGCGGCCGCTACTGCGGCTGACATGAATTGTCGTCTGTTCAGTTTGTTCATCGTTTGCTCCCTTGGCCTATCGCCGGTGCGGCGGGTTTTGTTTCATGTTTTTTCCCAATACAGTACAGATCGCCGAGCGTACGCAGGTATATCCTTCCGCCGACGATCACGGGCGTTGCAAAGGCGCCCTTTGCGAGTTTATTCTCGGCAAGCAACTTGAATTCGACGCCGGTTTGAATCACGAATCCGGAGCCCTTGTTCCTGTCGAACACATATATTCTATCGCCGACAAGAACCGGCGACGAATAAAACGCTCGTTTAAGGTTACGCTCCCAGACCACTTTTCCCGAATCCGTTCGGTAGCATCGCATCAGCCCCTTGTCCGAGACGGCGTATATGAGTCCACCGGCCAACAGAGGCGAGGGGACATATCCGGCCTTTCGATCGGACTTCCATTTCAAGTGCGTCTTAGTCACGTCGCCCTTGCCGTCGGCCCGGATCGCAAGCAGCGCCTTTTCCGGGTAACCGCCGGTTGAATACACCTTATCCTTGTCAAACGCGACAGTCGCGCCGCAGTATTCGGCCGGTCCTCGGCATACCCACAGGAACTTGCCCGTATTCGGATCGTAGCTTCGCGTATGGTCCGGCCCGATGATCAGCAGTTGTTCCCGCCCGGCGACTTTGACCACAATCGGAGAACCGTAGCTTTCCTTATCCCCCGGACGGTTCGCAAGCCAGACACGCTTGCCAGTCTTGCGGTGCAGAGCGACTAGTTTCGCGGCGCCTTTGCAGTCAGCGCTTACAATGACAACGGATTTGTAGATAACTGGCGACGTCGAATGGCCCTGAACAGTCTCGTACTTTGCGACCTCCTGGTCCCAGACCGGTTCTCCGGCCAAGCTCAGCGCAACAGTTCGAATCGCATCCGGGGTCTGGTAGGCAAAGAATACACGCTGACCATCGCAGGCGACGGAGCCGGAGGCATAGGAGTTGTCCCTGTGAATCTTCGGCAGCTTCCCACTGTAGACCCGCTTGCCCCAGAGTTGCTTGC
This sequence comes from uncultured Planctomycetaceae bacterium, assembly GCA_964392945.1. Lineage (GTDB taxonomy): Bacteria > Planctomycetota > Phycisphaerae > SM23-33 > SM23-33 > BS750m-G57. The sequence goes on along the minus strand of CAYMSH010000584.1, from coordinate 761 downwards.
CCGTCCGCCGGTCAAGGCAAATCATCGATATAGTCCGCCTGGTCTTGTCACCGCTGGCCAGGAATATGCGATCGCCCCAGATGCACGGTGTGCCGTGACCCTTGCCGGCCAGCGAAACTCGCCACAGTATATTCTTGCTCTCCCCCCACTGAAGCACAGGCGGAGTCTGATCGGCGCGGGCGACGTTATTGAAAGCCGGACCGCGCCACCAGGGCCAATCGTCGGCTCCAGGCGTCGCGACGGGCAAATTGTCCCAACCCTCGGCCGGAAGGATACCCTCGGCCTTTTCCTTGCCGCACGCTATCGAGACTAACGAGCAGGCAAGCACGACCGTAACCCACCGCCGCGAGCCGTTCGAACGAGACACAAAAAAACGATGAATACCACTTAGATTCATAAGCCCAGCCTTTCTCCTTGTAGCCCAAGAACTATAACCCCGCACCGGCGCCGCAGGCAACCCCAAAGTACTCGGTATAGTCCATTGTCCCTCTGCCCTGCTCTACAGCGGCATCGCCAGCGGGGCTTCGGCCAGTACGTCTGCAAGTAAGCCGTCGCTGTCTGTCGATGAATCATCACTGGATAGAACGCCGATCAACTCTCGCTCGACTGACGGTGTCGGTGCGGGGCTCTCGTCGGCGATCGGCAATGCCGGCTGGTCTACTGCTATCGTCAGTACCGTCGGATTCAGTGCAGACTCGCTTGCTGACGATTCAGGCGACGGCGACTGGCTCACTGAAGTGACCAGTCCGGGCGAGGCCAGC
>CAYMSH010000583.1:0-2450 GCA_964392945.1 uncultured Planctomycetaceae bacterium | reverse complement strand
ATGAAGGACCAGTCGATCGTCTGCAACATCGGCCACTTCGACAACGAAATCCAGGTCGACGCGATGAGAGAAACCCCCGGCGTGGTGCACACCAACATCAAGCCCGGCACCGACATGTTCACCTTCCCTGACGGACACAGCATCTTCCTGCTGGCCGAAGGACGCCTGGTAAACCTCGGATGCGCCACGGGCCATCCCAGCTTCGTGATGTCAAACAGCTTCACCAACCAGACCCTGGCCCAGATCGACCTGTGGACCAACCGGCGTGAAGTTGGCCTCTACCGCCTCGAGAAGAAGCTCGACGAAGAAGTCGCACGATTGCACCTGGACAAACTCGGAGCCAAACTGACTGTCCTGTCGCAGGAACAAGCCGACTACATCGACGTGCCTGTCGAAGGACCCTACAAGCCGGAACACTATCGGTACTAGGCGCTCGAGTTCGAATTCAAAAGCAACGAAAGCCCTCGGATCGCCATCCGAGGGCTTTTTTTGCGCGCGTGCAACGAACGCCGCGATTGAGTATTATCCAGGCGTCTTGATCGGAAAGAGAATCATGAGCAGACAACTTGACGGAAAAGTCGCTGTAATAACCGGAGCGGGACGCGGGATCGGGAAGATAATCGCCAAAACGCTGGCGGAAAACGGAGCGACTATCGTAGCCGCATCGCGAACGAGCGACGAGATCGAAACGCTGGCGACGGAAATCTCAGACGCCGGCGGCAAGGCGATCGCGGTCCGGACCGACATCACTGACGAGGCGAGCGTGCGGAACCTGTTCGGCGTTATTGACGAGCAGTTCGGGCGCGTCGACATACTGATAAACAACGCGGGAATGGGAATATTCTCACACCTGGTCGACTGTGCCAGCGAAGATTTCGATCGCGTGCTGGCCGTTAACGCCGGCGGATCGTTCCTCTGCAGCCGCGAGGCGATGAAACGGATGATCCCGCAGAAAAGCGGATACATAATAAACATCTCAAGCGTACTGGGCATAAGGGCCTACGTTAACCAGGGCGCATACACCGCTGCCAAACACGCGGTAATGGGCCTGACCAAGACGCTTGCGATCGAAGGCCAACCCCACGGGATACGCGCAAGTGCGATCCTGCCCGGCGGAGTCAACACCGAAATGATCCGCCAGTCACGCCCCGACCTGAACACCGACGAACTCCTGGAGCCCGAGGATATCGCAGCGGCGGTGATGTACCTACTGAGCCTCTCGGACAAAGCGGCGATCGACCAGATATATATCCGACGCAGAAACAGCTCACCGATCTGAAAAACGTTGGCATGGCGAGGCGAAAATCTGTATCCTTACCGGCTTAACTTTCGAAAAACTCAGGAGAACTACCCATGGCTGAAGCGTTTGCAGATATACCCAAAATCCAGTTCGAAGGCCCCGATTCAAAGAATCCGCTGGCGTTCAAGCATTACAACGCCGAAGAAGTCGTCGAAGGCAAGACGATGGCCGATCACCTGCGGTTCTCGGTTGCCTACTGGCACACGTTCCGCAACGGATGCGCCGACCCGTTCGGCGGACCGACCCGGCTGATGCCGTGGGACGACGGAACCGAATCGGTCGAAAACGCGCAGAACCGCGCCCGAGTCTCCTTCGAATTCATGGAGAAACTCGGCGTAGGCTTCTACTGCTTCCACGATCGCGACGTAGCCCCTGAAGGCGCGACGCTGAGCGAATCGAACGCAAACCTCGACGCCGTCGTGAAAGTTCTCAAGGAAGAACAGCAGCGCACCGGCATCAAGCTTCTCTGGGGCACCGCGTGCCTGTTCGCCAATCCGCGTTTCATGCACGGAGCCTCGACAAGCCCCAACGCCGACGTGTTCGCCTTCTCGGCCGCCCAAGTGGCGAAGGCCATGGAAGTAACCCACGAACTCGGCGGACTGGGCTACGTATTCTGGGGCGGACGCGAAGGATACAAGAGCCTCCTGAACACCGATCTGGGACGCGAACTGGACCACATGGCCAAGTTCATGCAGATGGCCGTAGACTACAAGAAGCAGATCGGCTTCACCGGCCAGTTCTACATTGAGCCCAAGCCCAAAGAGCCCACCAAGCACCAGTACGACTTCGACTCGGCCACGTGCCACGGATTCCTTACCGCCAACGGCCTGGCCGACGATTTCAAACTGAATATCGAAGCCAATCACGCGACGCTGGCCGGGCACACCTTCCAGCACGAGCTGGAATTCGCCGCCTCGGTAGGCCTGCTGGGCTCAGTCGACGCCAATCGCGGTGACCCGCAGCTCGGATGGGACACCGACCAGTTCCCCACTGACGTATACGACACGACCGCGGCTATGCTCACGATCCTCAAATCCGGCGGGTTCACCACCGGCGGACTGAACTTCGACGCGCACGTAGCACGCGAGAGCGTTGATCCGATCGACCTGTTCTACGCACACATCGGCGGAATGGACGCCTTCGCACGCGG
>CAYMSH010000582.1:0-2463 GCA_964392945.1 uncultured Planctomycetaceae bacterium | reverse complement strand
GTTGTTGAGTTTCACCGCGTCGGCGCCGCCTGGGACCATAAACTCACCTTCGTTCTTGAACGGTCCGTCGTTCCCGTCGGATTGCCCGTTCATGTCGAGGCAGAGCAACGCGCCGCGGTTGGAAATAACGTAGGCCCTGTCGCCTTCGATTGTCGCGGAGTTGCAGACCCCGAGGTTCATCTGGTCTATGTAGAACCATTTTTCCCTGAGTTCTGATCGCGGTATGACCAGTCGCCAGAGAGTTTTCCCTGTTTCGGCGTCGCAGCAGAGAAGCACTCCGCCCCTGGTGCGTTTGAAGCGGGAGCCGGTTAGTATCGCGTCGTTCGTGCCGACGATGATCTTCCCGCCGGCGATCACGGGGTTTCCGTAGGTCTGGCTTCCCAGGACGATAGCCCACTTCACGTTGCGCGTCGTCGACATATCGATTTCGCGGGAGCCTTCCTTCTGCTTGCCGGGCTCGAACGACGCCGGTAGACCCTTGGCGTCTGAGGCCATGTTGCGATTTGGACCGTGGCCCCATTCGGGCCAGTCGCCCCCCGAGGCTATGCTGCTGGCCAGGCCTATGACAATCGCCAGGAATATGCTGTCCGGTCGCATGCGATCTTCCAGGGTTGTGTTACTTCTTGGCCGCGTCGGCTGATATTGCGTAGAGGTATCGCCCGGTTGCGATGTAGAGTACGCCGTTGGCCACGATCGGGGTGTTAGCCATCTTTTCCAGGAGCTTGATCTTGTTGAGCACTTTCTTCTTCCGGCCGGCCTTGAGGACCCAGAGATCGCTGTATTCGGTGCCGAGGAAGACCTTGCCGTCTACGGCGAACGTGGAACTCCACAGCGGCGACTTGGTCTCGTGGACCCAGAGGCGTTTTCCGGTTTCTATATCGAAGCAGTGCAGGTTGCCGGTGTAATCTGAGACATACAGCAGATCGTCGAGGATCGAACAGCTCGACATGGTGCGATCGACCAGTTTCGATATCCAGACTCTCTTGCCGGTGGCGGCGTCTATGCACGACAGGCAGCCGTCGCCCATTCCGTGTCGCGAGTCCTGGCCGATCGCCACGTAGATCCTGCCCTTGTAGACAACCGGCGTGGCGATGATCTCCGACGGCCCGCCGCCGCGTTTTCCGCTCTTGTAGCTGGCGTGTCGTTTCTCGTAGCGGCGTTTCTTGCCGTTCTTGTCGAAGCGATACTCTTTTGGGCTGCAGTCGTATTTCCACGCGACTTTGAGAATCTCCGGCTTGTCGCCGGCGGGCTTTTTTGTCAGGGCTTCGAACGCATAAAGCACTCCGTCGCCGCAGCCGTAGAGCAGCAGCTTCTTGCCGCCGGCGGTCACCATCGCAGGCGAGGACCACTGGCCGTGCAGTATGTTCCTGCTGGTCTTCTCGTCGTCCTGGGCCAGCAGCTTGCCGGTCCTCCTGTCCAGCACGAGTATGCTCGGCGCGTCGGGGTACTTGCATTTGACGTGTCCGCGATCGACGCCGTTTGACGTTCCGGCGTAAACGAAGTCGCCGTCGACCAGCACGGCGCAGCTCGATGCGTCTTGCGGGTTCATCGGCGTCTCGGCGATCATGTCGTATCGCCAGATTATGTCGGCGTCGGTCTTGTTGAGCTTGACCGGCTTCTTGCCGACATCGACCATGTATTTGCCTTCATCCTTGAACTGGCCGTCGTTTCCGTCGGCCTGGCCGTTCATGTCGAGGCAGAGCACGTCGCCGCGGCTGGAGACGATGTAGGCCCTGTCGCCGACGATCGCCGCCGAGTTGCAGATTCCCAGGTTCAGGTCATCGTAATTGAACTTCCTGTCTTTTGTCCGGAACCGCGGCACTACAAGCCGCCAGAGCGTCTTGCCGGTTTCCACGTCGCAACAGATAACAAGACCGCCGCGGGTGCGTTTGAATCGATCGTCTTTGAGCATGCCGTCGTTTGTGCCGACGATGAGTTTTCCGCCGGACACCACGGGATTCCCGTAGGTTTGGGACCCCAGGACCAGGGACCACTTGACGTTTCGCGTTGTCGACGGGTCGATCCGCCGCGAGTCGCTTTTCGGCTTGCCGGGCCCGAACGATGACGGGATGTTCTTCTCCGTCGACGCCATGTTTCGACTCGAGCTTCCGCCCCAGTCGGGCCAGTCTTCCGCCAGGGTCGGCGAGGCTGCAACGGCGACAAGAACAACGACTATACCGAGAAGTTTCATCTGAAGTCTCCAATGAGTATGCAGTTACTTTGTATAACGATGGCCAGCAGCCGAGGATCGCAAAGAAAGCAATTTTTCCGACGACCCGGCCGATGACTCGGGGCGTTTAGATGCGGACCGGCGGCAGGTCCCGCACGCCGGCTTCCTGGATCTCGAAGAACTCGTGGCGTTGGAACTTGAACTGTCCGGCAATGAGGTTCGACGGGAACACTTCGATTCGCGTGTTGATGTCGCGGACGTTCGCGTTGTAGAACCGCCGCGAGGCCTGGATC
>CAYMSH010000581.1:0-2463 GCA_964392945.1 uncultured Planctomycetaceae bacterium | reverse complement strand
TCGAATCAAGCTGAAACGGCTATACCCAAGGATTCAAAACTGACGGTACACTAGCTGCCCTGTAGCGTCGGAGCCGACAGTAACGTTCCCCAGACTCTCAAGAGCCGAGCCGCCGGCGATGATCTCCCCCAGAGTCGTGCTGAGCGTCCCGGAATCCCAGATCTTGATCAGCGAGTCGGACCGAACGATAGAATCGTACGCTACGGTAACCTGTCCGACGCCGCCGGCGACGGTGGAATTGCCGCCAACATATAGGGTGTTGCTGAGGGACCAGACCGCCGGGGATCCGAACTGGCCGACATTGACGATTCCGCTGCTGCCGGGCGCCGAGGCGACATGACCCAGTACGCTCTGCAGTGTCCCGTCACGCAGCGTCAAGCTGGCCGAAAGCCCGGCCGTGTCGCCAACAGTCGAGGCTACAACAGCCCCATATGTATGCCCCGACAGATCGAATTCGTAGGAGCCGTCTCGAACGATCGCCCCGATAGTAGTGCGGTCATTTGAAAAACTGACAGTGTGCGATCCGCCTTGGGCGAAGAGCGCCGAATCCGACGGCAGCGGCGGACCGTGAAAGAACGTGTTGTCCGGCGTCCAGGAAGAGCGAGCCCCAAATGAACCGTCGCCGACATCCCACGAGAATTCCGTTGCCAGGACCGAACCGGACGACAAGATGCAAATGAAGATCACCGCCGCGACAAGCGCCAATACGCGCGCAGCGGCCCTATGGGCGAACGGCGAGCCATGGCTTGCGCTTGTGCGTAACCGGTTCATCATCACTTCTCCGTTTTTCGAATACCGGGTAAGTCCCGCCTGGGCCTTGAACGAGCGGCAGGCGCGGCGCCCTGCGAAAAAGTACAAAGAAGGCGCAAAAATCCTTTCTCCCCGGAAGAGCGAACTGAATCGACCTGCTTTTGCTGTTAGTCCACCCTCCCAGGCGAAAGCTCATTCTATCCCGAAATACCGGATATGTCAAGGCATCTTTGTGTGCATATAACGCCAACCATCCAACTGGGCGAAGGTTACGTATCGACTTCAGCGAGAATTGGCGCCGACGGCGTCGAGCCAGGCGTTGGCGATCAGTTCGTGTCCGGCGATAGTCGGATGAACGCCGTCTTCGGACCAATGTTCCGGGGCGCTTGCAGAGCAGGCCTCGGCGAAAAGAGTGTCCAGCGGCACGTAGATCGCGCCGAACTCGCCGGCCAGCGCTCTAGTCGCTTCGATTTTCGGGTCGAGGTCTTCGCGAAAACTCTCGATGTACGGCGAGACCGGCAGAACGAACGGTTCGAGAATTACCAGGCCAGCGCCCAGAACGTCGCACGTTTGAGTGAGTATGTCGCGATAGGAATCGGCGAACGCATCGCGCGACGTCGGATCATTGCTATCGTAGCGGCGCCAGGCGTCGTTAACGCCGATCATGATCGACACCCAGTCGGGCTTCAGCGCCAGGCAGTCGCGGTCCCATCGCATCTGGAGGTCGATCGCGCGATTTCCGCTGATCCCGCGATTCAGGAAACTCAAGTTCGCCCCGTCGAAGCCACTGGCGGCGATCTGCGCGTAGCCCGAGCCCATCGACTGCGGGTCGAAGTAGTCTCGTCCGGCGTCGGTGATGCTGTCGCCCTGGAACAGGACAAGCGAGCCGTCGGGGATTATCGAAGTCATTTCCCCGCTCCCGGTGCGTATCTCGTGGGGTCGGCGACACCGGCGGCTTCGAAGCCCGCCGCCCGCAGTCGGCACGAATCGCAGTGTCCGCAGGCAGAACCGTCTTGCGACGGAGCGTAGCAACTGTGCGTTATCGAGTAGTCGACTCCCAGCTCGGCGCCGCGCGAGATGATCTGGGCCTTTGTCATACTCACCAGCGGTGCGTGGATAACGAAGGGATTCCCGCCTTCCACGCCAGCGGCCGTGGCGAGATTGGCCAGTTTCTCGAACGCGTCGATAAACTCCGGCCGGCAGTCGGGGTAGCCGCTGTAGTCCACGGCGTTAACGCCGATAAATATGTCGCGAGCGTCAAGGACCTCTGCGAAGCCCAGCGCGATGCTCAGGAAGATAGTGTTCCTGGCCGGCACGTACGTTTCGGGAATTCCCTCGTCGCTGGCCCGGTCCATCGGCACGTCGATATCGTCGGTAAGGGCGCTGTGTCCGAATCCGCCGGCGGCGGACAAGTCGATCTTCACTACACGATGGTCCGCAACGCCGAACGCCTCGGCCACGGCGTTTGACGCGGTCAGTTCAACATCGTGCCGCTGGCCGTAGTCGAAGCTGATCGCGTGACAAACAAAGCCCATATCGACAGCGATCGCCAGCACAGTCGCTGAATCGAGTCCGCCCGAGAGCAGGACGACAGCGTGTTTTCTATCGGTTTCCATAATCTCTACAAGGTACAGCCCTTTAACTTTCGATGCAATATGTGTAGGCTGTTTACACGCAAAAACAGTCGCCCAACAGCAAGGAAGACCCCTGATG
>CAYMSH010000580.1:0-2464 GCA_964392945.1 uncultured Planctomycetaceae bacterium | reverse complement strand
GACGAAACTCAAGAAGTTCAGGATAAAGTTCACAAGCTACTACGGCGGGACAAACCCGGGCGCGTCGGAGATCCAGGTATACGCCACTAACCCGCCAGCCGGAGCGCTGGGCAAACTCGTCCCGTTCGCCAAGCCGCGTGGCCGCAGGCCCGCTGTAAAATCGAGCATCCCGGAATCGCCCCAACTGGCCACGGACCTCAAGGCCGGTAAACTCGGCTTCACCAAACTGGTGCTGATCCAACGCGCCGCGATTCGATCGAGCCACGTGTACACCTATCACGCAGAAGGCTTCAAGCCCGGCGGCGGGCTGTACATAATGGATCTTGCCAAAGGCGCCGACGGACTGAAGAAGATCGTCGATTCCCCCAAAGGCGAAATGCTCGACTGCAACGTATCCTACGGCGGAGACGAGATCCTGTTCTCCTGGCGAAAGACCGCACTGGACACCTACCACGTGTTCCGCATAAAGACCGACGGAACCGGCCTGACCCAGGTCACCAAGGGCAAGACCAACAACATGAACGCATGCTGGCTGCCGGACGGCGGGATCGCCCTGCTGTCGGACATCAAGCCGGCGTTTGCGTACTGCTGGAACACCACGTCGCCGATCCTCTACCGCTGCGACGCCGACGGCAAGAACATGATCCGCCTCTCGTCGAACTACCTGAACGACTTCACGCCGTCGGTAATGCCTGACGGGAGAATCATCTATTCGCGTTGGGAGTACGTCGACCGCCCCGCTATCCCGATCCAGAGCCTCTGGACGATCAACCAGGACGGCACGAACGTGGCCGGTTTCTTCGGCAATCGCGTACTCAGCCCGGCCACGTTCATGGAAGCCCGCGAAATACCCGGGACCAACAAAGTCCTGTGCGTGCTGACCGCGCACAACGGACCCTGCCGCGGCGCGATCGGGATCATCGACCCGTCAATAGGCGCCAACGCCCAGGAAGCGATAACCAACCTGACGCCGGAGATAAACATCGGCCTGGTCGACAAGGGTTCAGGAAATCACATTCGCGGACCGTACGAAAGCCCCTTCCCGATCGACGACAAGTACTTCCTGCTCAGTCGCGGCGGCACGATCCAACTGCGGGACTACAAGTCAACCGCGCAAGTCACGATCCTGCCGGCTCCGGGCCCGCTTGGATATTACACCGCCCAGCCGATCCGCGCGACGAAACGCCCGAAGGTCAGACCTTCGACTCTCAGACCCGGGGCCGAGAACTGGGGCGTACTGACGCTGCAGGACGTCTACAACGGTCTGGAGCCGCACATCAAACGCGGCGAGATCAAGCAGATCGCCGTTGTCCAGGAGATCGAGAAGTCCGTTCGCGCCGAAGTCAGCCGCAGAGCGTTCGGCTTCCAGTTCCCGGTAGTTTCGTGCGGGGCGACTTACGCTCCCAAACGCGTCTGGGGATACGCCAAAGTCGAGTCAGACGGTTCGGCGTCGTTCAAGGCCCCCGCCGGCATGCCGATCTACTTCATGGCCCTCGACGCAGAAGGCAGAGCCCTGCAGCGAATGAGGAGCTTTACGCACCTGATGCCCGGCGAACGCCAGGGATGCGTCGGATGCCACGCCGACAGGAACTACGCGACGGCTCCGGCGAGTTCCAAACGAGCAATCGCCGCGCTGCGAGCGCCCCAGGAACTCGACAAGCCCGAATGGGGCGTAACCGGATTCAGCTTCGCTCGCATCGTGCAGCCCGTGTTTGACAAACATTGCATCAAATGCCACAACCCCAGAAAATACTGCGGGAAGATCGATCTCAGCGGCGACAAGACCGACTTCTTCAACGTGGCCTACGAGTACCTCGCCCGACAGGGACGACCCGGGCAGAACCCCTACACCAAGTGGATCCCCACTTACAACGGGCAGGAAGCCAACATCCTGCACGTAACGCCTAAGTACTGGGGCTCGCCGGCCAGCAAACTCGCCGAAAACATCAGGAAAGGACACCCCGACAAAGACGGCAAGCCGCGCGTTAACGTCCCGGCGGACGAAAAACGCCGAGTGTTCGCCTGGATCGACCTGAACGTGCCGTACTACGGGACATCCTCGTCGAATCACTACAACCTGCGCGGCTGCAGGCAGATGGTCCCGGCCGATCTGAACAAGGTCCTGGCAGATGTCTCGAAGCGCCGATGCGCATCCTGCCACAAGGGAAACAAGATCCCCCGCAAGCCCTACACCCGCATATCGAACGTCGAAAACAGCGAGTTCATGCTCGCCCCGCTGGCCAAGTCCGCCGGCGGCACGGAGAAATGCGGCAAGGCGATATTCAAGGACAAGGACGATCCGGACTACAAAGCCATCCTCAAGACATTCGACCCGGTCATCAAGCTGTACACCGATCAACCGCGAATGGACATGCCGGGCGCCAAGCTGCCGGTGTGCCCCTCGCCGGGAAAATAGATGTCGCATGAAATAGAAGCGAAATTCAAAGTCGCCGACTTCCACACC
>CAYMSH010000579.1:0-2472 GCA_964392945.1 uncultured Planctomycetaceae bacterium | reverse complement strand
ACCTGCTCCGCAAACTCAAAGCCGAACTCTAACCGGTTTGTTTCGGGGTGATGCGGGCTGGCCGTCGGTGTCGGATTTACAGGAGCAGAATATGAAGATCCGCAAGAAGATCGGACTCGCCGCGGCCGCAGCACTTGTGATTCTCGCCGGCGCAAACCTTACGGCGCGCGGCGAACGCCCCGTCGGCGTCGTATGCAACATCAAAGTCCTCTCGGACAAAGTCGAAGACGTCTCCAGCCTCAACGCCTGGCGGAAGTCATGGATCAAACCGCACATGAGCGACGAGGACAAGGCCGTCGCGATCTGGAAAACCGTGGTCAAATACCGCCACCAGAACCCGCCGCCGAACGAGTTTCTCCAGAACGAGAACAACGTTCATGACGTGATGAAGACCATTCACGTCTACGGTTACGGCATGTGCTGCTGCGCCTCGGCGAACGTCGAGCAACTCGCTCGACACATAGGCTTCAAAGCACGCGGATGGGCGATCACCGCACACAGCGTGCCGGAGGTGTTCTACCGCGGCAAGTGGCGCCTGCTGGACGCGTCGCTGATGAATTACTTCCGCCTGCCCGATGGCGGCGGCCTGGCCGGCGTTGAGCAAATCTGCAAATCAGTTGCCAACTGGCACCAGGCCAATCCGGGCTATCGAAAGAACGATCGCAAGCTCCGGGCCTTCGCGCGGAAGGGAAACTGGAGGAAGAGCGGCCCGGCGCTGCTGGCGACATGCAAATACTTCAGCCACGACGGCCCGAACGCCGCCGGGTGGCACGGCTGGTCTTCAACGATGATCGAATACGATCGCAAGGCCGGCAAGCACCATATCTACGAATACGGTTACTCCCAGGGCTATCGGCTCAACGTTCAACTAAGACCAGGCCAGCGACTCGTTCGCAACTGGTTCAACAAGGGCATGCACATTAATGATGACGGCGCAGGCGGCGCGCCAAGCATTATGAAGCAGCGCAAAGCGCTCGCACTCCAGCGCAAGTTCGGCGACATCGCGCCCGGCCGGGTCGGAAACGGAAGGCTTACGTATCAAGTTCCGCTGGCCGACAAGACCCTGGCCGCGACGAACCTCGTTTTCAAGAGCAACTCCCTTGGCGTCGCCGATGCAGGCAAACCCGGAACGCTGGTCATCGGCATGCCGTCGAGCTACGTGTACCTCAACGGGATCGCCGTCCTGGATGCGACAGTCGCCTCAGGCGGCTCGCTCACTGTGAGCTTCTCGGACAATAACGGTCTGAACTGGAAGAAACTGGCGAGCATCACCACCAGCGGCGAGACGAAACTAAACCTCAAGCCGCACTGCCGCCGCCGCTACAATTACCGCTTGAAGCTTGAATTCAACGGAGCCGCAACGCAACTGAAGGCGCTTCGGATAGACCACGATATCCAACACTCCCAGGCCCCGCTGCCGGCGCTGGGCCAGGGCGACAACACGATTACGTTCTCTGCCGGAGCCGCTGAAGGAACGGTTACCGTCGAGGGATCGACCGACGCGGGTCGCAAATCCAGGCAGGTCGTCGCGGCCGATTTTCACCCGGTGCTCGAAGGCGTTGAGGCCGGGAAGTTCCGCGTGAAGAAGTATGACGCCAAGGGAGGAAGCGTCACGTTCCCGATTCAGACGCCCGGCGACATCGTCCGCATTCGCGCCGGAGCCCACTACCGCGCTCGCGATAAGCGGGAGGGCTGGAAGCTCTTGGCCTCGTTCGACAACGGCAAGACATTCGCCCCAATAGGCGACATGCCCGGCCCGGCCGTCGGGGCCTGCAAATACTTCACCCTCGACAAGATACCAAAGAACGTCCGCTCGGCCCTGGTCAGGTTCCAGAGCACACGGCAGTACAACACGCTCTGCATATTCGACTTCCGGATCGACGCCGACTACGCCGAACCGAACGCCGGATTCCGACCGGTGAAGATAACCTACGTGTGGACCGAAAACGGCGTAGAAAAACACAGCACACGCGTGGCCAGGGCCCGCAACGAAACGTACAGAATTACCTGCGGCAAGTCTCCGCTCATGAAGACTCTGGCCGTAGAGCTGGCCGACAAGTAAACTCAGGCCCCAGACAGATCGCCGGATGACTCGACGTTGCGCCACAGGCGCCGCGTACTTCTTTCAGGAGATTACGACCGTAACTAACGCAACCAAAACGACGATGACGATATGGATGATCGTTACACTAACAGCAATCGCCTGCGGACTATGTCAGCGGCGGGGACATGACCCAAATACAGAGCGAAGCGCCGCATTGGGGATCGTGTCCCCAGACCGCGGCCGAGTGCTATTGGCTTGTCGGTCGCGCCACAGCAATGAGCATAAGTTGACCTGCCTGCCGAGGACAGCTCCGATCATCTGACCGGACTGCATGACACGTATTCCTATAAGCCGATGCGACAGCGCGGACAAACTTAATATTTAGAGCCTGACCCCGATTACTCGATTACTCGATTACTCGATTACTT
>CAYMSH010000578.1:0-2488 GCA_964392945.1 uncultured Planctomycetaceae bacterium | reverse complement strand
GTCGGACCTTGAGAGTCCCGACACGTTGTTCTGGGACATGCACGCCCCGGTGCACCACATGGCTCTCCTAGGCGATAACGATTACTGGTTCTTCCACCAGCTCGTTTGCGTCATAAACGGAGACGACCCTTTCGATTCTCTCGATCTTCCCGACCCTCCCGATCCTGTCGATCCTCCAGACCCTTTCGATTCGTTCGATTCGGCCTCAGACGATCCGCCAATAGATCCCAAGCCCCAAGAGCCCCCGGAGAAGCCGACGCCGCCGAAACGCGACGATCCGGACACCAACAAGAGCCAGATCACAGTAAGCACCCGCGGCCGGGCGCCGTTAAAGACGTATCGCGATCCTTCAGAAGAAGCCCTGAGAAGAGGTTATCTGAAACGGAAGCAGCTCGCCCGCGAAAAAGCCAAATCAAAAAAGACCAAACCCGCCGACCCGCGTGTGACTACACAGAGCAGTAGAAAGTAGTGAGGACACCGTTTGCCATATCGCTGTTCGCCTCTCGCCGTCGCCTGTCTACTCTCAACTCACTACACTTCTACTATCTCGCACAGCAGGATGTCCCCCTATCTACCCGATCTACGGTGCCCCCTATGCCATGGCTGTTTGGCTCTACTTGAGTTCTGGGGCTCCAGAATTCGCCGCCGATCTCTGGATCACACGCTCAAAAAGAATCAAATGGCGGATGAAATATCGCTGGTAATCGGTAAGATGGTTGCAGGGCGTCGCGGCGGTTGTGATTGACGGTTGCAGTTGGCCCCGATCGGCAAAACCGCCTCGGCGGTATTCATGTTTTTTTGACGGGCCGTCGCACCGTCGCACTGTGGCCGTGAATACGTCCAGAGAACTACAAGAAAGGAATGAGCTATGAAACGTTTTATCATTATCGCGGTTTTCGGCGTCATGTGTTGTCTGGCCGGGACACTGATCGGCGCAGCAGAAACGGCCTCCAAAGAAGAAGCACTTGTCGCCGCGGAAGTCAGCAAGATGTACAAGATCACATCTACGGCCAGCACGCTGGATTCCGAAGCGATCAAGAAGGTGACGGACGCCAAGATATACAATGTGAAAGTGAAGATCACCGGACCGGGGCGCCGCAGCAGCTCGTCTCTCAAGGTCATTAGACGAAACAAAGTCATCACCGACCTCGAGACCCCCAGTACGAATCAGCCGTGTCCGTGGCTGAAAACGATGATCAACAAGACCTTCAGCCTGAAGACAGAGGCGAACGCCAAAACGCTGGAGGCCGCACTGGACGTACTGTATCCCATTTCAGACAGCTTCGGCGGGAGGGACAAGAAGGCCAAGGCCATAAGACGACACGGCCGCACAGTCACCTTTGTGCGCGGCGTGTTCTTCAAGAACCTCAAGGGCTTCGTGTTCGAAACCGACGAGAACGGATCGATCGTGAATGTGAGCTATTCATTACGGGTAAAGCCCGCCGGTCCGGCCGGCGGAGGAAAATGACAATCGGGCAAACCTCCTGGCGGCATAGCTGCATTGAGCGGCATTGGGATCGCTACGCTGCTGTACCTGCTTGTCCCCTCGTTACGAAAGAACTTCAGGGACAGCTACAACAAGGGCAAGAATATGCGGGAAAGCATGGGCGGGAAGAGTCCCAAAGACAACGAAGAAGAACCAACAAACCAAAAGTAGGATCGGCGTCGGCTTGTCAGGACGTAACGCAGCGACCTGTCCTGCGAAACCCGGTCGGCGAAACAGGAAGACGGGCCCCCAGCGTCTACAACGGTTCTGGCGCGTTTTTTGTTCCCGAAACGGCGAACACTGGGCGGCGCGGCGCCGCTGAACGGATTGATAGTCGGCGCCTTCAGGCGTGCGGTTCGTTGCTCTGCGGGTTCTGGGATCCGAAGTTACTCTACGTGGAGATCGTCGAGCTTGAAGTAATGTCCGTTAGATACGCCGCCGCCCCAGTCAACCGAGAACAGAAGCTTGAGCTTCGTCAGATCCACGCCGCTTTTCTTCACGGCGCTCAAGTCGATACTGCAGTTGTGCCATTTGCCGTCAGGCTTGAAGCCAAGCGATTTCAATTGGGCCTCGTGCGTTTTCCCGGCCGCGTCGGCGATTACTATCTTGAACGAATCCCACTGGGCGGCGTCGGCTGATTTCATCGCAAAACCCATCTTCTTGAATTTTGAAATGTCCGCCGTTCCCGAGCCGTACTTCGGGTTCATCTCGATCACCCAGCGGCTCCAGCCGTGATTCAGCACGAACTTGTACGAAACGCTCCCCTCGAACTTGTCCTTGTAGTCGGCGATCATCGCGGCCGACTCCTTGCCCCGACCCTGCGGCGTCCAAGCGTAGCAGCGCGAATCCGAGCCGTCGTCCCAATGGCATCTCTTGTTCACCGTCTTCGGGTATTCGCTGAAATGATGAATGCCGACTTTCTTGCCCTTGTAAGGCTCCGGGGCGACGTATTTATCCTTGGGCTTGAACTTCTGGTCCTCGGGTCGCTGGTAGACGCGAACG
>CAYMSH010000577.1:0-2541 GCA_964392945.1 uncultured Planctomycetaceae bacterium | reverse complement strand
TGGGTCAGACCGACAGGCTTGCCGGCCTCGGCGTTGGCTTTGAATATGTGATAAGTGCTCTGCTCGGACCATTTGTACTTGGTGTTCAGCGCTTCGGTCCATGCGAACAGGATGGTCTTTGCGTCGTAGCTCAACTCGAGCGACATCAGCGAACCTTCGGCCAGCGTTTTGCCCTTGAGGCGCCCGTTCTGAATCTTCTCATCCTTCAGCAGATCGCGGGCGGTCGGCTTGTCGCTGAACGCGTTTTCCAGTACGTAGACGCTTCCGCCCTTTTTGGCGTGGAAGCCGAAGTACTGATCGCACATGTGCCCGTGGGTCTTGTGGTGCGTGGCGAACAGGATCTTGTCAAAGTTGATCAGCGGGTTGGCGAATGCGATCTTCCTGCGCACGGCCGTAATCTCGGCGAACAGCTTCTTGCGAGCCTCGATGTCAGTCACGTCAACCTGGGCGACGCGGGTCTTGAAACCCGACATCTGCGCCGCCTGGGCCGACAGGTCCGGCGCGTTCTTCATTTTCTTGATGTCTTCCAGCAGAGCAGTCGTACGACGCAGGACCACGTCGACCGGATCGCGGTCTTCCATGAACAGCAAAGCCGGCTTGCGGTGAACTTCAGCCGCCAGGCGATCGTAATGAGCCCCGCCGGCCTTGCGGGCCTTCAGCCGCCCGGCGATCAGGCCGAATTCATCGTCAAGCGAACCGCCGGACGCCCGCGCGTGCGACCTGGAGCGAGAGGCCGCCTTGCGGGCCTTGGACAGAGTCTCAAGCTTCACGCTAGCCTCGATCTTGCCGGCTACGAGAACCACACCCCATTTGGCGTCCCGTTTGATCTTGAAGGTCTGTCCGTTAGTGACGTCACACTGGTACACAGTCCAGGGCATCGTCCCTTTGGCGTCGCCGCCGGTCATCTTGCCGGCTACTTTCCACTGGCCTGTAGCTCCCACGTCGGAGGGCTTGCCCCCGTCAGTCAGGCACAGGTAGATGCGTCCGCCGACAACCGTCGAACCGGCGTAGCCGACCGGAGCCTTGTGCGCATGGGCGATATACGGCAGGCCCTGAATGCATTTGGGAACCTTCGTAAAGGCGTAGTGGCGATTGGAGTTGACCAGCGCGTTTTCGCCCATCTTGCCGATGCGCAGCGACCTGGCCGCACCGAGGCGAATGTTGGCGTGCGAGCAGGCGACATCGTTTTTCGGCGCCGCCGGCGACAGCGTCGCCATAGCCAGCAGAATCGCCGGAAACACGAGAAGTTTCAATTGCTTAATACCGATAGAACTCATGAAAAACTCTCCTGGACGGTTAGCTTCTGATTACGCAGATATATTGTACTTCTATCATAACGCATATAAAGAGCAATTCCTTGCCGATTAATGCGATATCACTACCCGCATAA
Source organism: uncultured Planctomycetaceae bacterium (assembly GCA_964392945.1). GTDB lineage: Bacteria > Planctomycetota > Phycisphaerae > SM23-33 > SM23-33 > BS750m-G57. The sequence continues at coordinate 1,151 of CAYMSH010000577.1, read as the reverse complement.
TACGGAATACAACCCCTTGTCGTGCGTTATATTATCCGTATGATGCACGGACTGTCGAACAGTCAGTAAACAATCGCGCCCGGTATCGGCCGCACTGCACAAGGAGACGCACCATGAAGCGAACCGTATTGTCTCTTCTAGTAATCGCACTTGTCTCGTCGCTGGCCACACTGGCCGCAGCCGCACCCAAAAAGAAAAAGAAAGCCCCCGCGCCGCCGGCGCCGCCGATCACCAATCCGGCTAAAGTCGACAGCATCACCGGCGAATACACCGGCGAGTTTGTCGTAGACGGCAAGAAAGGCGAAGGCCTGGCGCAGGTCATCGCAGAAGGCAAGGGCCAGTACCGCGCCGTGCTGATGCGGGGTCTGTGGAAGACCGACAAGAATATCAAGCAGGTCCGCATCGAGCTGACGGGCAAGGTCGACGACAAAGGAAACGTGCCGCTGGAAGGCAATGGCTGGAAAGGCACACTCATCGGACGTAAAACTCTCGTCGCCAAAACCGACAAGGGATCGTTCGACGGAAAGTGGACCGTACGCAAGAGCCCCACACTCTGCGCCAAGCCGCCGAAAGGCGCGATCGTCCTGCTGCCGTTTGCTCCCGGCAAGGCTCCTGACATGAAGGAATGGACCAACAAGAAATGGATCGCGCTGTCAAACGGCGCTATGCGAGTCGGGCGAGGCTCCAACTTCACCGTACGCAAGTTCGGTTCAATGAAGCTTCACATCGAATGGCGATGCCCCTACGAGCCGACCAGACGCGGTCAAGGCCGCGGAAACTCCGGCGTCTACACGCAGAAACGCTACGAAGTGCAGGTCCTCGAATCGTTCGGGCTGGCCAGCAAGTCAAACGACGCCGGATCGATCTACAGAGTCGCCAACACGAAGATCAACGCATCGCTGCCGCCGCTGCAGTGGCAGACCTATGACATCGAGTTCACAAACGCCGTGATGGTCGACGCAAAAACCAAGACCCCGCCGCTGATGTCGGTAAAGCACAACGGCATCCAGATCCACAAAGACGTGAAGATGCCGGGCAAGACAACCGCCGCCGCGGCCAGCGGACTGACAGTTAAAGACTCACTGATGCTCCAGGACCACGGCAACAAAGTCGAATACCGCAACATCTGGATCGTCGAGAAGTAACCAAAT
>CAYMSH010000576.1:0-2564 GCA_964392945.1 uncultured Planctomycetaceae bacterium | reverse complement strand
TTCTCACACCTGAAACTCAGGAAGTTTCGAGCTATTCGAGGCGGGATTGAACTATTCGATATTTCGGCGGACAAGGTCTTGCTTCAGGATTGCAGACACCTCAGGCGATTCGGCCGGGTGACGATACGAGACCTGTGCATAGAGAACAGCCAGAATACGGATCTGGACACCCTTGGACATGTACAGGGCCTTGCGAGACTACAGTTGCTCTCGAGAAAATCGATCCCGTCATTCGATTTCCTGAGAGACATCCCAACCCTGCAGGACCTCGTAATAACCGCCAATGCGTTGAACAGGACCGACATCTCGTATCTTCTCGAGGCTCCGATCCCAAAGATGTTTCTTGGCGTGAGGAACGCCCTGATACGCAAGATCGGAACGGCAAACCCGAGGACCATTGTCACCAACAGTGCTATTCTCATGCATAAGGGCGTATGCACGCATGACACCTCGCTGTATTATGACGAATAACAAAGAAGGCTGGTAAACGCGCGCAACGAACACGAACAGGATGCCCCGGCGGACCCCGGTGCTGAGAGCCCCGATGAGCATCGGGGACATCGAAGCCGCGGAACCTTAACGTTGAGCGAAGAAAGAGAAATGACGACTTTATTCGAACAACTGAATGACGGATGGAACGCCGACCCGAATGATCCGGCGCCTGCGGCCGAATGGAACGGGAACGATCTTGTCCTGCGATTCTGCATGAACTGTTTTCAGTTCCCGGAGTATCGGGCCGGCGACATCGGTGAGATCACGTTTGCCGACTGCTCTCGATACCGGTTGGGGATCCTGAATGACGAAGGATGGCATCGGGGCAAATGCCGCTTCCAGAGCACGATGCACCGCTGGGGCGAGTTCTATCAAGTCGATGGAGACCTCCGTCTTGACGCCGTTGCTGACGACTGGCATATACGCGACCCCGACACAGGCGATCGCACCCATTTCCTCTTCTACTTCCGAAGCGAGGATTTCGAGTGCGACGCCAGAGCGTGGCGACTGGAGATAGTCAGAGCATAATCCGACTGAGCCGAGTGGTCAGCCGACAGCCGAGCGGACCGACCGCGCCAATAACACGAAACGTTCGATCACGAACAACAGAGAGAGTAAGACCATGTACAACAGACGCAACTTCCTCAAGAGTATGGTTGTTTCCGCCGCGGCGTTCTCGGCGCCGGGCGCCCTGGCCGCTAAGGACAAGCCGAACACACTGAACAAACTGAACAAACGCAACAAACCCAATATCATACTCTTCCTGTCAGACGATCATGGCTGGGCCGATTCCGGGGCCTATGGCGATACGCAGATCAAGACGCCGAATATCGATCGTCTGGCCGCGGATGGAGTTCGCTTCAGCCACGCTTTTGCGGCCTCTCCGTTGTGCAGCCCGTCGCGTTGCGTGATTGAAACCGGACTCATGCCGCACAGAAACGGCGGCCACAAGTTCGGAACGCGGATCAGACGCAACATCAGAACCATGCCGGAGTATTTTAAGCAGATGGGGTACTACACCGCCCATATCGGCAAGTTCCACCACGCACCGAACAACCGGTTCCCCTACGATTACATTAACAAGAGCGAGAAGCGGGCCGCGCGGTTCCTCTCGTCCTACGACAAGAACAAGCCGCTGCTGCTGGTAGTGTGCACTCATCCGCCGCACACGCCGTGGATCAAGAACACGACGTACGATCCGTCGAAGATCAAACTGCCCGCCAACTTCGTAGACACGCCGCAAACCAGGTCGGACCGGGCGAACTATTACAGTGACGTTACGCTCATGGACAGCATTCTCGGCGATGTGCTCGCGGCCGTGAAAAAGAAGGGAATCACCGAAAACACGCTGTTTGCGTACAGTTCCGACCAGGGCGCGAATTGGCCTTTCGCCAAGTGGTGCGTCTACGACGGCGGGCTTCGCGTTCCGCTCATCGTTCGCTGGCCGGGAAAGACAACGCCCGGGTCGCTCTCAAACGCCATGATCAGCCTGGCCGATCTTATGCCGACATTCATGGACGCCGCCAGCGCCGCGCCGCCCAAGACGATCGACGGCCGGAGCTTCGCCGGTCTGCTCACGGGAAAACGCAAGTCGCATCGCAACGCCGTTTTCGGAACTCACACCGGCAACGAAAACGGCGGGCCCGGGATCGCCAATCACTGCCCGGCCCGCACGATCAGGACGCCGACTCATCGTTACATCCGCAACCTGTCGCCCGACACGAAATTCACGACTCACATCACCGGCTGCAAGTCCGGGGCTCACTACCTGCCGCACTGGGACTCCTGGGTCGCCAAAGCGAAAACCGACGCCAGCGCCAGGGCGATAGTTGCCAGATACCAGCACCGCCCGGCCGAGGAGTTGTACGACCTGCGAAAAGACCCGTTGGAAACAAACAACCTCGCGGCCGACCCCAAACACGCCGACATCCTGAAAACACTGAGAAAACAGCTCGCCGAGTGGTGCAAGACGCAGAATGATAAAGTCGCACTAAAGCATTTGACCGAGTAACGCCCCCCAGACGACGGCCGTTATCGTAGAAGCGGGGGGGGGGCGGGCGGGGGAAAAACAC
>CAYMSH010000575.1:0-2567 GCA_964392945.1 uncultured Planctomycetaceae bacterium | reverse complement strand
CAGAGCATCGGAGCCTCCGATGCCCGAAAGTACGCCCAGAAGTGCGGCGCGTTTGGCGCCCGTCGCTCCCGATAGCGCCTCGATCGCGGGCTTGGCTCCGACGCCGGTTCTGCGCATTGCCGCGACGGCGGATTTCTGCAGGGTCGATTTCTCGCGCGATTCGGCGGTGGTGAGTTTGGCCAGAATAACCGGTATGTCGCCGGCGGCGGCGATGTCGCCCATCGCTCGTCCGGCCGCTTGGCGAACCGATGATTCCTTGCTGTCGAACTGTGCGATAACCGCCTTGGCCTGATCGGATGCTCCGCGTGCGGCCAGCACCATCAGCAGCGCGACCTTTCCTTCGGTAGACGCCTTGTCCAGGGCTCCGGCGGCGCAAGCCGACAAGCCTTTGGCCTTGACGCCCAGAAGAACGCTCCTGGCTGCATCCAGTTCAGCCGCGTCAGTACCGGTCATCACCGCAGCAGCCGCTGCGGCTCCCTTTTCCGGATCGGCGGTCGCCAGTGCGCCCACCGCCGCTATGCGAACGTCTTTACTCCCGTCTTTCGTCGCCGCGGCCAAGGCGTCCAGAACGCTCTTGCTCTTGTCGCCGGAAAGGCCCAGTGCTCCCAGGAGTGCGACTTTCGTGGCGGGGGGGGCGGTTTTCAGGCGCGCGATCAGCTTGGCCGAGGCTCCGGCGGCTTTCATTCCGCCGAGGATTCTCGCAGCCCGATCCCGAACGTAAACGCTCTTACCGTCCATCGCCGCCAGCACGTCGTCGACCGCCTCGCCGCCGAGAACGTCGGCCAGCACGGTAAGAGCGGCGCACCGGGCGTTGCCGTCGGTGGGTTTGGTTCGCTCAGTAAGCACGCCGCGACAGATTTTGGCGCAAGCAGCCTTGTCGCCGCCTTCGCCGATCCGACGAGCCAGAAGCATGTAGTTCTTGAGGCCGATCGACCGTTCATAGGCGCCCTTGGCCTCGGAAGCTTTCTTCAGCACATCCGTCGCCGACGCCTGGCCGATATTCGCCAGGGCGAACCACGTTGTGTGTCGCAGCGTCCTGTCGGACGAGTCGGCGTACTTGGCGATTGCTTTGCCCGACGCCTTGTCGCGGGCCTGGCCCAGCGCTCGCACGATGGTAACGAGGGCAGCGTCCTTGGCTCCCGGAAGCGCGCCGCGGATTTCCGCAGTCGCCGCATCCGTACGGATCCTGAGAAGAGCGCGTGTCGCGGCCTCGCAGAGTCTCGCATCGTCCAGCAGCTTGCCCAGCGGCTTGACCGCCGCGTCCGAGCCGCACAGTTCGATCTGCTTGATGAAGAACTGCTTCAGGTCCGCCTGGCTGGCCGCCGCCAAGGCGTCCAGCAGCGCCTTTTCGGTCATGGCGCGCTCAGTTTCGGCCCCGGGCCGCATTACGAGCAGCACTACGCCGTGAAGCGCGAAACGAGCTCCGGCGTCGTTGACCTTGTCCGGAGGGGTGATCATCCCGCAGAGTTCTTTCAGACCAGCAGGGCCGGCCTTGATGATTTCGGCGATGAGCGGCGAGCCCTCGGCGAAGCTCGAGGTAGGCATCTTGGCGACTATTTCTTTTACGGTCGCCGCCTGGGCTTGCCCGGCCGCCGCGAGCAACATGCCCGCTACCGCAACGATTATGAGTGTTCGTCTTATCACGTCAGATCTCCTTGATCGTGCTGCCTGGTTTACAGGTGGAACGGGGCCCGCATGGGCTGATCGGCGAGGCGGTTGGCCCCTTCATCGTTGATGAAGCGCTGGGCCACCGGATCGAACTTCAGCTTCCGCCCGGTGCGAATCGCCACGTTGGCCAGGTGCACCAGCAGGTTGCTGCGGTTTCCATTTTCCTCGTTGAGCCCGAACTTCTTCCGGGTGCGCACCGAGATGTTGAAGTCGCTTATCATCGGTTCGGGGTCGGGCATGGATTTGACCTTCTCGGCCAGTTCCGGCGGATCGGTCTGGAATCCGCGATACAGCTTGCCCTTGGGCCCTTCGATGTAAGGCTTGCCCTTGGTGTCCTGCTTGCCCCATTCGGCCGATTCGAGGATGATCCGGCATCCGTCGGCGTAGGTCATCACGACGCGTCCCCAGGCTCCGCAGGCGTCCGGATGCGTGGGCCATGGCGCATGGGCCTCGATCTGGACCGGGGAGGTGTGATCCTTGTTCAACACGTACTGAACCGGGTCGAGATAGTGCTGCCCCATGTCCGCCAGCCCGCCGCCATCGTAGTCCCAGTATCCGCGGAACGAACCGTGGGTGCGGTGGCGGAAGTACGGCTTGACCGGAGCCGGTCCGAGCCATTTGTCGTAATGGAAGCCCGCCGGCACCGGTTCGGGGGCGATGTTCGTCCTGCCCGACCACATGCGAACCTTCCATGCGAATCCCGTATGCGGGCTGACTCGCGCCGTCAGGGGCCAGCCCAGTTCGCCGGACTCGACCAGTTTCTTGACCTGCTTGGCCGTCGAGCCGAATCCATATAGACCCCCGTACAGGCGGAACCACGTGTTCAGGCGGAAGACCACGCCGTTTCGCTGCACGGCGTCGATAACGTTCTGCCCTTCGGCGATGGTGCGCGTCATCGG
>CAYMSH010000574.1:0-2584 GCA_964392945.1 uncultured Planctomycetaceae bacterium | reverse complement strand
CAGGCCCTGTCGGCCTTTCAGGCCTAAACCGAACGGCACGGAAAAATGGCTAAACTGGACAACAGGGAATCTCCAATGTCCAAGTTAACGTCAACGGCGAACACCCTTGACCCAACGTCATGGCTGTTGCCGTTGTCGTAGCCGTTCACTTGGACATTGGGCGTTGGACATTCGCCTCCCCCGGCCGGAAAAGAAAAACCGCCCCGGGACGTTTCGGACCCGGGGCGGCTTTTACTACTGTATAGCGAAAGGGAGGCTAGTTGCCTTTGCGTCCTGCAACGCCTTTTGTCGCCTTTGTGACTTTCTTGGCTTTTTCCTTGGGTCGCAGCGAACGGGTGGCCGCACCGGCCTGCCACATTTCCGAATCGCCGATCTGCTTGAGTTCTTTTGTCAGGCGTTTCTTGTAGTCCGAGGCGCCGCACACCTTCAGTACGCGTTTGCACTCGGCGCCGGACGATACCCGTTCGTACAGGTCCTTGAAGACCGGCAGGACGGCTTTCTTGAACTTGGGCTTCCAGTCCAGTGCTCCGCGCTGTGCGGTGGCCGAGCAGTTCATGTACATCCAGTCCATTCCGTTTTCATCTACCAGGCGGATCAGGCTCTGGGTCAGCTCTTCAACTGTTTCGTTGAATGCTTCCGAGGGGCTGTGTCCGTTCTTGCGGAGGACCTGGTATTGTGCTTCCATGATCCCGGCCAGGGCGCCCATCAGCACACCGCGCTCGCCGGTCAGATCGCTGTAAACTTCCTTCTGGAACGTCGTGGGGAACAGGTATCCGCTGCCGACTGCGATGCCCAGGGCGATGCAGCGATTGCGGGCCTTGCCGGTGAAGTCCTGCTCTACGGCGAAGCTGGAGTTGATTCCGGCGCCTGACAGGAAGTTGCGTCGTACGGAAGTTCCCGAACCCTTGGGGGCGACCATGATCACATCAACGTCTTCGGGCGGGATAATTCCGGTCTGGTCCTTGTACACGATCGAGAAACCGTGCGAGAAGTACAGTGCGTCGCCGGGGTTCAGGGCGCGCTTGATCGTCGGCCAGATCTGCTTCTGGGCCGCGTCGTTTACGAGCACCTGGATGACCGTCGCACGCTGGGCGGCTTCCTTGATGCTGAACAGCGTCTTGCCGGGCTTGAAGCCGTCGGCGATCGCTCTATCCCAGTCCTTCTTGTACTTCTTGGCCTGGCCGATGATAACGTTGAAACCGTTGTCCTTCATGTTCAACGCCTGGGCCGGTCCCTGTACGCCGTAACCGATAACCGCGATGGTTTCGTTCTTCAGGACCCTGCGGGCCTTGGCCATCGAGAATTCCTTACGCATGACAACATCTTCTTTGACGCCGCCGAAATCTATAACCGCCATGAGGTATCTCCTTGCTAATTTAGTACTCTGGCTAATGGTTTGCAGTGTTGGAAACCGCACAATTTACACACGAAAGCCCGACAAGTCAAGGGTTTGTTGAATGTGGAGCTCTTGCATTGTAGTCCGCCGGATCGGCCGACGTCTTGACTTCTTTGGAAATATAAGGGAAATTCGCCGGCTGGAAGTTTCGTTATTCGCCCCGCGACCCAACCAGAGAACCGATCATGAGCGACACCGAAAGCAACCCGGGCCATTTCGCCCACAGTCAGCGACTTGAACAACTCGGCGCCAGCGAATCTGTCCAGCGATCGATCAAAGTAGTGTTCCTCGGCGCCGGCAGCGGATTCCTGGAGCAGTTGTTCCTCGACATTCTCAGCATACCCGGCGCAGATGCCGGCGAGATTGCGTTAGTCGATATAGACACCGAACGCCTGGCGCTGGCCGAGCAGCTCTGCAGGAAGATCGTGGAAACCAAAGGCGTCGGCTGGACCGTTACGGCCTCGCCCGATCGCCGCGAATTGCTGGGCGGCTCCGACTACATTATCAACTGCATAGAAGTAAGCGGCGTCGAGTGCGTTCGTTTCGACAATGACATTCCCGCGGCATATGGCGTGGACCAGTGCATCGGCGACACGATAGGGCCCGGCGGGCTGTTCAAGGCTCTTCGCACTGTGCCGGTCTTCCTCGACGTGCTGGAAGACGTCGAGGCGATCTGCCCCGAGGCCTGGGTGCTGAACTACACCAACCCGATGAGCATCATGTGCCTGGCCGCGGCGATGGCCTCTGACGCCAAAGTCGTAGGCCTCTGCCACAGCACCCAGGGCTCAAGCCGCCGGCTGGCCGAATACACAGGCGTCCCGTACGACGAAATGAAATGGAGCTGCGCCGGGATAAACCACATGGCGTGGTTCTGCCAGCTTTCGCACAACGGACAAGACCTCTACCCCGAACTGATCGAGAAGGTCCAGTCGGACGCCGAACTGTGGGAAAGGGACCCGGTCCGGTTCGACATGATGACGCACTTCGGCGCGTTCGTGACCGAATCCAGCGGCCACCACAGCGAATACGTGCCGTACTACCGCAAACGCCCCGAACTGATCGCCAAATACTGTCGCGACGAATATCGCGGCGGCAGCGGGTTCTACGCTGACGAGTGGCCGACGTGGCGCGAGGCCAGCGACGCTCGCCGCCGCGATATTCTGGCTGGCGAAGTGGAGCTCAAACAGG
>CAYMSH010000573.1:0-2595 GCA_964392945.1 uncultured Planctomycetaceae bacterium | reverse complement strand
GGACGGCACGCTGGTGATCTTCACCAGCGATCACGGCGAGATGCTCGGCGATCACGGGATGCATTCCAAGATGGTGCTCTATGAAGGATCGGCCCACATCCCGCTGCTGATGCGCCTTCCCGGCGCCATCAAGCCCGGGGCGATCGTCAATACGCCGGTAGCGCACGTAGATCTTTTCGCGACGATTCTGGACTATCTCTCCATGCCCGCGGCCAAATCCGACGGCCGATCGCTGAGAACATTGATCGACGGCAAAGACGACGGGATCGATTTCTGCGTATCGCAATGGCGATCCGGAAACGGTCCCAATTACATGCTCCGATCCGGAAAATGGAAGCTGCTGACATCGTACAACCCCAAGTCGCAGGTAGTAAACGCCCTGTACGATCTCGAAACCGACCCGCACGAGATGAACAACCTGATCGGCAAGAACGCCAACCGCAAGAAGCACCTGCCCCAGGCCGAGAAACTAAAAGCCAAACTGATCGCATGGCTGAGAAAGACCCGCTCTCCGCACACAGCGGGAGTAAGAGCCCGTAAGCTACGGTAGTTTCGTACGCACGCCTTTGACTCGCATTTTCACTGTGCAGGTCGCTCCTACGCCGGTCACGAACAGCGTTTTCATGTCGGCTCCGCCAAAACAAGCGTTCGACGGGCGCATCGGCACGTCAATCTTCTCGATAAACTTGCCGTCGGAGTTGTAGACCAGCACGTCCCTCTCAGTCAGGTAGACGTTGCCCTCGTTATCGAGCGTCATGCCGTCGCAGGCGACTTTGGCGATGAGCTTCTTGTCAACGAGCCTCACCGCGCCGCCGGTTTTGGGGTCGGAATAGCTGATATTCGCCTGGTGCACGCCGCCGTCGCGACAGGCGGCTATAGCGCTTGCGACGTCTCCGTGCAACGCTTTCTTGTCGCCGCGGACCAGGACTTTCTGTTTGGGGTTAGCCTGCAGGCGATCTTCAAGGACCTTGCGCAGTTGCTTTAGATCGACGGGCCGGCCGGAAACAACAAACCTGGGAGCCTTCTTGTCGCCGATCCTGACCAGGACATTGACTACAAGCAACTTTGCGGCCGACGCCGGCTTGGCGCCGACTACCGGAAGGCTGATCCTGGCGATGCGGTAGCGGTAGACCTTCGCCCCGCCGTGATCGGCCACGTACAGGAACTTCCCGTCCGGCGTGCCGACAATCCCGTTGGGCTTGGTCATGTCGTCGATAACGCGGGTGACTTTCTTGCCGTCGGGCGAGATGTAGTAAACGTGCTGTCCGCCCTGGGTAACCTTGAATCTCCCGTATACCGGGTCGGTAAAGTAGATCCCGCCGGCGGAATCAATCCACAGATCGTTTGGCTTGTTGAATCGCTTACCTTCGTATTTGTCGGCAAGCACGGAGACCTCGCCCTTGGGCGTCGTCGAGGTGACCCGCCCGCGATTGCCTTCGCACGCGAGCAGATTGCCCTTGGCGTCAACGAACAGCCCGTTGGCGCCGCCGGTGTCTTTGCGCCAGACCGACAGCTTCCCGTCGAGCGAGTACTTGTAGATCAGGTTCTTTGGAATGTCAGTGAAGAATACGTTGCCCTTGGCGTCAACCGCCGGGCCTTCAGTAAACCGGAACTTGCCGTCAATCTTGACGGGCTTCGCGCCGTCAGCGACAACGGATTTCCCCGCAGACTTCGGCTCGGCCGCCCCGCACCAGCAAGCCGCGATCAGAATCAGCCCGACAAACAATGCCGCAATACTCACAGTTCGATTTCGCATAGCTCAATTCTCCTGCAATCGGGATTAGGAGGGCGGTAATGTCCCGCCTGCAATGAAAAATGATAACAGTTCGGGCGATATCTTCCCACCAGGAATTTGCAGCGAATGCCCCGGGTTCAAAAAAGCGGTCAAATCGGGATTTTGGCGTTGAATCGACCGCGATCTGCTGGTATTGTTCTCCGACCCATATCACAGGGCGAGTTGATCCCATGAACACCGAGAAGGCCAAAGAGATTATTGCGTGTCTACCCGAAGGGCGAACCATCTTTCGCTACTTCAAGGACCGCTACGCGCCGGCTCTGCTGTCGTACATTGTTGGCGACGGGATGACGCCTTCGCAGATCAAGAAGACCCCGATGGCCAAGTTGCTGAATCGACCTGTGGTGAAGAATCTCGCGGCCGGGCTTGGCGGCAAACCGCTGACACCGATGGCTCTTGAGTCGATCTGGCCGGCACAACCTGAATCGTATTTGCTGACGCTCGGGGTCTGGGGCGATCACAAGGCCGACCGCTGGGACCAGGAGTGGTACCAGACTTCCCGGCCGGCGGCGAATCTGGTGCTGCAACTGAACTTCTCGGCCAAACATGACCGCCCTTACGAAAAACTGCTTAAACCCGACGAGTATCATTTTTTTGAGCGGGGAGCCCACCCGATCAACAAGGACGGAAGGCACACGCTGGCCTGGGCGCGAATCGACATTGACCTGGATGCCGGCCAGGCGCTGATCGAAGAAATACAGAATGACTGGATACGCGACGCATTGAGAAACTGGCGGGAGGGTTGGCAGAAATCCAGAGAAGACCCGCGAGCGATGGCCCGGTATCTGCGCTACGTGCTT
>CAYMSH010000572.1:0-2601 GCA_964392945.1 uncultured Planctomycetaceae bacterium | reverse complement strand
CGTGGATATCGCCGTGGCCGCCGCGGTCGATTCGATCGCGACCCAGTCCAAGAAGGTCAAAGGCAACGAAGACCTGCGCAAAGTCGCCACGGTCTCGGCCAACTGGAACGAAGATATCGGCGATCTGATCGCCAAGGCTTTCGATCGCGTAGGCGCCAAGGGCGTTATCACTGTCGAAGAAGGCCAGTCCCTCAACAACGAGCTGGAAGTTGTCGAAGGCATGCAGTTCGACAAGGGCTTCCTGTCGCCTTACTTCGTGACGGATCCCGCTGCGATGGAAGCTGTGATGGAAGACGCATACGTCCTGATCACAGAGAACAAGATCTCCAACGTACGCGACATAGTCCCGCTGCTGGAGAAAATGGCTACGGCGTCGAAGCCTCTGGTCATCATCGCAGAAGACATCGAAGGCGAAGCGCTTGCCGCGCTGGTTATCAACCGCCTTCGCGGAATCCTGAACGTTTGTGCGATCAAGGCCCCGGCGTTCGGCGATCGCAGAAAAGCGATCCTCGGCGACATCGCGATCCTGACCGGCGGAACGGTCATCAGCGAAGAGACCGGCGTGAAGCTCGAGAGCATCGAGCTGGACGCGCTGGGACAGGCCAAACGCATCGTCGTCAGCAAGGACAACACCACGATCATCGAAGGCGCTGGCAAAGCCAAACAGATCAAGGGACGCTGCGAGACCATTCGCAAGCAGGTCGAAAAATCCACCAGCGACTATGACAAGGAAAAACTCAACGAACGTCTGGCCAAGCTTACCGGCGGCGTTGCAGTCATCAAAGCCGGAGCGGCTACCGAAGCGGAGATGAAGGAACGCAAGGACCTCATCGACGACGCGGTCCACGCCACACGCGCCGCGGCTGAAGAAGGCGTAGTGCCCGGCGGCGGAGTCGTATTCCTCCACGCACTGGCCGCAGTCCAGGCCGCTCGCGCCAAGGCGAGAGGCGACGAGAAGATCGGCGTCGATATCGTAGCGAAAGCACTTACCGCCCCGACGACACAGATCGTCGGCAACACCGGCGAAGACGGTGCTGTAGTAGTCGCCGAAATCCTCGATCGCGGAAAGCAGATTGGTTACAACGCTGCGACAGGCGAGTATGAAGACATGATCAAGGCCGGCATCATCGATCCGGCGAAGGTCGCGCGAACCGCACTGCAGAACGCAGCTTCGGTAGCCGGTCTGATGCTGACTACGAACCTCATGGTCAGCGATTTTGACGCCAAAGACGAGGACAATGTCGTCGCTAACGCAGTGACGTGATCGCCGATTAACGACCCGCCGATCGGGTCGAATCAAAACCATCGACAACAGGGACGCTTCGGTTTTCACCGAGGCGTCCCTTTGGCGATTTATTCCGCGTTCGATAGGACAGTATGTCTGAAAAGCGTGATTATTACGAAGTGTTGGGAGTAGCGCGCGACGCGAGCGCCTCGGCGATCAAGAGCGCTTACCGAAAAGGCGCGCTTAAGTATCATCCCGACAGTTTCCAGGGCGACAAGGCCGAAGGCGAAGCGAAGTTCAAGGAACTGGCCGAAGCCTACGAAGTGCTCAGCGATTCGACGAAGCGCAATCGTTACGACCAGTACGGCCACGCCGGGCTCGAAGGAGCAGGCGTACACGATTTCGGGAACATGGGCTTCGGCGACATTTTCTCGATGTTCCAGGACATCTTCGGCCAGATGGGCGGCATGGGCGGCTCACGTCGCGGGCGTTCGTCCCGCGGCGAAGACCTGCAGATCGAGGTCGAACTGACTCTCGAACAGGTCGACACCGGTCTGGAAGAGTCGCTGGAATTCACCCGGATGGATCTTTGCGACGAGTGCGGCGGAAGCGGCGCTCGCAGGGGTTCTGAGCCGGTGCGATGCGAAACCTGCAACGGTTACGGGCAGGTCCAGCAGCAGGAAAGCGGCTTCTTCGGCATGTCGGTGCGCGTGATCGCGTGTCCGAGATGCAATGGGCGCGGAACCACGGTAAGCGATCCGTGCGACTCCTGTCGCGGCAGCGGCCGGGCGCGCAAGAAACGCATTTTGACTGTCCAGGTGCCCGCCGGCGTAAGCGACGGGCAAGTAATACGCGTTCGCGGCGAAGGCGGGCCCGGAGCCGACGGAACCACGCGCGGCGATCTGCACTGCTACGTGAGGATCAAACCTCATCCGCTGCTGGTCAGGAACGGAAACGATCTGGTCTGCCAGGTGCCGATCGCGTTTTCCCAGGCCGCACTGGGCGGAAACATACAGGCTCCCACGCTTGCAGGATCGGAAGAAATCGGCGTGCCTTCCGGCTCGCAGAACGGAGACGTGATCACGCTCAAAGGGCGCGGATTGCCGTCTCTTAGATCAGGCCGACGCGGCGATCAGCACGTGCAGGTCTTCATAGAAGTGCCGAAGAAACTATCTAAACAGCAGACCGAACTGCTCAAGCAATACGCCGAAACAGAACAAGTTGACGTCACGCCGCAACGAAAGAGTTTTCTCGATAAACTCAAGAAATACTTCTCGTGATCGCAGGTTCCATTATGACCAGGAAGAAAAAAGCAAACAACAACACCGAGCCGGAAGCCGACGCCGACGCGATCGCCGAAGCCGCGCCGAGCGAGG
>CAYMSH010000571.1:0-2626 GCA_964392945.1 uncultured Planctomycetaceae bacterium | reverse complement strand
CCTGCGTAGAGGCTCCGAGGCGCCATAACCAGGCCTGCAAAACCTCTCAGCGGCGGGAACCGATGTACATCGGCAATGTCCCGCGGCGAAACGGGATTCCCGGATCGAGGTCGATATTTTCTCTGCAATGCACGCGGGCTGGAAAGCGTTTGTTGATAGTGAGATAATGGCTGATATGCATGCCCCGCATCGGGGTCGGCGAACCAGGAGATCGATATGCCTTACAAGACGAGAGTTGCGGTGTTGTTTTCAGTGTTCATGATCGGCGCCGCCTGCTTGACCGCAGCGCCGGCCCAGGCCGCCAAGCGTGAGAAGATGGTTGTCACGGCCTCTTCGGTGCACGGTGGGAAATACCCGGCCAGATACGCCTTTGACGGTAAGCCCAAGACCCGATGGGCCTCGAAAACGCCGATGAGCCGCACTGGCGAGTGGCTGCAGATCGATCTGGGCAAATCCTTCCCGATCAACGATATCTCGATTAGCTGGGAGACCGCCCACGCAACGCAGTACAAGATCCTGGTCTCCGATGACGGCAAGACGTTCAAGGTGATCCATACGCAAACCGCCTGCAAGGGCGGGGTCGAGAAGATCACGGGCCTCAATGGCAAGGGGCGATTCGTTCGCCTGCTGGCGACCAAGGCAAACAGCTGGAATCTCGCATCGATATGGGAGTTCAGCATCGGCGGGGTCAAGATCGCCAGGACAACAACTCCTCCCCCCCCGCCGGCCAAACCGATTGACGCCTCAGCCCTGAAGAAGCTCGGCGTAAAGGAGATCGTGTTCGCCACTCGCGAGCCCGGGAAGGACGGTCACTGGTACGCGAACTTCGGATACTACTCCTACGACTCGAATCGAAAGCTCTTCGGCAAGGAAGGACGCCTCTGCAAACTCGACCTGGCCACGGGCAAGATCAAGCTCCTCGTCGACGATCCGGAAGGCTCGGTCCGCGACCCGGCGGTCCATTACGACGGAAAGACCATCATTTTCTCCTGGCGGAAGAGCGGGACCGACCCGTTTAATCTCTACCAGATCAATTCTGACGGGACCGGTCTCAAGCGGATCACCAAGACCCAGTACGACGACATCGAGCCGACGTTCATGCCCGACGGCAAGATCATGTTCGTCTCCAGCCGCGTAAAGCGATGGGTCCAGAGCTGGCTCACCCCGGTCGCCGTGCTGCACTACTGCGACGCCGACGGCAAGAACATCCGCCAGATATCGGCGAATGTCGAGCAGGACAACACCCCCTGGCCGCTGCCTGACGGGCGTATCCTCTACATGCGATGGGAATACGTAGACCGCTCGCAGGTTGATTATCACCACCTCTGGACGACAAACCCCGACGGGACCGGACAGATGGTCTTCTTCGGCAACATGCACGCAGGCGGCGTGTTCATCGACGCCAAGCCGATTCCCGGCACGAGCGATGTGATCCTGATCAACTCGCCGGGACACGGCGCCAGGGAACACAGCGGATCGGTAGCCATCGTCAACGACAAGAACGGCCCGGACGACAGGCGTTCGATGCGGAACATAACCGGACGCGGCTACCGCGATCCGTACGCGATATCGGCAGACACGTTCATCGCAGCCCGCAACCGCGACCTGGTCATGCTGAATCCGCAGGGCCAGACCAAAACGCTATACAGTCTCGACAGCAAGTTCGGACGAAGCGCACAACTGCACGAACCCCGCCCGCTGATCGAGCGAAAACGCGAGCGATTGCGCCCCAGCACGGTCCGGCCGGACATGAAGACCGGCCAGCTCATGCTCATGGACGTCTATAACGGGCGCAACATGAAGGGCGTCAAGAAAGGCGATATTAAGAAACTGCTGATCGTCGAATCGCTTCCCAAGCCGGTGAACTTCACCGGCGGCATGGACCCGATGAGCTACGGTGGAACGTTCACGCTTGAACGCGTTCTCGGCAGCGTCCCTGTCGAAGAAGACGGCTCGGCGAACTTCGTGCTTCCGGCCAAGCGTGCTTTCTTCTTCGTAGCCCTCGACGCAAACAACAACTCTGTCAAACGAATGCACAGCTTCGTAAGCGTGATGCCCGGCGAGATGACCAGTTGCGTAGGCTGCCACGAGGAGCGCGGCAAGATCAACGCCAACCGACCCGTCGGAGGGCGTCCCAAAGCGATGAAACGCGCCCCGAGCGTAATCGAACCGAACAAGGGCGTGCCGGACATCTTCGACTTCCCTCGCGACATCCAGCCGATACTCGACAAGCACTGCATCAAGTGCCACAACTCACAGAAAAACGCCGGCGGCATGATGCTCACCGGCGGGCGAGGGCCGATGTTCTCGACCAGCTACTTCATGCTGACCTGGAAAAAGCAGTTCACAGACGGGCGCAACCTGGCTGTCGGAAACCGCGATCCGCGAACGATCGGAACCGGCGGCAGCCCGCTGATGAAGAAGATCGACGGCTCGCACAACAAGGTCAAACTCTCACAGGTCGAACAGGACACCATCCGCTATTGGATCGAGGCCGGGGCGCCCTACCCCGGCACGTACGGAGCCCTGGGCTGCGGATCGATCGGCGGATACCAGCAGAACCGTCAGATCAACACCGATCGCGGCTGGCCGGAGGTCAAGCCCTACCAGGCGGCGATCAAAAAGC
>CAYMSH010000570.1:0-2636 GCA_964392945.1 uncultured Planctomycetaceae bacterium | reverse complement strand
CGGATCGAATTTCACTACACGCCGAAACACGGCAGTTGGTTGAACATTGCGGAAAACGAATTGAGTTCGATGACCCGGCAGTCCATTTCGGGCCGTCGGATCGAAAGCATCGAAATGCTCCGTGCCGAAACATCGGCCTGGGCCGCCTCCAGCAACGAAAAGCAACGAGGCGTCCATTGGCAGTTCACCATCGAGAAAGCCCGAGTCAAACTAAAATCCCTTTACCCGAATCTTGAAGCATGACAAAGCACTAGATTGTTGGTGTTCAGACCGGACCAGATGATGATGGCGCCTTCGGAGTCCCAGTTGAAGAACTTAAAGCCCGTGTCGTTGGGAGGGCGATGGGCTCCGCTGTACCAGTTGTGGCTGGGCCAGTCGCCGGTGCCGCCCCAGAAATTGGCGAACATATAGGCTATGAAATTGTCCACGTCGAGCATGTCGTGGTACGCCGGATTGTCCGACCCGTCTGGATTATTGCCCTGTATTTTCTCATATTCGACGTTATCGGTAAGCCCGACTCGGACCTGGTTGATCATCTCGCTCCAGGTTCCGGTGTTGCTGTCGCCGGTCGGAGCCCCATCGTGTATCGAGTCCCAGTCCTCTTTCTCGCCGCCGAAGTACGTCGCGGCGAACGACGCGTCGGTCCGCTCGACGGGATTATACAATCCCCAGTACAGCCCGTTGATGTAAAGATGTACGTACGTGCCGTGCGACCCTGGATGGCCCAGAGCCAACTGCGTGCGGCGCATGTACTCATCGACTATGTACTGGGTCTTTTCCTTGCCCCAGTTGTTCCAGCCGTCGTTGGAGCCGCCGCGGAAGATCAGGGAGTCGAAACTACTGGCCGCACCGTCAACGCCGAACACGTCGAAGTCCAGCTTCGTCGGGCCGTAGTCGGCCTTGAAGAACAGTCGGAACGATTTCTTCCGCGTAAGGCCCATGCCCCTGAACGCTCCGCCGTAAATCCTGATCCCCGCATCGACCTGGAATCCCGTGGTTCCGTCAGTGTTGATCCACTCGAGGCTCGTGGGACGCTCCCAGGCTACGCCTTGGGAGCCGGAGTTGCTGTAAATCCCGCTGGAGCCGAACATGTCCTCGTTTTTCATCACGATCGACACCGACGGCAGCGATCGCATCGCGTCGAGCATCTGATCGGCGTAGAGCGGATCTTCTATGACGTCGGGATCCATTTCGTAGTCCGCAGCGGTGCCTCGCCAGTCGCTGGGGAAACCGTCGGGATCGGTAGGCTGGGTCATAACGTCATTGAGGAAAATGTACGTGTGCGTGTCTACGTTCGTAGGCGCGTGGGCCGGCTTGTACGCTATTGCGCGAACGACGGCGGTCGTGTCGATATGGATCGGTGCGCTGTAGAGCGTTCCGTTGGTCTCGCTGGGGGCCGAACCGTCAGTCGTGTAGTATATCTCGGCGTCGACGGTGTCGCTCGTGATCTCCAGATCGAACGGTTCGTTGTAGAATCCGCGATCGTGAGAGAAACTGGTGTCCTCAACGTAGAGCCAGTACTCCGACGTGTTGGCCTCGCCCGGGGTGCCGATCGCCAGGAAATGCTCGCCCAGACCTGTAGAAACTATCTCCACGAGTTCCGGAAGGACCAGGAAGTCGCCGTCGCCGGTTTCGTAGTTCAACCCGTGAATCGCCAGGACATTTTCGCCGAGGGCGAGCTGGCCGATGTAACCGCTCAGGTCAACGTTTTCCCAGACCGTCGCCTGGGCGTCGCTGCGCTCGGCGGTGGCGGTCGAATCCCACACGGGATCTGTCGGCATGTTGTTCTGGGCCACCTTCACGCCGTTTAAGTACGCTACGTAACCGTCGTCGTACTTCATCCGGAACGTAAGAGAGGAAATGGCTCCGGGCAGCAAGTCTTCAGCGGTAAGGTCAAACGCCATCCTCGCATACATCGAGGCGTTTGTTCCCTTCATCTGATCCTTGATGTCGGTCTCGATCAATGCTGGGAATCCGCTGATGCTTCCTCCGCCGCCGATCGGAATGCTGCTGACGGCCAGTCCGCCGTTGGCGGTGTCGCCAACGAGTTGGAATGAACCGTTGAAGCTCCCGTGAGCGCCCTGGGCGGCAAACAGTTCGCCAGAGGCTCCGCCGCCGCCTTCGAACTGCACCAGTCGAATGTCGTAAACGCCGGCCTCAGTTATATCGAACGTGCTCCCCGCAATCCGGCGAACTCCATGTAGTAGTTGTCGGCTCCTTTACTCAGTTCCAGAGAGAATCCGTCGTCGCTGTTGACGCCGAACGTCCAGGCGCCGGCCGTCGGGATATTGACGAAACCTGTGGCCTCTATGACGAAATTATCCTGATCGCCGCTGATGAAACCAGGATAGTCGGTCTGGTCGGTCGTGTAGTGTCCGCCGCCCCCGGAGTTCATGAAGTCCACAAATGGAACTGTTTCGGAGTGGCTCCAGGCCTGCATCCCGGGCGTCGATATCACCTGCAACGCCGTAGCCAGTCCACCAATCGCCGTGTTGGACCGGTAATTGGTGAGCGCAAAGCCGGAAACCGTATCTGAGAATCCTATGCCGGTGTCGCCGACGGTCCACGTGCTGTCGTCAAACCCGATAGACGTCCAGTCGCCGGGATCAGCCGAAGGGATTATGTACCTGCCGGCG
>CAYMSH010000569.1:0-2653 GCA_964392945.1 uncultured Planctomycetaceae bacterium | reverse complement strand
GATCTCATGACAATACGGTACGGGTTTGGGATGCCGTGAGCGGGGCCGAGATAGCCGTCTTACGCGGACATGAGGACTGGATATTCGACGTGTCGTACAGCCCGGACGGCCGAAGGATAGCAAGCGCCTCTTGCGACAATACATTGCGAGTATGGGATGCGGATGGAGGAGACAAACTCAATATTCTACGTGGGCATGAAGATTCTGTAGAGAGCATAACATACAGCCCTGACGGCCGATGGATAGCAAGCGTATCAAGTCACGATATATATCGGCTGTTGGATCCGGCTGAAGAAGATGAACTCAATACTCTGTGCGGGAATGAAGGCTCTTCAGAGAACGTGTTATACCTCCCCACCGGCCAGAGAGTCGCCGGCGGATATCATGACAGCACGCTCCGGGTGTGGGACGCTGTCAGCGGAGTCGAAACGTCTGTCTTGCGCACACATGACGGCTGGATCACCAGTCTGGCCTACAGCCCTGACGGCAGTATGATCGCAAGCGGCTCTTTCGATGGTGCGGTTCGGATCTGGGACGCGGTTACCTTGGCCGAACTGAACGTTTTGCGTGGACACAACTTCGAAATGACATGTATCAACAGCATATCCTACAGCCCGGATGGCCGGAGAATCGTAAGCCTCAGTTCAGACAATATTACAGAGTGGGACGCGGTTAGCGGGGCCGAGTTGAACGTCTTGTACGAACGCAAGCAGTATGAGGAGGAGTTGAATAGCGTGTCCTACAGTCCGGACGGACGGCTGATCGTCTGCGGCTCCAGCGATAAGACGGTGCGCGTATGGGATACAGTCAGCGGGGCCGAACTGGGCGCCTTTCCAGGGCACGAGGATTCAGTCACTAACGCCTCGTACACCCCCGACGGCCGCAGCCTGATAAGCTGCTCTAATGACAATACGGTGCGGGTATGGAACACAGAGACGCGCCAATGCGTAGAGGTAATCCGAGGTTTGGGCGACGTGGCCGCAATTGCCTCTGGAGCCTCACAAGGATTATCCTGGCGTGCGATCGGACGAGACGGGCAGGTCGTCATTGAACCGATCGACGGCGGCGCCCCGGCGGCTCGGCTCCCGATCGCAATTGCACAAATCACAACGCACCCCAACGGCCGCGCCTGGGCGGGCTCTGTCTCTCGCAGAAACCACGTACACATCATCACGCTCGAAGGAGCCTCGATCTCACGGCAGAACACATAACAACATGGAGAAAATGCCGACATATCGCTGGGCTCCGGCGCGGGCGGAGTGTAGAATTGCAGTGGTCAACGTAGATATCATCTGGAAGCAAGTGGGCTCAGAAAGAAAGGCGCCGCGATATATGGATAGCGAACACAATATCGAACCTCACGGCGATATCGAGACATTCGTCGCCCAGCGCACCGAAACACTGGCGAGAGCCAACCGCGACTTGCTGGACGAAATCGCCGCGCGGAAGCACCAGGAGAGCATCATCGCCGCCCAGCTCCGCCTGTCGGCTTTCGCCATAGATCACTCGGTCAACGAAGTCCTGCAGGCGTTCCTCGACGAGGCCGAAAAACTGACCGGCAGCGCAATCGGATTCTACCATTTCGTCGAGGAAGACCAGGTGACCCTGCGACTCCAGTCGTGGTCGACCAACACGCTGGCCCGCATGTGCAGCGCCGAGGCGTCGGAATCGCACTACCCCATCGACAAGGCTGGCGTCTGGGTCGACTGCGTACGACAGGGAAAGCCCGTCATCCACAACGACTACGCCAGCCTGGCCCACAAGAAAGGGCTCCCCGACGGCCACGCCCCTATCGCCAGGGAACTCGTCGTCCCGGTCTATCGCGCAGACCAGATCGTGGCGATTCTCGGCGTGGGCAACAAGGAGACCGACTACGTCGATGAGGACGTAAAGACCGTCGCGGAACTTGCCAACACCTGTTGGGATATCGTCGCTCGCAAGCGGGCCGAAGAAGCCCTGCGCGACAGCGAAGAGAAGTTCCGCACATTCGTCGAGGGCACCGACGACCTGATCGTAAGGATCGATCGGGACGGCGAGTTCTCGTACGTAAACCAGGTGTCCCAGGCCGTCTTCGGCCTGCCGCCGGAAGAGTGCGTCGGCCTGTCGGCCCTTGCGTTCGTTCACGAAGACGACTTGATCAGAACGCAGACCGCCCTGGCCCGATGGGTGGAGGCTGGGACCAGAAGCGCCAAGTTCGAAAACCGCCAGATCAGCCGATCCGGCGACGTCCACGACATGCTCTGGACGTTCAATATGCACTACGACGACAACGGCGAACTCATGGCGGTCAACGGGATCGCCAGCGATATCACCGAACGAAAGAAGAACGAAGAGCAGCGGCTGATCCTGCAGCACCAGGTCCAGCACGCACAGAAACTCGAGAGCCTCGGCGTGCTGGCCGGCGGCATCGCACACGATTTCAACAACCTGCTGATGTCCATTCTCGGCAACGCCGACCTGGCGATGGAAACGCTGGACCTCCAGGCTTCGGCCCGAGGGAACATCGCCGAGATAATGAAGGCCTCCAGACGGGCGGCGGACCTGGCCAGACAGATGCTCGCCTACTCCGGCAAGGGCAAGTTCGTGATCGAACCGATCCGGCTCGACGAACTGGTCCGGGAAATGGGCCACCTGCTGGAAGTCTCGATCTCCA
>CAYMSH010000568.1:0-2674 GCA_964392945.1 uncultured Planctomycetaceae bacterium | reverse complement strand
TGGTCAAATGCCCATCGGTCGGAAAATTGGCTTGACGTCGGTAGACATAGCAGGCCGAAGCGTACTACGGCTTGGTGGCTCGAAATCCCAAGAAGAAGAAAATTGCGGTCGTGGCCCGGATGCGTCATTTGGGTATCTTGTTGTGGCACGAGATGAAGGATGTTCAAGACGGACTTACCCGGACCGCCGCGGCGTAAACGGCGGCTGTCAGAAAAAGAAATCGGAAGCAGATGGATTGTTTGATGCGGTGCGACTACGCGGAACGAGATCGTTACAGCCTTGGGTTAATGGCCCGTCTTTCAGATTGATCCGTTCCATGCGAACAAAAATACATGATCTGCGGTGTTGTCCGTAGGATCGAATAGCAGGCTGCACGTGGTCAAATGCCCATCGGTCGGAAAATTGGCTTGACGTCGGTAGACATAGCAGGCTTCGCTATTGGACTGGGGGCACACTCCGCAGTGTCTTCGACGTTCCAGAGGCTCCGGTCGGCGGCCATTGCGGGGTAAGTCCAGTGCGATTGTATCCAATGCGGCGAGTCGAGCAAACTGAATGTCCCCGGAATTTCCGGAATCTCTGAACCGGACAGCGTAGAACGGGTCAGAAACGCCCTGCTCAATAGAAAGGCCCTATGTTCTCCCGGTATGGACTTGTGCGATTGGTCTTCCAGTGATGGACGTTGACCGATAAGCATCACCGGCAAGTCGCCGCGTAATGCAATTCCCAAACCGTCCCGACAATTGCATTGCGGTTGTCGGGGTTCCTTATAGAATGTACGATCTGAACCAGTTTATTCACCGATCCAGGAGTTTCTGATGAAGCGTAGAACATTCATGAAGCATGTGACTCTCACCGCGGCCGCGACGGCTGTTGGATGCGGAAACCTGGCTGCAGGAAAAGCCAAAACCGCTCCCGTCGCCAAAGGCGCTGGCAAGCCCAATATCATTTTCATCATGGCCGACGATCTCGGCTATGCCGAACTGGGCTGCTACGGGCAGAAGAAAATCAAGACGCCTAACATCGATCGCCTCTGCAAAGCAGGTATGAAGTTCTCCGACGCCTACTCCGGCCACGCCGTCTGCGCGCCGAGTCGCTGTACGCTGATGACCGGGCTGCACACCGGCCACAGCTACGTCCGCCAGAACCTCGGTACGGCGTACGCCGGTCAGCTCGATATCCCGCTGAACACCGTCACCGTCGCCAAGCTCCTCAAGAAAGCCGGCTACGCGACGGCGTGCTGCGGGAAGTGGGGCCTCGGCGGGCCGGGCACCAACGGCGTGCCGTGGAAGCAGGGCTTCGACGAGTTTTTCGGCTATCTCGACCAATGGCGCGCACACACCTACTACTCGCCGTACCTCTATCACAACGACAAGCAGATCCCCCAGCGCAACGGGACAAAATTCCTCGCTCACCAGAAGATCAAGGAACCGTTCAAGACCGAAAAAGAATTCTTCGACCGCTACGCCGGCAAGGACTACTGCACCACGGGCATGATCCGTACGGCGTTGAACTTCATCCGCACCAACAAGGAAGAGCCGTTCTTCCTCTACTACGCAACGCCCATTCCGCACGTCTCGATCCAGGCTCCCGCCGAAGACTACAAGCAGTACAAGGACAAGTTCGACGACAAGCCCTATCTCGGCACGAAGGGCTATCTGCCGCATCCCCAGCCGCGCGCAGGCTACGCGGCGATGGTCTCGCACATGGACCGCAACGTGGGCAAGATTATGGATCTGGTCTCCGAACTCGGCCTCGACGACAACACGCTGATCATGTTTACGTCCGACAACGGCCCGACCTTCAACGGCGGCAGCGATTCGACGTTCTTTGAATCGACCCCGTTCCGCGGGCTGAAGTGCTCGCTGTGGGAGGGGGGCATTCGCGTGCCGTTTATCGCCAGGTGGTCCGGCAGGATCAAGCCCGGCTCGACGAGCAACCTGCCGATTGCACTGTGGGACATGATGCCGACCTTCCTCGAAGCGATTGGCCAAGAGGGCCTGATCCCCAAGGGAATCGACGGGGTGAGCATTCTGCCCACGCTGACCGGCAAGGGCGTCCAGAAAATCCACGACCACCTCTATTGGGAATCGGGCAATAACAAGGCCGTTCGCATGGGCAAGTGGAAGGGCTACGCCAAAGCCTCTCGCGCCGGCGACAGTCCGGTGAAGCTCTATGACCTCGCCGCCGACCCAAAGGAAACCGAAGACGTCGCCAAGGCGAATCCGAAAGTGGCCGCCAGGATCGCCAAAATCATGATCGAAGGCCGGACCGACTCGCCTTACTTCACCATGGGCAAGCCATCCCCCGCGCGCGCCGAGTGGATCAAAAAAGCGAAGATTCGTGCTAGAAAACTCAAAGCTGGTGAGAAACTGACTTCCGGCGACAACTGATTCCCGGCCATATGGACTTCATCCGCCGCGCGTCAAGAGGTTCCAGGACTGCGGCGCCTGCGGAGCGGTCATTGACGGATGTTCCCGGAACTGCGCCGAGACTGAATCGACGGGCCCTGAATAGCGCCGATATAAGCACAATCTTCTAGCCGGCTTTCAATTGCGAAAAGTTGTTGGTGTTAAGCCTTAGAGCCCGCTGAAAGCGGACTCAACGTCAACTGCACGGCGCCCAGGCCCCACAGCGGAACAAAGCCAAATCGGCGAGGATCGCCGTGATCGTACGT
>CAYMSH010000567.1:0-2686 GCA_964392945.1 uncultured Planctomycetaceae bacterium | reverse complement strand
CGTTTTCGCCTTTAAGCGTGTAGATCACACTGAACCCCATCTAAAAAAAATCGAATCGATATACTACCCGCCCCTTGTCCCGTTTGACTCCGGTCGGCTTGACGGAGCGGTTTGAAAACACTCCCAGATCCGTATCGAGTTCGAACTGGTCGGATGAAAAAGCGTACTTCTCCCCCGCCGCCGAATTCGACACCGAAAGCAGTTTGCCCGCCCCGGAAACAGCGACTTTCAGTTTCTCATTACCAAGCTGAACGCCCTGGCTATCTGCGACGACGGCTTGTCCGGCCAGCAGCAACTGCAGCAGCACGATCTGCGAGATGAATCCCGGTCCATGTTTCATATCCGCCTCCCTGAACAACGACAACTGACGCCGATCTGAGCCTGTTTCATTCTTTCGGCGGCTTGTGGAGCGATGCTTTCAACGCGCTTAGCTTGTCACGAAACACGGCGCAATCCTTCTTGCTCAATATGCTTTCGATGGGCCCGGGGTTTCTCAGGATAGAAGGTGCGGTATGCATAAACTTCTTCTTGGCGGCCAGTATCTTCTTCAGTTCCGTGCGATCGTCGCCGGTCTTCAATGCCTTGATCTTCTCGGTGAACTCATCGACCTTACTCTTGTTGTCGCCGTACCACTTTCGGTACTCCTGCTGCGAGGCGACGATCGCTTTTCTACATTTAGCTATCACGTTCGGTTCGAGGCTCATCCCTTCGAGCACCTGCAACACGTTCAGCGCATGGCCGTCAAGCGGACCGTAGTTCTTGCGGTCTTCCTGCACCGCATACGCGGGCCGCCACGACGTCCGCATCGGAGTCACCTTCAGGTCCGAAACGAGGGGGCGTTGGTTCGAGCCGTCTGCGTTCATGATCCATATCTCAAGACGCCGCCGTCGCTGGGTGTCGAAGAGAATATGCGTGCCGCCGGGAGACCAGGTCGCGTTGTCGCTGGTGATCGGCGCCGGGGTAGTGGTCAGTTGCTTCTTGTCGGTTCCGTCGGCGTTCATGGTCCAGACCTGCCCGTAACGATGCTCTACACCCGACCAGTAGGCGATCCGATTGTTGTACAACCACGCCGGTGCGTTGGCGCTGCTGCCCTTTGGCGTGTAGTCGTTTTTCGCCGGCACAGTCAATTGCTTCTTGCCTGTCCCGTCGGCGTTCATAACCCAGATCTGCCCGTACGCGCGGGTGTCGCCGGACCAGTAGGCGATCTTGTCGCCCTTTGGTGAAAACGCCGGGCAATGGTTGTTGTTCTTCG
Source organism: uncultured Planctomycetaceae bacterium (assembly GCA_964392945.1). GTDB lineage: Bacteria > Planctomycetota > Phycisphaerae > SM23-33 > SM23-33 > BS750m-G57. Next base: position 1,434 of record CAYMSH010000567.1, on the reverse strand, counting down.
TTGTCAGTTGCTTTGAGCCCTTACCGTCCAGGCCTACAGTCCATACATGACGCGTCTCTTTCGAGTCGAATCTCGTAATCGCCAGTGTCTTGCCGTCAGGGGACCAGGCCGGAAGGAAACCCGGCGTTATCAGCCGCTCGTTCTTGCCGGCCGAATCGATAACCCATATCTCGCGTTTTCCATTCCTGACCGAAGTAAACGCAAGCAGCTTACCGTCTGGAGACCAGGCCGGAAAGAAGTTCCCCGGCTTGCCGGTAGTAAGCTGCTTCCTGACGCCGTCTCGAGAAATCGTGTAGATATGCGCGTGCGGCATCGCCCGGGGTCCTGGGCTCCGGCCCGGCGCATCGGCGAACGCGATCAGCCCGCCGGGGCGCTTGATCTTCTGAACGATCGGTCCGCCGGAGATCTCGGGCGCCCCGCTGGTTCGCCACGACTTGCGGCCGAAGACGTATGTCGTCTTGCCATCGAGCGACACCTTCTCTCGGGCGCCCGGTCCGAGCTTAGGATCGAAACGAACTTCGATCGTCTCGTCGCCGATCATGATGAAGCATTTGCGCTTCTCGGCGTCATATTTCGTATCCCAGGCTCCGTCGCCGTTGAAGTCGACGCGGGCGACGTTGCCGACCTGGACGAAGTGCATGACCGGACGGCCGTCGGGGCCGGTATTAATGATGACCTTGCCGTTCTTGTGAACGAAAGTCACACCCGCGGCGCCGCCCTGGGCGTGCACAACCACCTTGCCGTTCTTCAGCTTAACAGTCCGTGCCTCGCCCGGGGCATCTTCCGCTCCGGCAGGCAGCACCGCCAGGAGCACGGCCAGTGACGCGTAAATAAATCTCTGCATTGGGTTCCCTTTCCAATTAATGCTACCGCCGGCGCGGCCGGTAGCGGCGTCTACAACGCCTGGCGACAACCTGAGCCCATTGGCCCCTATTCTATGCTCTTCCAACCGGCCTGGAGAAGTTTGCTGAGTTTCTTTACGGTCTCTTTGGCCTCGGGCGCCGCAGCAATGTTCGTGTTTTCCTGCGGGTCTGTCTTGTGATCGAAGAGCATTCGATGGATCACCTTGCCGCCTTTCTTCCATTCGGTGTACAGGTAACGATCGGTTTTGACCGCCCGGCATCCGGACCATCTGCTGAAGACCGCCGATTTCCACTTCCGCCTGGGGTTCTTCATCAGCGGAACGAAGCTCCTGCCCTGCAGATGATCGGGCCGAGCCAGTCCGGCAAGTTCGCAAAGGCTTGGGTAGATGTCTACAAACTCGACCAGCCGATCGGTGCGATTGTTCGTTTTGGTCCCAGGTCCGCAAACGACAAGCGGAGCGTGAAGCGAGTTGTGCAGCGTGTTGTGCTTGCCCCAGAAATCGTGCTCGCCCAGATGCCAGCCATGATCGCCCCAGAGAACGATAATCGTGTTGTCGGCAAGGCCGAGAGT
>CAYMSH010000566.1:0-2689 GCA_964392945.1 uncultured Planctomycetaceae bacterium | reverse complement strand
GTGTATCCATTCGGCTCCGGCGTCGGCGAACACTCTGGCTACGGCCGCGGGGTCTTCGCCATAGGTTGTCTGCAGATCGTAATCGCCTTTCTCGAGGCGAACGACCTTGCCGTCACGCAAGTCTATTGCCGGTAGAATCTTCATGTAATTGGCTCGAGCTTTCTCTGGGTGAAGACAGGCCCGATTATGATCGGCGGGGCGAGGGTCTTACATCTTCACGAAGTTTTCCAGCAGTCTCAGTCCGACTGACTGGGACTTTTCCGGGTGGAACTGGGTGGCGAAAATATTGTCCTTCCACACAGCTGAGGTGAAACTATACCCATACTCGGTCGATGTTGCGATCATTTTTTCGTCGTCCGGCACAACGCAATAGCTGTGAGCGAAGTAGACGTGTGATCCGCTTTCGATCCCTTTCAGCATGGGACAAGGCTTGTCCCACTCGATTCGATTCCAGCCCATGTGCGGAACCCGCAGCGGCGGGTCGGAGGGGTAATCGTCCAGGTCGAATCGCACGACTTTGCCCGGCAGGAGTCCCATGCCCTGGTGCTCGCCGTTTTCGTAAGAGGTTTCGAACAGCAGTTGCAGGCCCAGGCAGAAGCCCAGGTAGGGCGTGCCCGCGCGCACGGCCGCTATGATCGGCTCGAGCAACTCTTGGGATCTCAACTGGGTCATCGCGTCTTCAAACGCCGCGACTCCCGGAAGGACGATCTTGTCGGCTCCGACCAGATCGTCGGGACCGGTTGCGAGCTTGACCTCGCCGCCGGCGCGCTCCAGGGCTCGCTGGACGCTGCGGATGTTGCCCATTTCGTAATCGATAATACAAATCATGATGCTGACCAGGGCCGCGTAGTGCGGCGATAAAGTACGACGCCGGCCGGTCCTTGGCGGTCCGACCGGCGAGTGTGAGTTTCAGTTAGGCTTGCGCGTCAGTTAATGATCATTATCTCGACGCGGCGGTTCTTCTTCTTGTCTCTGGCCGTCTTGTTTCCGGCGATCGGGCGCGTGGATCCCATTCCGATGCTCTCGATCTTTGAGCCGGATATTCCCCTGGAAATCAGGTAGCGGGTTACGGCCATCGCTCGATTGGCCGACAGGTCCAGGTTGTCCGACCAGAGTTTCTTGCTCTTCCTGATCGGGTCGCCGTCGGTATGTCCGTAAACTCGTATGCTCTTGCCTGCGTGGTTGGACATTATATCCGAGGCCACTCTGCCCAAGGCGCTCTTGCCGCCGGTGGTCAGCGTCGCGCGTCCCGAGCTGAACAGGACGTCTGAGCCGATCGAGATTTCGGCTCCGATCGTGCCGGACTTCCAGCCTTTTGTCTCTTTGGGCGCGGCGGCTTGTTCAGCTTTCAGGGCCGTCAGGTCCGCGAGGGCCTTGTCCCGCTCGATGCGGGCGTTTTCGATTTCGACATCCTTGGGGTTGAGCTGTCCGCTGAGGTCTGTGGAACTGCTCTGCAACGCCGCCAACTGCTGCTGGGCGCTGTCTCGCTGGGCTTCAAGCGTTCTGGATCGGTCCTGCTCCATGCGGAGTTGAGCGGTCAACTGCTTGATTTCCTGCTTGCCGCAGCCAGTGGCCGACAGGGTCACCGCCACAAGCGCCGTCGCCAATGTCATCAGTTTGGTTTTAGTTATCATCCTAGATTGCTCCTTTCAATGAGCCCCAAGGGTATTGTCGTAATTGACTGCGAATTCAAAAATCATTATGCGTTATTGCCGGAATCTACTCCAGAGACTTCAGGCTTTTTTCACAGTTTTTTATATTCCTTGCGTACTTTGCGGATTTTTCGGAGGCCTTTGAGCATCAGGCCGAACACCTTTGGGGTAAGCCAGCCGGCGATCGCCGCACAGGACAAGGCCGTGGTCATGTTCACGCTCATGCTCTTGCCGTAGAGCGTGAAGGGTCCTTTCTTGCTCCACTGCAGCGCCAGGAGCAGGGCCCCGGCCAGCAGAACAAGCCCGCTTGCGATCACCAGGAGGTACCCGTTAACTTTCTTGAAAAACATTGCGACTCCCTGATCTGTTATTTCACAAACACCTGAAACGAAGGCTCTAATACTTTAATAATAGCATCGTAGAAGAGAATTACCACAAGAGTAGCCGCCGCCAGCCACGGTCCGTAGGGTAATTCCCGCTGTCTGCCTGCGGCCAGCAGGTGCAGGGCCCACAGCATTGCGATGAACGGGGCGGCGAAGAACACCAGTGACGGGGCGATCCATCCGCAGACCGCTCCGACGGCCGCCAGTATGTGAACGTCGCCCAGGCCCATCGCTTCCTTGCCGAATCCCAGCGTTCCGAGAATGCGTATGCCCCATATCCAGGCCCCGCCGACGAGGTAGCCGACTACCGCGCTTTCCAGGCCCACCAGGTTCGGTGCGAACCGCCATCCGGACCGCCAGGTGTGGTTGGCGTTGACGACCTCGAGGCGAACGTCATTGAGGTAGTCCCACGCCGAATGGAGCGCCGGAACGTGCGTAACCAGCAGGTACGATCCGATCGCCAGTATTACAGCCGGGGCCAGGAACAGCACTTCCCACAGTATTTCAAGACGCGGGTTGACGCCGTGTTCTTTGGTTATCGCCACCGCCGGCGGGGGCACCTGGCGCTCCATCAGCCCTTTCTGGATGATCCCCATGCGGCGGAGCAGTAGCGACATGACAAGCCCGACGATGCCGCCCATGGCGATGACGCAG
>CAYMSH010000565.1:0-2692 GCA_964392945.1 uncultured Planctomycetaceae bacterium | reverse complement strand
AGCTGAGTGACGGTAACCGACCCTTCGTCACTGCTGGAACCGGGAGTGTAGTACCAGCCGCCACACGGCTTTCCGAACTTCGAGGTCTTCTTCGACTGGCTCTTAACGATCAGTTGAACACCCTGGTTCAGGACCTTCTTCAATTTGGCTTCGGTAGCGGCGTTAAGCTCCATCCCGTAGCACTGGGCCAGAAACAGCATCGCAAATCCGTGACCGTACATGCTGCGGTACTCAGCGCCCGGGCCGGCGACGAGTCCGTCGCTATGCGTCTCGGCGACGCGAAGCAGGTAGTTCATAGCCTTTGATACGCTCTTGGCGTGCGGTCCGGTTTCCGGCGTCGAGCCGCCAGCCATAAGCGCCAGACCCGACAGGCCGGTCATTACGGCAGGGTACATGCCGTAGCCGCCCTGGTTCAACCAACTGCCGTCACGCCGCTGGGTGTCAACCAGGTACAGCAGACCCCGATCGATGGACTTCAGCGTCGTACGGTTGACAAGTTCAGGCATGACCGGGCTTGGCGGAGCAGCTTTGGCCGCAGGCTGCTTCGGCAGGACGCACATGACGCCCAGCGCTGCAGCAAGCAGCACGCAGATGCTTTTGGTACCGCCGATATCTCGATTATTTCGATTCATGTTTTTCTTCCGCCTCCGATACTCGCAGGCTTTGCTCAGGCGGTCCGGCAGGACCGGTCAGCCTCATTTCTTCTTGTATACGCTCACTCCGCCAAAAGTCTCCAGCACCAGACGCGAACCGACCAGCACCGGCTGGAGCATCGACGAAACCCTCACCCGATCGCCCTGCTTCATTACGCCACCAGGGCCCTTGTATACCTCGATTTTCTGAATCGCCCCGCCCTTTTCAGCGTCAATCAGGTAAACATAGCGGGCCATGTTCTGCTGGGTGTCTTTGCAGGCCATGACCACAGTAGAATCAGTGACGGCGATCGGAAGGCTGTAGTGATAGACGTTCGAGCCTCCCATTTCGTTTCGCCATACGACCTGTCCCTCGGCCAGATTTATTTTCTGGACGCCCAGGCCTCTTATCATAGTCTGGGTCCCGTAGTACCTGTTGCGATACCCTGAAGCCGTCGAGCCGAACGTTACATATAAACTCCGACCACGAGCAGTCGCTCCGGTAATGCAGGTTTGCTTGGACCCGGTGAAGTTCTCGATCTTGACGCGACCCAGCGACCCGCCGTCGCTCATCGACAGCACGTCAATCCACGGGCTATAGGTCCCCTCAGATACGAATACGCGCCCGGTGTCTCCGGTAAGCAGCATAGGTTTGAGATTGGGATTGTACTTCCGCATCCAGAGCGGTCGTTTCATCCTGGCCGGATCGTGAACCGACACGACCCCGTCGACAAGAGCCAGGACAAGCCCGTCATCAGTGACAGTGCCTTCGGCTGACGTTTTCCCGTCCCATCTCCATAGGACCCGTCCGCCGTCGATATTGAAGCACGTCATCATTTTGAAACTATTGCTGCGCCCCAGGACCACACCGCCTGCAATCGTAGGCGGACAGACCGGAGTTCGCGACCCGCCGACAAATTTCGCGTCCCAGAGAATCTTACCGTCATCAATACTTACGCAAGCAACTTTGCCATTAGTGGCCGTCAACACCATAGCCCCGTCGCCTGCGGCCATGTAGCTGGCGGACGAAATCCCCCATTGCGCAAAGGTTCCGCGCCACGCCACTTTCCCGCTGGCGATGTCAAACCCAGTGGCTTTTCCCGATCCCCTGTCGGCCAGCGCTACGATCTTGCCGTTGCCGCTGACCCCGGCGATAACTCCGTATCCCGGCGACGTCATGTAGTTTCGTATCTGGTCCATGGGAGCCACAGGCGCTCCGGAACGCCAGACCACGGCGTCTTCGGCGGATTTCGCGGCGGTATTGAACCAGACGGCTTTTCCATCGCTGAGCAGTAAAATGTTCGAGCCCTGGCGGATCGGACGATACGCCTGATCGCGAACAATCAGAACTTCCTGGCCCTTGAGACCGAAGGCCTCGCTGACCGGTCCCGTCAGCGTGCCGGCGGCGTGGGCCGGCTCGACTCGCAGCGGTTTGTCCCCTTCGCACTTCCTGAGGAACTCCATTATCGGCCGTTCGCTTCCTACGAACTCGACTGTCTCGCTCAGCGTTATGCCGTTCTTCCGGCAGAGCACTCTCAAGTCGCGACAGACGCTGCGTGAGTAATTGACCATACCCATGTCGTGATATATCGTCGCCTTCGCCGCAAGCGCAGCGGCTGCAAGCATCGGATCGCCTGCGTCTGCGGCTCTGGCCATCAAACCGGCGGCTTTAGACATCCCGGCGTCATTCTCGGCCTGTCCGGAGTCGCGGGGTTTTTCAAAAAAGCCGGCCCCCGCGAGGGAACTAACAAGGGGGGCCCCCAGGGAGGTTGGCCGCGAGTTTTGACATACAGGCAGGCCCCGGCTTCGTACATAGCCTGGGGAGCCCAGAGGCTGTTGGGCCAACGCTTGGCGACATCGAGCATAGCTACCGAGTCGTTGTCGGCGATAGCCTTCGAGAGCATGTCGCCGGCCTGATCGTCGTAAGATCGGTAGCATTTGCGAGAGTGATCGGCGATGATTCGCGGGATAAACCTCTTCTGGGCCCACACCCCGGCGAGCATCAGCAATGTGTTTTCTGTGTCACGCACGCTGACGTCGGCCTGTGAGACTATCTTATC
>CAYMSH010000564.1:0-2706 GCA_964392945.1 uncultured Planctomycetaceae bacterium | reverse complement strand
AACGCGAATTCCTTATCTCCGGCCTGCCTCATCGCCAGGCCACCAGCGAGGCGCTGAACCACACGTTTTCGGCGCTGCTGGCCTCGGCGGGAACCGACACCGCAGGCCTGATGATGCTCACGTTCGCCAATTACGGACTGTTCCGAAGCGCCGGACCGGCGATCGCCGTGGCCCTGCTTGTGGCCCTGCTGGCTGTTGTCACGCTCGTCCCGGCGATTGTGGTCATAATAGGCGGGCGAATATACTGGCCCTCACATCCCGGACGCGCCGATCAGAAACTCGCCACGGCAAGATCGGTGCTCTGGCAGCGCGTCGCATCGATTGTGACCGGCAGACCCGGGACCGTCCTGGCGATAGCTCTGGCGTGCCTGACTGTCCCAGCCGTCACGGGCGCCAATCTCCGCTGGGTCTACGACACGCTGGCCGATCTGGACGGCGGATACGAAGCCGCCCGCGGCGCCAGAGTAGTCCAGACTCACTGGCCGATCGGTGAAATAGCTCCCGTCAACGTCCTGATCGAGGCCGACGGGCCGATCGACAACAAGAAGTGGATGGAACTGTCGAAGAAGGCGACAAGCGTGCTGGGCGACGTTGGCGGCGGAAATGGCAAGGGCGTTCACAATATCCGCAGCCTGTCAACGCCTCTTGGCGGAGATGTCGATGCCGCGACTGAAAAGATCCTGGCCGGCGCGATGACCAGCGAGTCGGCCCCGACTTCCAGACCACGCACCATGGGGCTTCTGGAAATGCTGGGGCATCGCGTCCAGGCGGCCGCAACGGAATTGACGCGGAAGAAGTTACGAAAAACAATACTGCAGGAGTATATAAGCTCCGACCGGACCGCGATGCGCATCGAGATCATCCTGGACAAACCCGCGATGACGCTGCAGGCGATGACCATCGTAGAGAGCATTCGAAAGGATCTGGCTGCAGCCCTGGCGGCCGATAACTTCAAAGCCGACATTCATGTCGCCGGAGCCACCGCGCAGACCGCCGATATACGCAACGTAACGGGGGCCGACTTCTACCGGATCGCCGCCCTGGCCCTCGGTGTGATATTCCTGATCGTCTGGATGCTGCTGAAAGACGTTATCCTCTCGGGTTTCATGGTCTTCTCCACCCTGCTGAGCTACTTCAGCACGCTGGGGATCACCTACTGGGTCTTCACCGGTCTGTTCGGGGCGGCCGGGCTCGACTGGAAAGTCGAGATATTCCTGTTTGTGATCATGATGGCCGTCGGACAAGACTACAATATATTCCTTGCCGCCAGGGTCTCCCAGGAAGCCAGACGCATGAAGCCCAGGCGGGCCTGCAGACACGCGATCGTATACACCGGTCCGGTCATTTCATCCTGCGGGCTGATAATGGCCGCAACCCTCGGAAGCCTCATGGTCGGAGACATGGCCCTGCTCAAACAGCTCGGTTTCGCAATGGCGCTGGGAATGCTGTTGGATTCGTTCGTCGTACGCCCGCTTGTGCTTCCGGCGTTCATAGCATTGACCGGGCGAACCGGGCGGGAAGGCTCATTACACAGCTAACGCCATTGACGAAAAGGCTCTGTGTCGATAACCTGTTCAAAGAGGAAACAACCCATGCGAACAGTTTCAACAGTACTAGTGATATCGTTGCTGACCGGCGTTTGGGGCTGCAGTTGGTTCCAGAGCCCGACGCCGGCCAAGCCGCCCGCGATCGTGACGCCTGACGGCGGCTCCACAACCGGAGCCACTACGCAACCGGCGACGGCGCGGCCCGCAACTCCGCCCCAGCGCGCCAAGCCCGAACAGATCATGGCCCTGGTGAACGACAAGCCGATTGGAATGGACCAGCTCCACAGTATCCTTGTCGATGGATACGGGCTCACTATCGCCCAGCAGATTCTCCGTTCGGAGATCGTACGACAGGCCGCCGCGGCAAAGAACCTGTCGGTGAACGACCAGGAAACCGCCGCCGAACACGAGCGCGCGTTGGCGATGACATTCCCAATGGCCAACAGCGACCCCGAACGGCAGCAGATGCTCAACCAACTGATGACTTCGCGAAACTTCACATACAGCACGTGGAACCTGATCATGCGCCGCAACGCACTCCTGCGCAAAATGATCGGCACGGATTTCGAAGTCCCCGACGAGGCCGTTCGCGCCGCATTCGACAAGCGGCACGGACGACAGGTCGTAGTCAGTCATATCGAAACGAAGGAACACGTCGTTGCCAAGCTTGTTAAATCGCTTGCCGCCAAACGCGACTTCGCCGCACTGGCCAGGGAATATTCGATCAATCCCAGCGGCAAGTCCGGAGGCAGGCTGCCTGCGATCGGCCAGAACACCAAGCAAGTCTCGCCGGCATTGAAACAAGTCGCCCTGGCTATGACCAGGATCGGAGAGATCTCCGACCCAGTCCAGGTCGCCAACCGATTCCACATACTGAAACTGGAAGAGATAATCGAACCCAAACAGGTCAGCTACGCCGAGGAAAAAGGCAAGATCGCCGCCGAGCTCAAAGAACATATGATCCGCAGCGGCGGGAGTCGGCTTCTGCAGAAACTATCTGAAGCAGCGAAAGTGGAATTCGTAAACCCCTCGCTGAAACAACAACTCCAGCAGCAAGCGGCTGGAGATTGATTATCCGGCGATACGCGATTGTCAGCATCCCCGAGCGGCGCGTCTGGACCCTAGCGGTCGTTTTCGGTACCATTGTATAATGCGCGGA
>CAYMSH010000563.1:0-2742 GCA_964392945.1 uncultured Planctomycetaceae bacterium | reverse complement strand
TTCTCGGCGGCGATAGACGTCACCGGCATTTTCCTGGCGAAACTCGACGGGACGGCAAAGGGCGGCATTGTCGTGGCGATCCGAAACGAAGTGAATCTCCCGGTGAAGTTCATCGGCATCGGCGAGGGCTACGAGGATGTCGAACCGTTCGATCCCGAGCAGTTCGTAGAAGCGTTGTTCACGTAATCGGCCATGCCAGCGGACTACGACATAGTGGTTATCGGCGGCGGACACGGCGGGGTCGAGGCCGCTCGCGCGTCGGCTATCCTGGGGCACAAGACCGCACTGGTCACGCTCGATCCGGACCGTATCGGCGAGATGTCGTGCAACCCCGCGATCGGCGGGGTCGGCAAGGGTCAGATGGTCCGCGAGATCGACGCACTCGGCGGTCTGATGGGGCTGGCCGCCGACGCCACGGGGATTCAGTTCCGCATGCTTAACTGCTCCAAAGGCCCGGCCGTCTGGGGCCCGCGATGCCAGTCCGACAGACACCAGTACGCCGCCTGGGTGCAGGAGGCGCTGGCCGGCCAGGAGAATCTCACAATCGTAGCCGGCGAGGCCACGAGCATTTTGATCGAAGACCAGCGGGCCGTCGGTGTGCGGATATCGCGCGACGGGTCCGAGTCGGACATCTCGGCGCTGGCGGTGATCGTCGCCAGCGGAACGTTCCTTAACGGCCGGCTCCACTGCGGCGAGAAGATCTGGCCCGGCGGGCGTTACGGCGAACCGTCGGCCGATTCGCTCAGCGATTCGCTGCGGGCCTGCGGGCTCCAACTCGATCGCCTGAAGACCGGGACCGTGCCGCGAGTGGCCGCCGAGTCGATCGATTACGGTCTCTGCGACAGGCAGGACGGCGATGCGGCGCCCGTTCCGTTTTCGTTTATGAACGATTCGATCGACATCGAGCAGATTCCATGCTGGCTGACCGGCACGAACGAGAAGATCCACGAGGTCATCCGGGAAAACTTCCATCGGGCTCCGCTCTACAGCGGGCAAATCGAGTCGACCGGTCCGCGGTACTGCCCGTCGATCGAGACGAAAGTCGATCGGTTCTCCGACAAGGCCTCGCACCTGGTCTTCCTCGAGCCGGAAGGGCGCGACACCAACTGGGTCTACTGCAACGGGATCTCCACGTCGCTGCCGACAGACGTCCAGGACTTCATGATCCATAACATACCCGGCCTGGCCGGAGCCGAGATACTCCGCTACGGATACGCAATCGAATACGACTACGCTCCGCCGATCCAACTGCAGGCCACGCTGGAGACCAAGAAGATCGCCTCGCTGTTCCTGGCCGGGCAGATCAACGGGACTACCGGATACGAAGAGGCCGCCGCACAGGGCCTGATCGCCGGGATCAACGCTTCGGCGAAGATCACCGCCGGCCAGTCGCTTGTCCTGATGCGCGACCAGGCCTACATCGGCGTGATGATCGACGATCTGGTGACTAAAGGCGTGATCGAGCCTTACCGTATGTTCACCAGCCGGGCCGAACATCGCCTGCTGCTGCGAGCCGACAACGCCGACAGGCGCCTGACGCAGATCGGCCGGGATATCGGTCTAGTCGCCGACGATCGCTGGGACCGCTACAGTCAGCGGGCCGAGGCGGGGAAGCGAGCCGAAGAACTGATGAAGCAAACCCGCCAGGGTCGCAAGAACATCTGGGAGCTGCTCCAGGAGCCCCAGCGAAAATCCGAGCAAGTCATCGCCGACTGCCCCGAGCCCGGCGGCGACGAACTCAGAACGCTCTATCGGCGATATCCCAGGGCGATCGAATCGCTGACGATCGACGCGAGGTACGAGGGCTACCTCATAAAGGACCGCACGTCGTCGGCCCGGAAACGCGAACTCGACAGCAAGATCATCCCGGATGATCTGGACTACGATTCGATATCGCACCTGCGAGCCGAGGCCCGCCAGCGGCTCTCGACGATCAGACCCAGATCGCTGGGCCAGGCCATGCGGATCAGCGGCGTAACGCCGGCGGACATTACCGTCCTGGCCGTAGGGCTGGCTCGGTTGGGCTCCCAGCAGGACGACAGGCCGGAATCCGGGTGTTAATGTAGGTAGTCTGCAAAGAGCGGGGGGAATATTTGCATGACTGAAGTGAAGGAAAAAAAGCCGGTTTTTTCGTATTGTCGTCGGGACGTTTGTAAGAGCCTTTTTGTACGTAGATTGCGTCAATCGCTCAAAAAGGCGAATACTTAATGATCCGTCAAGTATAGTGCCGAAAATACGTGTGCAAGGAAGCAGAACGGTCGGCGAAGAAGCACTGGTTAATGCCGGCCGGTAGAGGATAATCGGGGCCTTAGAGCGTAAGCTGACACCGCCGAGCAGCGCAGGGAAGCGCCTCGGCAGCGAAGCTCTAGGCCCGGCCGTCCGCGACGGTGAAACGCGGACTAAGTTCACGAGGAATTGAAGATGTATGTGAATGGGGTCAATCCGCCAGTACCGCCTCAGTCCGTTGAACCAGTGACCTCCGTTGTTCGCGACGGCGGGTCAGCAGCGTTGCCGCAGGCTGGAGACGTAGTGGAAATATCTACAGTGGCGAAACTTGCCGCACAGGTGCACGATGTGGCCGAGGTGCGAGCAGACTTAGTCGCCAGAGTGAAATCCGAGATCCAGTCCGGTGCCTACGAGACTCAAGAGCGTATCGACGTGACTGTAGACAGACTAATGGACGAATTACTAGTGTACCGTCAGTTTTGAATCCTTGGGTATAGCCGTTTCAGCTTGATTCGA
>CAYMSH010000562.1:0-2753 GCA_964392945.1 uncultured Planctomycetaceae bacterium | reverse complement strand
GCGGGCGGGGGGCTCTTCTGTGTGCTTCTGCGATTGGGTCTGTTCCCTAGTTTATGTCCGCGTGATACTCCTGGAGAGACTTCAGCGGATCCTGGGTGTTCATGCAGTCGGCGATTCCGTCAGCGGCCGCATTCGCCGCGCTCAGCGTTGTGATGTACGGGATCTTGTACTTGATCGCGGACTTGCGGATGTAGGAATCGTCGTGCTGGCTGAGCTTTCCTACCGGCGTGTTGACCACGATCTGGATATAGCCGTTTGTCACTGCGTCGGTGATGTTGGGCCGTCCCTCGTGAAGTTTCTGAATCTTCTCGGCCTCCACGCCGTTTTCAGCCAGGAACGCGTGCGTGCCTTCAGTGGCGAGAATGCCAAAGCCGACGCCGGCGAACTTCCTGGCTGTCTCCAGCACCGCCGGCCGCTCTCGGCTCGATACGGAGATCAACACCTTGCCCTCTGTCGGCAGGTGCTGCTTGGCGCCTTCCTGGGCCTTGTAGAACGCCAGTCCGGGCGAATCGGCCAGTCCCAGCACCTCGCCGGTCGACCGCATCTCCGGTCCGAGAAGCGGGTCTACTTCCGGGAACATCGGGAACGGGAAGACCGCTTCCTTCACGCCGTAATGCGGCACGTTCTTGTGCTGGAGGTCCATGTCGGCGATCTTCTGGCCGAGCATGAGTTGCGTGGCGATGCGGGCCATCGGGATCCCGCAGACCTTCGAGACCAGCGGCACGGTGCGCGATGCTCGCGGGTTGGCTTCCAGCACGTACACCACGTCGTCGGCGATGGCGTACTGCATGTTCATTACGCCGACTACGCCGAGTTCGTGTGCGATCTTGCTGGTGTATTCCTTGATCGTGTCGAGTTGGGCCTGGGGAATGTTGACTGACGGGAGAACGCACGCCGAATCGCCGGAGTGAATGCCGGCCAACTCGATATGCTCCATGACCGCCGGTACGAACGTGTCGGTCCCGTCGGCCACGGCGTCGGCTTCGGCTTCCGTCGCGTCCTGCAGGAACCTGTCTACCAGGATCGGGCGCTCCGGCGTTACATCCACGGCCTGGGCCACGTACTGGCGGAGCATATCTTCGTCGTAAACCACCTGCATTCCGCGTCCGCCGAGCACAAACGAGGGCCGCACCATTACCGGGTAGCCGATCCGCGTGGCGATTTCGACAGCCTCTTCGATAGTGCTGGCCATGCCGGATTCAGGCATCGGGATACCGAGCTTGTCCATCATCTTACCGAAACGATCGCGGTCTTCGGCCAGGTCGATGGTGTCGGGAGTCGTGCCCAGGATGTTGACGCCGGCGGCCGCGAGCTCCTGCGCGAGATTCAGCGGGGTCTGCCCGCCGAACTGCACGATAACTCCGTCTGGCTTTTCCTTTTCGTGGATGCTCAGCACGTCCTCGACAGTGAGCGGCTCGAAGTAGAGTTTGTCGGATGTGTCGTAGTCAGTAGAGACCGTTTCGGGATTGCAATTGACCATGATGGTCTCGATGTTCGCGTCCCTCAGCGCGAATGCTGCGTGCACGCAGCAGTAGTCGAACTCGATTCCCTGCCCGATGCGGTTGGGCCCGCCGCCGAGGATCATGATCTTCTTCCTGTCGTGCTTCGCTTCGCTCACGTCGGGCGCGTTGTACGTGGAGTAATAATACGCCGCATCATCGACTCCGCTGACCGGCACGGGATGCCAGCCTTCGACTACTCCCATGGCGATCCGCTGGTTGCGAATGTCGGCCTCGGGCACTTCAAGCCGCTGGGAGATGTACTTGTCGGAGAATCCGTCTTTCTTGGCCCGCTCCAGCAGTTCATCAGGCAGCGGCGAACCCTTGCAGGCGATGATCTCCTCTTCCAGATCGACCAGTTCCTTCATCTGTTCGATAAACCAAGCCTTGATGTGCGTCAGTTCGTGGAGGGCCTCGATAGTGGCGCCTTTGCGAATGGCTTCGTACATGATGAACTGCCGCTCGCTTGTCGCGAACGCCAGCATTCCCATCAGTTCGTCCAGCGGCAGTTGGTTGAAGTTCTTGGCGAACCCCAGCCCGTATCGCTTCTGTTCCAGCGAGCGAATGGCCTTGTGGAACGCTTCCTTGTAGTTCTTGCCGATGCTCATCACTTCGCCGACGGCCCGCATTTGCGTGCCGAGCTTGTCGATCGCGTCGTCGAACTTCTCGAACGCCCATCGCGCGAACTTCACGACTACGTAATCGCCCGAGGGCGTGTATTTCTCCAGCGTTCCGTCGCGCCAGTAGGGTATTTCGTCCATTGTCAGTCCGCCGGCGAGCTTGGCCGAGACCAGCGCGATCGGGAAGCCCGTTGCTTTTGACGCCAGCGCCGAACTGCGGCTGGTTCGCGGGTTGATCTCGATGATCACCACCCGCCCGGTCTTGGGATCGTGTGCGAACTGGGTGTTGGTCCCGCCGATCACGCCGATAGCCTCGACGATACGGTAGGAATACTCCTGGAGCTTCTGCTGGAGTTCCGGCGAGATTGTCAGCATCGGCGCGGTGCAGTACGAGTCGCCGGTGTGGATGCCCATGGCGTCTACGTTTTCGATGAAGCAGACGGTGATCATCTGGTTCTTTTCGTCGCGTACGACTTCCAGCTCCAGCTCCTCCCATCCGAGCACGGATTCTTCGACGAGAATCTGGCCGATGAGGCTGGCTTGTATTCCGCGGCTGGCGACGACTCGCAGCTCTTCGAGATTGTACACCAGCCCGCCGCCGGTCCCGCCCATGGTGTACGCCGGGCGAATCACA
>CAYMSH010000561.1:0-2754 GCA_964392945.1 uncultured Planctomycetaceae bacterium | reverse complement strand
ACCCAGGTCCGCGCCAGGGCATACGAGCCTGGCAGAACGCCGGGTATGGTGAACACCGAAAGCTACATCGGGATATCGACCGACGTACAGAACTTCGCCGCGGATATCCCCGTCGTCATAATCGACAACTTCGGCGCCGGTTCGGTTCCGGCTAATACCAAGCAGCCCAGCCAGATGATAATCTTCGAGCCCGGCCAGAGCGGCTGGACGCAGGTCAACGGGCTTCACGACCTCGAGACTCGTGCGGGGCTCAAGACCCGCGGATCCAGCACCAGCGGCCAGTCGTTTGCAGTCGAAGCCTGGGACGACCAGATCAATGACGACAGCAACATATCTCCTCTGGGAATGCCCAGCGAGTCCGACTGGATTCTCTACAGTTCCGGCTTCGACAAGTCGAAGATGAACAACTCGTTCATATTCGAGGTAGCCAACCAGACCGGTCAATACGCCGTACGCACCCAACACGTCGCGTACTTCCTGAACACCGGCGGCGGCGATGTGTCCATGTCCGACTACAAGGGCGTGTTTGTCTTCATGGAGAAGATCAAACGCAACGATGATCGTGTGGATGTCGAGCAACTCGACGCTACGGATAACACCGAGCCGGATATATCCGGCGGGTATATGTTCAAGATCGACCGCGCCGACCCGGGCGACGGCGGATTCTCCGCCGCCGGCGAGGGCCTCAAGTGGGTCTATCCTAAAGAAGAAGTTATAGAGACCCCCGAGTACGACGCCCAGGAACAGTGGATAAAGGACTATCTCAACGAGTACTACGCTGCACTGAATAACTCGCCTAGTTTCGTGAATCCCACCACCGGGCTGCACTACTCGGACTACTTCGACGTCAAGACCGGGATAGATTTCCACATACTCAACGAATTCACCAAGAACCCCGACGAGTTCCGCCTCAGTACGTACATGTACAAGCCGAGAGGCGAGAAGTTCTCGTATGGGCCGATATGGGATTTTGACAGAGCCCTGGGGTTCGAGGGACGCTCGGACAACCCGGTCGGTTGGTGGCAGGATTTCCAGTGGGGCAGGTGGTGGCCGAAGATGTTCAGCGATTCGGAGTTCAGCCAGGCCTGGATCGATCGCTGGTTCGAACTCAGGCAGGGCGTGTTCAGCGACTGGAACCTGCAGAATATTATTGACACACAGGCCGCGGAGATCGACTACACCGCACAGAGCAGAGACGGCAACTGGAATACCTATCGCTACGAGTTGAAAAACTGGGTCGCCGCTCGAGCAGCCTGGATGGACAGCCAGTTCCGCCCGCTGACGCAGTTCTCCATCGGCAGCGGTCAGGTGGCCGCCGGGGCGACGGTAACGCTGTCGGCCGCCGGAGCCGGGGCAATCTACTACACTACCGACGGAACAGATCCGCGAGCCGTCGGAGGGGGAATTAACGGGCAACTCTACAGCGGCCCGATCACGATCAACGATAATACGAAAATCATCGCCCGCGTCTACAACGCTTCGGCCTCGCCGTCGACATATTGCTTCTCGCAGGTTCAATGGGGAGCCCCGACCGAACTGGTCGCCGTCGTCGACACGCCGGCCGATGCGGACAAGCTGACGGTAACCGAGATAAACTACAATCCCCACGACCCGACAGCCGCAGAACTGTCGGTCGATCCGCTGCTGACCAACGATGACTTCGAGTTCGTCGAGATAATGAATACGAGCCCCGGGCTGATCGCTCTGGGCGGCGTGAAAGTCGTTGACGGATTCGAGTTCGAGTTCGACCCCGACGCCACACTGGCCTCCGGACAGAGGGCTGTGGTTGTGGCCAACCAGGCGGCGTTCGTCGCCCGATACGGCCTCGGCGTGACCGTCCTGGGCGAATATGGCATGGGCGACCCCGAATTCCACCTGTCCAACACTGGCGAAGATGTGGAAGTCACCGATATTCTCGGAGCTAACATAGCGGACTTCCGCTTTAATGATTCGGGCTCCTGGCCCGGCCGGGCCGATGGAAAAGGAGCCTCGCTGGAGGTTATAGATCCGGCCGGCGATTACAGCGACTCGGACAACTGGTCTTCGAGCGTCGCTTACGGCGGAACGCCGGGCCAGGAGCCTGACGTTCCTCTGGGCATCGTCATAAACGAGGTTCTTACGCACACCGATCTGCCCTCAGTAGATTCCATCGAATTGTACAACACCAGCGGAGACGATATCGACATCGGCGGCTGGTGGCTCAGCGACGCGTGGGGATGGCTGTCGAGCCTGGAAAACGGAAACTACAAAAAATTCCAGATACCCGCGGGCACTATCCTGGATTCGGGCGATTACATCGTCTTTGACGAGAACGATTTCGGCGGCGTCGGCCCGCTCGATTTCGCCCTGGACGGAGCCCGCGGCGACGACGTATGGCTGATGGCCGCCGACGCGCTGGGCGAACTGACCCATTTCGTTGACCACGTAGCATTCGGCGGGGCGGCCAATGGCGAATCGTTCGGACGCTGGCCCGAATTCGTGGGCGATCTCTACCCGATGACTTCAGTCACGCTGGAGCAGCCCAATAGCGGTCCTCGCGTCGGTCCGGTGATAATCGGCGAGATTATGTACCACCCGGGCATATTCCACGAGACATTCACCACCGGAGGCTCGCAGCGTTTCACTGAAGTCGCAGGCTTGTGGGCCGTCGCTGGACAGCGATACGAAGTTACGCCCGAATCACCGGGCGACGATGCGGTCGCAACGATCGATTTGGCCGAATCGCTCGACCTCAACTACGTTCTGGAAGCGGAT
>CAYMSH010000560.1:0-2779 GCA_964392945.1 uncultured Planctomycetaceae bacterium | reverse complement strand
CCTTACCGTTGAAGATGCTGACGTATCCGTCGTCGCCGCCGGCGGGGCATTTCGGCGGCGCCGGGGCTTTGTCTTCAGCCAGCGCCAAACCGCCGAACAGGCCGACGAGTGCGACTGATATCAGCACAAATCCGATTCGAGAGGTCATAGTCTTTTCTCCTTACCAGGGTTGTTTCTGTGTGCGTAAAATAACCGGACCAACATTATCCGAAGGCCCCGACGTATACGCAAGCGCCGCCGATGATTTACCAGACCGCCTGGGGCTGGTTGTTGATGTTAAGCACTCCGCCGTTGATGATGACCTGGCCGCCCTGCTGCTGGATCTGCCACTGACCGCCATTGAGGTGTATAGTGTTTATCCCACTCGGCCCCGATACCGGCGCCGGGGCGGGAGCCTTGACGCCGAGTTGTTCGAGCACATCCTCGATCCGCTGGCGAATCTCAGGATCGTCGCTGGTCAAGTGCGGTTTGAGCAGCGAGATGATCCCCTTGCCGATGCCGACAAGGGCCTTTGAGGCGGCCTGGCGGTCCTTGTAATCTTCGGCTCCGAGCTGGGCGATGAGCTTCTTGATCTTGACGCGCATGGCCTTGGGAGGAATCGCCTGCGGGCAGGTTATCGATACTATCTTGCCGATCGGAAGGCCCCAACGATCGCCCTGGGTCACTGCAAACCCGATCTCGGAAACGTTGAGTTTACCCTGCATCTTATTCCCGTCCCACTTCTTGACTGTCGCCTGGTCCGGCGATCCGGCTTTGAAAGTTATGCTCTTTATCTGTGAAACGTTTATGTTGACGTCTCCGTAGGCTGTCTTCAGAACAAACGTCTCGTCAGTCAGTTCGCCCAGCAGCTTGTCGCCCCCTTTAATCTGGGCTACCGAAAGCGTCCCGTCGTGCGAACTGCGCCGGGCGAATCGCACGGCGGCGATCTTCTGGGGCTTGACTCGAATCTCACCACCCATTTTCACGTTGAAGCCGAGCCCCTCGGGCTGGGCGGCGCTCAGCGTACCGCTGATGCTCGTTCCGTTAAGGAACACGGCGTTGAATTTTCCGCTCCCGGGCGATGCTATCGAAACTTCTCTCAGAGCCGAACCGTCCAGCCCCACCCGCCCGCAAGCCCATTGGAAAGCGAGCCTGGGCAGTCCGTTCGAATCGTCCAGCGCCAAGTGATCGCCGCTGGTCAGAACAAGGCTGGGACCAAGCGGTTTTACCTGGTCCGGACGCTGCGACGATATTCGATAGGACCATTGCGATATCTTCTCCAACGGAATATGCAGCAATCCGCTGGCGCCCAGCGATACGTCCAGTTTACCGCCGGGACATTTCCCGCTGATGACCTGGCCGTCCAGCATGGCGAATTTCAGAACTCCGGTCGGACCTGACGCCATTCCTACAAGATCATCGGCCTTCAAGTGCAGCGGCCCGACAATCGTCTCAAGCTTGAACGACTTGTTGCGAATATCGCCTACGATCGGGTCATCGGTCTTCAGCACAACGTTGTCGGCAGTATCCAGGCGCTCGAGCTCAACGCCGCCGAACGAGGAACTAACCTTCATATTAAGTATCCTGACCCGCACGGCCATCGGCAGATCCTTCATCAACTCGTGGATCGGGAACTTGGCCATCATCTTGGAGTGGATCGACGCATCGCGGTTCTGCGACTCGAAGTGACACAGCACGACTGTTTTCCCGGCCGGTACTACAAGACCGTTGTACCGAGTGTATATTGTCGAACCCTGTATCTGCACCGAGGGCCTGAGTTTGGCGCCCTTGGAAGTCACGATATGCAGCGTGGGAATTCCGTTGGAACTGGTCGTGCTCGTTCTGAAGGCGTAATCCTTGGGACCGAAGGCGGCCTTTCCGCTGCTGGTAAGCGTAGTGCGGATAGAATAGCGTGTACGGGTGTAGAGTTGCACCGAAACGGTAATGTCAGTCGTTCCGCGGTTTTCGAGTATCTCCAACCATCTGGCCAGCGGGCGGTCCTTGTAGACCTTGATTCGACGGAAGACCGTGAGTCCGGCGCGATTGCACGGCCCGATTTCGATTTCGTCGCCGATCTTGTTCCGCCACCCGGCGTTGTTAACCGCCTGGACGTTCGAGCCGTTAATGTGGCAATACATTCCGCCGCTGTATGCGTAAGTCGTGCCTCGATAGACGCACCCGTACGACTGGAAATCCCATCTATATCCCCCGCCGTCATTCATTACGTGGTATCCGCGGCTGAAACTTACGCTGCCGTTGTTCTTGAGATGCACGTCGCTGGGATTGCCCGCAGGCAGACTCTTGGCGGCGGTAGCCGCTCCGGGAGTCGGAGCCATGTAAGGAGTCGTCATCATGATCCGGCCATGCGCCTGTCGAACACCGCACATCGCCAATACCGCAGCGACCATCGCCACCGAGCCCCATGAGAATTTCACGAGTTTGCGTTCTATCATATACCTGACCCTTTAGTTGGCCCTACTTCCAATATGGTAGCATCTCCGAGCAGATTGACAAAGCGCAAACAAACGCCGCCGGAATCATCCGGCGGCGCAAGTGGTAAGTTCTAACGAATCTACCGGATCGGATTACACCTTCTGTACGTTAGTCGCGCGGGGACCTTTGTCGCCCTGCACAACTTCGCAAGTCACTTCGTCGCCTTCGGCGAGTGACTTGAACCCGTCTCCGGAAATGTCACTGAAGTGTACAAATGCGTCGGTCCCATCATCCATCTCGATGAAACCAAACCCCTTCTCGTCCTTAAACCACTTTACTTTACCGTTAGCCATCTGCTGGCTCCTTC
>CAYMSH010000559.1:0-2780 GCA_964392945.1 uncultured Planctomycetaceae bacterium | reverse complement strand
GGCTCCGCCGGGCGTATCCAGCGGCGGCGTCAGCACGTTAATGAAGACGTCGGCAAACCCGACCGCGATCGGCCTGACCCACCCCAAGGCTATGACCACCGGCAAAGGCGCGGCAGTAGCAGTCGCGTTCGACTCGGCTAACGCAAAGTCCAACGTGTTGGACATCGCGCGGATCGACACGACAGGCAAAGGCGACTTCAGCAAGGCCCTTACCGTCAAGCTGACCAAATTATCGGCGCGGTCGAACTATACAATGCTCCGTCTGGCGCCCCAGCCGATCACAATCAGCAAGAACGGCAAGAAGATCCCCGCCCTGATCTCGGGCCAGTACTACAAGTACCAGTCCCGAACGAGAAACGCCAAAGGCGCCGCCAAACCCGTGATGCGCATCTCGGCCCGCGTCTCGGTCCAGGTAATCGGCCAGGGTCAATGCCGCTTCGGCGACACCGTCCGCAAGGTGCTCGTCATGGACAACAACCGCAACATGACCCTCGGCGACGTGATCACGAGGAAAAGCGGAACCCGCCAGTACAAGCAGGCCGACTACTGCCGAATCGCCGACGCCAGCGGAAAGTTCCCAAGGGATTCCCGCACCGGTTACGTGCAGATGGGTCAGCCCACCCAGATCGACGGCAAGTGGTACACGATTTCGGCCGAGAACATGAAGATCGCCGCCAAGCAGATGACCGGTGGTCTCGGCACGTTGGCGATCGACTCGCCGCGATGGCAGTGCATGCTGATGCGAGACGGTCTTACGCTGAACATCGCCGGCGGCCAGGAGCCCGTGAGCGTTCCGGCCGGCAAGTACCAGGTGCGAATGTTCCGCCTGTACCAGAACGCCGATGCGAGCAAGCCGTGCGCAAGCATCTACGGCAGCAGCAGCAAACCGCTGACAATCACCGCCGACAAGGCGACGTCGTTTTCGGCGGGCGCGGACATGACCGCGACGATGTCGGCAAGGGAGTCGAAAGGCAAAGTGCGATTCTCCGTCAGCCAGAGCGACGCATCCGGCTCGCGAATCCGCACGCTCTACGGAGCCACAGGCAAACGCCCCGCTGCTCCGCAAATCGAAGTTGTCAACAAGGCCGGCAAGGTGATATACAACGCCAAGCTGGCCTATGGTTGAGGCGGTACATGCTCGCACACATGGAGTGTGCCAAGTGACGTCAAAGGTACGTTCGACCTCCGCCTGAAGTATGACAGCAAGCCGTACAAGGTGACCGCCAAGCCGGCGACACTGACGATCAAGTAACGCCGACGACAACGAGAACCGACTCAAACCGATACGCACAGACAAACAACCATCCCGGTCGGCCCACAAGCCGGCCGGGATGCGTTCTTTCCCGCAGACGCTCTGGGCGCATAAACACGTAATCTCGCCTTCACATTACGTCGCTTCAACAGGATAGATCGGGCCTTCTTGTTTCCGATTGCCCCAGGTTAATACCGTTCTTGTCTGGCGCCGGAGCGCCGGTTATATTGCTTTGAACGTGGAATCGAGTTTCCTGTCAATTACATCAAGGAGTGCACCCATGGGCGCCAAGACCAACCGACGTAGATTTCTGCAGACTTCGGCGGCCGGGACCGTCGGCATGATCATCCTCAAGGACAGCCGCTCGGCTCGCGGTTTCGCCGCCAACGAAAAACTCAACGTCGCCGGGATCGGAGTAGGCGGACAGGGCGGCGGCAACATCCGGAATGTCGGCAAGGGCAACAACGTCGTAGCGTTGTGCGATGTCGACTCCAGGCGGGCGGCGGGCTCCTTCAAGCAATTCCCCGGCGCCAAGCGGTACCAGGACTTCCGCAAGATGCTGGACCAAATGCACTCAAAGATCGACGCTGTTGTGGTCAGCACGCCGGACCACACGCACGCGGCGGCGGCAATCGCGTCTATGAAGCTCGGCAAGCACGTATACTGCGAAAAGCCGCTGACTCGCACCGTCTACGAGTCGCACCTTATGCGCAAGACCGCGGCGAGGTACAGAGTCGCCACGCAGATGGGCAACCAGGGCTCGGCCAGCGAGGGCCTGCGGCGAGCGGTTGAACTGGCTCACGCCGGCGTCTGCGGCCAGATCCGGGAATGCCACGTGTGGCTGGCCGGCGGCGACGGTCCGCGCCAGCGCCCCAGGGACAAGCCGGCTGTGCCGAAGGAACTGAACTGGGACGCGTGGGTCGGCCCGGCGCCGTTGCGCCCCTACCACCCCAGCTACCTGCCGGCTTCGTGGCGAAGATGGCGCGACTTCGGCAGTGGAGGCGGCGGCGACATGGGCTGCCACACTATCAACATGGCGTTCCGCGCGCTGCGTCTCGAGCTGCTGTGGAATCCCGATCCGGCGGACAAGCCCGCCAAGCGACCGGTGATTCGCGTCGAGGCCAAAGCCTCGGAGATCAGCGTCGAAAGCTATCCGCGCAACATCAAGGCGCAATTCGATTTCCCGGCTCGCGGCAAACTGCCGGCGATTAAGCTCCACTGGTACAACGGCGGATTGAAGCCGCCGAAGGAAGTCCTCCGCGGCCACGCCATGACCGACTGGGGCTGCTTGGTCGGCGGACCGAAGGCGGCGATCTTGTCGAATTGTCCTTGGAATACACGCTACAAGCTCTTGCCGGAAGCAGAGTTCAAGGGTTTCAAAGGGCTCGGGCAAACCATTCGGCGCTCGCGGGGCCATCATGCCGAATGGGTCGCAGCTTGCAAAGGCGGCCCCAAGGCGTTTTCCAACTTCGACATAGGCGCGCCGATGAACGAACTGGTCCAGTTGGTTCATGTGGCGACTCTGGCC
>CAYMSH010000558.1:0-2785 GCA_964392945.1 uncultured Planctomycetaceae bacterium | reverse complement strand
TTGAGTTTCAGCACGTAGTCCGCACGCCAGTTCAAGCCGCGGGTCATGTACGCTACTTCGAACTTCTGCTTCCTGGCGGCGCGGTTCTCCAGCCCCCAGACAAGCGTGGGACGCGTCAGCAGCCCACTAGGCAATTTGGCGAACCCAATCGATCGAACGCCGGCCCGCTCGATGTTCCGCAGGCTCGTGTCAGGCATCCGAACGACCAGCACCGAAGCGTCGAAGCTCATCAAAACGCCGGCCACCGGCTTGCCGCCGTCCTTGGGCATTATCGTTACAGCCTTATCGACGTACCGCTTGAGCACTGCGGCCGCAGAGGCCAGATCGTATTGATAGTTCTGCTCGAGAATCGACAGGCCGCCGGGATAATCAACGCCTCGCAGGCGGATCGTGTCAGGCATAATTCCCGACGGCACACCGGCGAACCGCACTTCCGTAACGCCCTTGTCCAGACGCCTGACAAGCCTCTGGTCCCGCACCAACGCCAGACCGGGCCAGATGCCGTATGCCATGAGATCTCGCTCCTGAATGGCCTGGCGCTCTCTTGCTCTCGGCTCCCGATAGTTCTCCGGGCGTGACATTATCGTAAGCGAAACGCCGGTTTGCGTAATCACCGGCGGGCCGGGTTCTCCGATCGCCTTCGGGATAGTCGACTCGTGGAACGTCCAGACCGCCAGCCCGATTAGCAACGATGCCGCAGCAGCGCCGAGCGACACTACGAATCTCCGAAACCGCAATCGTCGCGGGGCGGCGGGCAATGGAGACGCCCCCGCCGGTTCGACGCCGCGATGCCGGGCGATCAGAGATCGTCCCAGGCGAAGTTCATCGAGTTCCGCAGCGCACTTGGCGCAACCCGCGGCATGCTGCTCGACGGCGAGGGACTCTTCGTCGTCCAGTTCGCCGTAGACCAGATCCATGAGTAGTTCATTTGCTCGCTCGCAATTCATGATGCTTGCTCCGGGGCGAAGGCCCTCAGTTCAGTCGCCAGTTTCATCAGTGCGTATCGAACGCGACTCTTAACAGTCGCCACAGGCAACTCCAGCAATCGCGAGATCTCCACGAAAGTGAGCCCGTCAGACTCACGCATCGCCAGCGCCTCTCGCTGCTCGGGCGGCAGTTTGGCCAGTGCTAACTGCATCTGGCTGGTAAACTCCCTCCCGCTTGCCGAAGCAATCGGGCCCGGGGCGTTCGATGCTGTTAGTGTCGCTTGATCCATTGTTTCTTCCACGCCTCGGGTGCGCCGTCGTCGCAGGTAATCGACCCACACGTTACGTGCGATGGCGAACACCCATGTCCGAACGTTGGCCCGGCCGTTGAAACTCGCCCGCGATCGCCAGGCCTTCAGCAGCGACTCCTGGGCCAGATCCTCGGCCACATGCCAGTCGCCGCACATACCAAACAGGAACCGCCGAACCGCCGGGCCGGAGTCAGACACCGCTGCGCGCAGGTCTCCCGCATCCGGCGGCGCTGCGCCGCCGAGATCACCAGGCTTGGCTGTGATGCTCCGGCCTATGGTCAATAGGTCTCCGATCTGTTCGTCAGTTCAACACATTAGACGCCGACATCGCCAAATGGGTCTACGGAATCCGGTTTTATTTCTCCCAGACTTGTTCGCCGACAAAGACGGCCGTCGGCGATCGCGGCGAATTGTCGCCCTGGCGGGTGGATATTTGCATCAGATTCGAGTAATATAGCGGCCCGCAAATGACCTCCCAGACGGAAATAACCCAAGGAAACTCAGAGATGACTGAAATACAGACAACAGACACCTACAAAATAAGAGATATCGCAGGAGCCGATTTCGGCCGGAAAGAAATATCGATCGCCGAGCACGAAATGCCCGGCCTGATGGCCACTCGCGAGAAATACGGAGCCGATAAGCCGCTGGCCGGAGCGCGGATCATGGGCTCGCTGCACATGACGATCCAGACCGCCGTGCTGATCGAGACCCTCAACGATCTCGGAGCCGACGTGCGATGGGCCTCGTGCAACATCTTCTCGACCCAGGATCACGCAGCAGCCGCCATCGCGGCGACCGGAACGCCGGTCTTCGCCTGGAAAGGCGAAACGCTGGACGAGTACTGGGAATGCACGATGGACGCACTGACCTGGCCCGGCATGAAGGGCCCCGAACTGATCGTCGATGACGGCGGCGACGCCACATTGATCGTACACCGCGGATTCGCCGCCGAAGACAACCCCGCGATCCTCGACGAGCCGACGGACAACAAGGAACTGCAGGTTGTCAATCGCGTACTTAAAGAACGCCTGGCCGAGGACCCGCAGTTCTGGCATCGCACAGTGGCTGAATGGAAAGGCGTATCCGAAGAGACCACAACAGGCGTACACCGACTGGCCCAGATGATGGAAGCCGGCGAACTGCTCGTACCGGCGATCAACGTTAACGACTCGGTCACCAAGAGCAAATTCGACAACGTCTACGGCTGCCGCGAATCGCTGGTCGACGGAATCAAGCGAGCCACAGACGTTATGGTAGCCGGCAAAGTCGCATGCGTTTGCGGCTTTGGCGACGTAGGCAAAGGTTGCGCCGAAACGCTGAACAACCATCGCGCACAGGTGTGGGTCACGGAAGTCGACCCGATATGCGCCCTGCAGGCGTGCATGGCCGGATACAAAGTCGCCACAGTCGAAGACGCCCTGCCGCACGCAAACATCTACGTGACGACGACAGGCAACTGCGACATCATCACCGCAGAGCATATGGCCAACATGAAGGACCAGTCGATCGTCTGCAACATCGGCCACTTCGACAACGAAATCCAGG
>CAYMSH010000557.1:0-2791 GCA_964392945.1 uncultured Planctomycetaceae bacterium | reverse complement strand
TAGTCGTCCAGCGGCTTGAAGTCCTGAGCTTCTAAGGGGGTCCGGTTGGCGAACTCTTTAATCACCACGCCCGGAGGATCGAGCAGATTGTAATCGATGTCGTACAGTTCAACAGTGCTCGCGTCTCCGCCGGTGTAGATCTCTCCATTGATCTCCGCGTCGTACCCGAACACGCTTGCGAAATTGTCACCTACGCGGATATCGCCGTTGATCACCGATTCGGTATAGACCATCACTCCGCCGTTGAACACGATCGCATCGGGGCCGGTGGTGCCTATCAAGGCGCCGCCGAGTTCTCCGAAGTACCCGCCTCCGCGAACACCCATCGGAGCCTCCAGATTCATCGAGGCCCAGACATCACCCTGATTGCTCCCGAGCATTCCGCCGTCAATGCTGAAGAAGTCCCCAATGTTGATCTGGCCGTCGGCTAGCACAGCGTAGTTGACAAAGCCCGCAGGCTCGCCGGTCACCGGGCCCTCGATGGTTACCGAAGCTTCGGCGATGTTGGCGTACAGGCCTTCGGTCTGAACCAGCGCCGAAGCGGTGAACAACCATTCCTCGCCGATGTCCAGCAGGCCGTCGGCGTTGGTGTCGCCGACGTTGAAGTCGCCTTCCACTATCGGAGCCGGGCTGAAGTCGTCGGCGAGGTTCCCGGGCGTGCCGTTGTCATCAACGACAGTAACTCCGCTCAACGGTTCCTGGTCGATATTCGTCAAAACGTACGTCCAGACAACCGTCTGACCGATATCTGCGTTGATCGCCTCGCCGGCGGTGTCGGCGTCTTCGCCGATTCCGGGCTCTTCGACCACGTCGTCCAGATCCTTGCCGATCCCGTTGGTCCCGAAGAACGCGTTGACCTCGATCCCGCCGACCGTATCGCCGAGATGGATCGGAGCCGAGCAGGATGTGTGATACTGCACGGTCTGCAGCAGATCGCCGTCTGTGGTCATTATGAAGATGTAAGTGTTGGCCTTGAACTTGTCGTAGCACGCTGCATTGTCCACATCCAGCACGAACTCGTCGCCCAGGGCGATATCCTCGCCGCTGAAGAATGTGTTCCCCGGCGAAACGCACGCCAGGTTCGATGAACTCGAGGCGATAATGTCTACAAGCGGCGTCCCGGGCGCAAAGCCGGGCGCGTCGGTAACGTTATACTTGCCCAGCGGTTGCATGGTGTCGGTCGCATCGGCCCCGCCGCCGGTGTACTTCATCGTCAGTTCGACCGGCTTGCCGTATGCGTAGTCGTTGCACATTATGTCCCCGGCGTCGGGGGTCGCGAGAGGCTCGACGTACACGAACTTTTCGATGTCGATCCCGTCGCCCGAAAGCAGCAGGCGCGGTTCGAGCGTTTCCATGACCGCTATTTGCGGTGCGGCGTTTGAGCGAGCATTAAGACACGATGTGTGATTGGCGTTAGCGGACATAGAAACTCCTTTTTCTTTCGTAAGACTCTGCATACTCCGAATGACAATCCGGCCGGGCCTCATCCAGGGGCCCGGCCGCCGAGCCGCCCTGGCCGCACATTCCTGCAAAGAAAGCAGAAATACCGCGAGCGGCCATGTTGCCTTGGACAACTCCTATGCCTTCAGTTTCGGACCGAAGAACCGATTAGCTTGAGCATTTCGCCCCTGTTTACGCCTAATTGACGTACATAACGATCAATCCGGATCGTATTCAGCGTCAATGGAATCATCGCTTGACAAGAACAAACGCTGCGAACAGGCGATTCTTCATCGCTACGTTTACCGCCTTGCCGTCGTAAGCCCCGCTCTGGACCGGCTTGCCGTAGAAACTGCGCGGGTCGAGCAGTTTGTACTTGTCGCCGCGTTTGAGCCGAAAACCCTTTAATTGCTTCGCATCCAGCCGCACATCGCCGCCGGTCCAATTGTAGATCGCGACGTTGGCCCGGTTCGGATCGTACTTGTTGGCCCGGACGATGATTATCGGCGCCTGTCCAGCCGGTATCTTCGCGCTAGCCGGCAGGACGGTATTCCCCGAGCGGACCGCCTTCTTGTACCGCACGATGCTAAGCCCTCCGCCGACGATTGTGTTGCCGCGCACCAGGCAGTCTTCGTTATGCGGGGCGTTGTATCCGATCTGCATCGACACGCCGTGCAGCATGTTGTCGGTAACGCGGATTCCCTTACTCGCCCGCCCTCCGCCGACGAGGAACCGCGACCCGGCGTATGCGATATTGCCGCAGATAAGGTAGTTATCCACCCAGGCCCGCTTCGATCCGTAGGCGTGCATGGTCTGGCCGTACCCGCCGGTCATGATGCAGTCGGAGATCGTCTTGAGCCTCGAAGCGTTCTGCGTGTAGATCGCATGTCCATGCCCGCGATCCGGGCCCTTCCAACCGTTATCGTAAATAATGCAGCCGTAAACTTCGCTATCGGCAGAGCCCTTCCACCAGCTTATTCCCTGCGCGTTGTCATGGATCACAAGGTTAATGAACTTGCAGCCTTTGCCGGCATAAACGTTCAGCCCGCCCCAGGGGCGGGCATAGCTTTTCGGATGCGACCCGGGTTCGTTGAGCACCCGCGAAGGCCCGCCGGGCAAATTCTCCGAGACAATAATCTCCAGATCCCGAATCCAAAGGTAATTCGAGGGCGCTCGAACCGACAATCCGCCATCAATAGTAACCCGCCTGCCAAGAGCCCCACGAATAACAACAGGTTTATCCTTCTCACCGGCCAACTTAACCACAAACCCCGCCGCCCCCAACTTACGGTTCGGATATTTGTAAGTCCCCTCGCCAATCCAAACAGTATCCCCCGCCCCAATCTCCTTC
>CAYMSH010000556.1:0-2792 GCA_964392945.1 uncultured Planctomycetaceae bacterium | reverse complement strand
AGAAAATGAGCGTTTCGTCGCAACACCAACCAAGGCGTAGTAAATGGAACCACAGCAGCTCAGAGAACTTCTGGAAAAAGTCAGAATCATAGCCGAGGACGCCGGAAAAGCGATTCTCCATACCGCCGCCGAAGATATAGGCGTCTCGGAGAAACATGACGGGTCCCCCCTGACTCGAGCCGATATGGCGTCGCATTTGACCATTCAGTCCGGACTCGACGGTCTGGAACCGCGATTCGACGTACTTTCGGAAGAAGGCGATCTGGACAACATCGAGCAGCGAAACTGGTCTACTTACTGGTGCGTAGACCCACTGGACGGGACCAAAGAGTTCATAAGGAACATGACCGACTACACCGTAAATATTGCCCTGGTCAGCAATAACAAGCCTCTCCTGGGAGTGATCGATGTCCCTGCGCTTGGTGTGACTTACTGGGGGGGGCGCGGGTTGGGAGCCTGGCGGCACTATCGCGACGAACCACCCGAACAGATATTCGCCAACCAGTGCGACAGGCCCTCATCAGCCGTCGTCAGCCGCTCGCACCTCGACGAGCGAACCGAGCAGTTCCTCGATCGAATCAACGTCACAAACGTAATACCGCATGGCAGTTCGATGAAGATATGCGTTGTTGCGGCCGGGCAGGCGGATATCTACCCGAGATTCGGACCGACGTATCTGTGGGACACCGCCGCCGGAGCGGCGATCGCGATTGAAGCCGGATGCAGTATTGTCGATCTCGCGGGCGAGGACCTTACCTACGATCCGTCTGAAAACCTCAAACATGCCGGTTTCATAGTGGCTCCGGCCGGGCTCAACCCGCCGATCACCGAGATTCTGTAGCAGATCTTCGCTCCGAGGCGATCGGCTCGTCTTGTCATTGGTAGGCACAAGAACCAAAACAGGTTATAATTGTAGTGCGGTTCAAAACAGAACAGGCGGCAGAGATGTCGTATCCGGAGAAAGAACATGCCTAAGACGCGGACTCTGATGACAGCGGTAATTTTCTGTGCGGGACTCTTGTTTGGCTGCGGGTCCGATGACCAGGCCGTCTCGCCTGAGGATCTCGGCCCCAAGGAAGTGTCGTTGGCCATGTTGAGAGCCATGGACGCCGGAGACGGCGCGGCGGTAGTGGCTTTCTATGACTGCTCAGTTGAAGACAAAGAGTACATGATGAGAACAATGCCGTTTCTAAAGACGGTCCACGCACTGGTAACCGCGGCGACAAATGCCTACGGCGACGAAGCCTGGACCGAAGCAAGCGCCAGTTCGGGCATAGGTATGATAATTCCCGACATGTCCACCGCCGAAGATACTATGCAATGCGAGATCGTCGAGAACAGGGCCACGTGCATAATGCGAGGGCTGCCCCGCGCCTTGACCCTGCACAAGAAGAACGGTCGCTGGCTGATCATTCCGCATCCTTCGCAACTGCCCGCCCTGAGTCGGCGCGGCGAGATAATCCAGACAATGCTCGAGGTAAAAGTCGCTATCGATGCGATAATACCAAAGGTCGGCTCCAGCGGCGTTTCAGCCAGCGATATCTGCGCCGAGGTCAAGGTCGCCATGAAACGCTAGCCCCACGACGCGGCGCGGGTCGGACCTCATACGGCTATCCGTTATAGCGGTTGAACCAGGCCCGCTGATCGAAGGGCTGTTTTTCAGGGCCCCTTGGGGGATATTCCGGAACGCCAAGCGGGAGGATTATGCGCACGAGTTTGTCGTCCGGAACGCCGAGCAGTTTGGCTATCGTCGCCGCATGGCCGTCAGTTCGCAGCCAGCCGTCGATCCAGACCGACGCCAGGCCCATCGCGGTAATAGCCAGCAGCATGTTCTCTACCGCCGCGGCGCAGTCTTCGATCTGGAAATGATCTCCGGCGTAGATCGGCTCGGGGTCTGCGTCGATCGTGCAGACAATAAACGCCTTGGCCTGGTTTACGGCCTTGTTCGCCGTGTGCATGCAGGCTATCTGGGAGACCAGGTCCGGATCGTCTACGATCACGAAACCCGTAGTCTGCTTGTTCATTCCCGAAGGCGCGTCGAGCCCGGCCTGTACGATCTTGACAAGATCATCGGCGGCAATCGACTTGTCTAGAAAAGGACCGCGATAGCTGCGGCGTTGTGCGATGGTCTCAAAGAGTTCCATGTTCTGCTCCAGTTTGATTCTCAGTCTGATTTCCCGACCTGGTAGTCGGCGAACAGCTTACCCCACGGGCTGTTTTCCAGCCAATCATTAACAACTTTGCGGCCCTTGACAGGGTACCACCAGCGATCGTGATAGAACGCCGAGGCGAATATGAACGCGTAGACCATCGGCGTGTGGAACAGCAGTTTCTGCATCCATCGCATGGGTCCGAACCAGAACAGTTTGCCTACGCTGGAGGCCGCGTTGTTTCCGGTGTGGAAGCCCCAACTCTCCTCGGCCGCGTCGGCGTCGCCGACGATCTCGATCTCCTCGACGCGCCCGCACCCGAGCCCGCGCTCGTGGGCCAGGCGAATGAAGTCGTAGTCCATCGGCTCGAAGCCCATCATCTTGGCCGCCACTGCGTCTATCGCCACGCAGTCGTCGGAAGCCAGCATCACGTTCTTGGCCACGGGTATCATCGTGCGCGGGCCGGGTCCGTTGCCGGCGGTGGTTCCGTCCATCACGGTGAAAATGCCGGGATGGATTTCCTTTTGAATCGCCAGCAGGTCGACCAGCGTCTGGTGGATCTTCGAGTGGCAGTAGTGCCGCTTGTTGTTCAGCAGGCCGCCGAAGGCGTTCTTCATGGCCCCGGTGGTGGTGGTGTAGATG
>CAYMSH010000555.1:0-2811 GCA_964392945.1 uncultured Planctomycetaceae bacterium | reverse complement strand
GCTGGAGGCCCGAGCGCACATGAGTTGTGCTCGTCCTGAAATCACGGCCAGCGGGTTATTGAGTTCGTGTCCGGCGCCGGCGGCCATCTCTCCCATCGCCGCAAGCGTGCGTGCTTCGGCAAGCGCTTCCTGCGTGACCGCGAGCGCCTGTCCGGCCTCGGCCAGCTGTTCGCTCAGACGCCTGGCTCGGCTCTGTCCTCGCGCCATGGCCAGCGTCAGCGACAGCACCTCGCTCATCGCATCCAGCCTTTGGCCAAGAGCCGCCTCACCCTCCGATCGGTCGGGACCGAGCAGCCCTCCGATCCAGGCGCCGTCGCAGACCAGTCGGTAATGTTGGTAAATACCCGGGTCGATCCACTGCCTCAGTTGGTCAATATCAGCCAGCACTTGCACCATCGCCCCGGCCGCAGACGCCGCGGCCTGCCCCGCTGGTTCGCCGGAAAAACGCGGATTCCGGCGAACTGTGCTTACGACAGGTCGATCGGCTCCGACACAGGCCATCAGCACGACATCTTCGGTATCCTGCCGGCAGCAGTAAGCTATGATCGGTTCGGCCTGGCTCGGTTCGATCGCCATGGCGCCGCAAGCAGCCTGTGCGATGGAGCCCAGTATCTCCGGCAGCAGCCCATCGGGTGAAATCGACGAGGCAAGCCGCCTGATCCGGACCAGTGCGTCGGAATCTCCCTGGAGTTTTCCCGCCCCGGTTCGCAATTGACTGTTCAGTTGGCCAAGCTTGGCGTTGGCCCGCAAGACGGACCTGTGATAGGCCCCGGCATCCGAGCGGGTCGAGGCCGACAGGGCGTCGAGGAGTTCATCGACTTCGTCGCAAAGTGTTTCGGCTATTCGCACGGGAATGTCCGCGGCCAGTCCCATCTGGGCGGCCAGTTGCTCGCTCTTGCGAACGAACTGGTAATTGCCGGAGAAACCGATATCGCACTCGCGTGCGATCGTGTCTCCAAGCGCCACGAGCCGGACCATCGCGCCGTCGGCGATCGAATCGGGAATCGCCTCGATCGGCTGGTGGGACAGCCAGGTGACGGATTCTATCACAGAGCCCAGACGCCACTGCCTGGCCAGATGAAGGCCCGCTACAGAGTGGTCCACGCCGATTATGTCACGCTCGTATTGACTTATGTCCCCCTGCCGGCTTGCCGCCGCTTCAGCCGCCCGCTGATAGCTCTTTGGAGCCGCGCCGACAAGAACGAGCTTGCCGATATCGTGCAGCAGCCCGCACATGAAGGCCTGGTCCGGGTCGAGAGGCGGGGTTCCGAACGCCGCGAGTTTCTCCGCGGCCACGGCAACGGCCAGACTGTGACGGCAGAACGCCTCGTTGTCGAATCGGTCGGCGGAATTCTCCCGGCCGATCGATACGACAAACCCCTGGCCTGCGAGCAGCTCGGCCTGGACGGATTCGAAAGAGAGTTTCTCTATCGCAGCCCTGATCGATGTCGGCGTTTTTCCGCGATTTGAGTTAGCCAGCATCAACAGCCCTGCAGTGATCCCCGGATCGAGACAGACCGCATCGCACAGGACGTCGCCGGGATCGTCGCTTCGGTCCGATCCGTCGCCTGAGGCCGCCAGCATATCCAGCACGCTCGCCGCGGCCGGAGCCCAGGCGTTCAAGCCGCTCAGACCGCATATGAGCTGGTCTAATCGCTCGATACCGAGCTTGTCCTGCAGGGAATCGACTTGTGAAAACCTATCCATTTCGATCGAACCGTCATCGCCTGATAAACCGCGATTGGCGAGTTATGATTCCGGCCTCCGGGTCTCGGCGTTGGGCTATCAAGGCTTGACCAGTTCCAGAATCCGTTTGACGACAGTCTCTATGTTGAACGGCTTCTTGATGAAATCGTTGGCTCCGGCCTCCATCAGCCGCTCGACCTCGGTGTGATTGACCATTCCGGAGATCACCAGGATCTTGATGTCGGAAAGTTCGGGATTCGCGCGGATCGTATTGCAGACCAGGTCCCCGTTGAGATCCGGGAGCATGAAGTCCAGTACGACAATGTCCGGTCGGAACTGCTGGGTAAGCACCCCGGCGTCGTAACCGGTCTGGGCGCTGGCGACTTCGAATCGACCGTCGGATTCCAGGAACTGTACAAACAGTTCGATGATTTCCGGGTCGTCGTCCACCACGAGCACGCGAATCGAATCGTTGTCAATGCCGTCCAGCGGGATCTTGTTGGACTTCATGAACTTGATCAGAGCGTCGCGTGGAATTCGCCTGAACTTGCTGCCGGGCACACGAAAGCCCTGCAACTGACCACTGTCAAAACACCGTATGATAGTCTGCTGTGAGAGTTTGCACGCTGCTGCGGCCTCTCCGGTAGTGTAGACGGCTTTGTTTCGCACGATGCAGTCTCCTGTGCCATCAGGGGCGCGGCCCCAGACCCTTTATGCCCCCGGCGCCAGATGGATCGTTTCAAACAATCGAACCGCGCCGGGAATGCTGGTTTTTATCGCATCTCAAACGCTACAACCTGCCAAGCTTATTTATTTTAACACCGGCCCCAAATCACGACAAGGTTAAAATGCGGATTCTGGGGTAAATATACACGACCGGATATTCCGTCGAAAACCCCATCGCCAAGCCGCTAGGTCGAACGTAACCGCCTTTTGAAACAGTGTTTCAGATATGCCACGGTCCCCCTGAGCACTGATGACGCCAGCGATAACGCTGGCCCGACAAAGAAACGCAGGCACGGGCCTATAGCCCGCGCCTGCTCAAGTTGCAACCACACATCGTGGAACACTAGCCTAGTGTGTCGTCAGTTTTGATTGTATGGGTGAGGCCTTTTTTGCCGATCT
>CAYMSH010000554.1:0-2893 GCA_964392945.1 uncultured Planctomycetaceae bacterium | reverse complement strand
CCTTGAAATACGCCTTCCAGTCGTCAGGCATGTTCTTGGTGGCCCGACCGCGCCGTTTGGCCCAGGCGAAATACGCTTTCTGCACCTTTGCTCGACGCTCAATCCAGTTATCGGTTGACCGCCCCACCGCTCGGCCGAACGCATTGTCCATGTGGGTTTTGGTCACATCGTCCGATTTCATGATCTTGTCAATACGCACGAAGAACTGGAGGACCTCCTCCAGCATGTAGCTGCCCTGGCGTTTGGCGTCGGGTCCGACGTCTGTCAATTTCTCCACTACTTTGTGCTTCGGCCCCGACGCCGCGACGCCGATAGTCAACAGTAACAGGACCGGCAACGCTGTATATGCAATCTGTTTCAATTTCATGAGTTCACCTCGCGAGTTAGGATCGAGCGGTTAGAACGGCTGGGGATAATTGTCAATGTACCATCGCTTCTTGTTCGTCCGGCGGAAGAAGCGAGGCTTGGGGCTTCCGTACTGCTTGCCGTTCTCGTCCCAGGCCTTGCTGAACAGCTCAGCCTCTTCGACCAGCGTACCGGCATGCTTCTTGATTTTAGCCTTGTCCTTGTCATCCAGGAAGAAGTCCTCGACCCCGCCGGCGGAGACGTCAAATCCCTTCAACACCGAAACCTTCGCCTTGCCGATCGTCACGTGACAGTACAGCTTGGCGAAGCGTTCCTGGTGCAGGTCCCAGTGATATCCGATCCGGCTCAGCGCGGTCGGCGTCTTGCGCCTGTCGGGATTAATGCACTCCAGGAACAACGGGTAGTTCTTTTCTTTGATCGCCGTGATGTAGATCGCCGTCAACTCCTCCGGCGTGACGTTGTCCGGGATGCTCTTGACGGTGTACATGGCGCCCTTGATCTTCTCCATCTCGCTCTCGCCGGCGAACGAACCGCCAAGTTCGTGCTTCGCATCGGCGATGGCAAGCGTGCATCCGGGCACGTAGATCGCAACCGGCTCGACACCCCAGCCCCAGTGCGCCGATTCGGTCTTGCGCTTACCGGCCTGGGGAATCATCAGCTCCAGACCTGTTACTTTTCCAATCAGAGTCCACTTTCCGTCCTCCGGCAGGTCGCGATTAATCAGCCTGCGATACCGCCGCAGCGCCTCGTAGGCTCCCCGCCATGCGCGGTTTGACAGCTCCACGTAGTAGAAACCCTTGGCCCCGCTGCCGACGAACACGTACTGGCCCTTGAATGCGGTGTACTCGTTGCGCGGATAGTCGAACTCCGTCAGCACTACGTACTTGCCGACAAGATCATCTGCATCAACCTCACGATGGCTCGGCGCCGTAAACGCCGAGGCCAGCATTTTTTTCTCGCCGGCGATGCCGGCCTTGAGAGTTTTTAACTTCGCGTCGGCTTTGCCGGCGAATATCTTCTTGAGCTCCTGCTCGCTCCTGCGGTATGCGAGCATCTCGGGCTTGATCGTCATGGTCTCGCCCTTGCTGCCCTTGAGGATATTGCGAGCCCGCTGGAACAACGCCTCGACTTTGGCGTTGTCGGGGTATCTGATCTTGAGCTTCTTGATCCGCTTGAGGGCCTCGTTCCCCTCGTAGCCCGGCCGAATCGTCTGGCCCTTGGCCCGCGCCACTTTCTTCTCAAACAGTTCGAGATAGTGTTCGGCGGAAGTCAGTTCCTGTCGGCCTGGCTCGTCCTTGTCAGCGGCGATAACCGCCGGCCCGCCGGCCAACAGCACCGCCAGCAGCGCACCGGCCATGAGCCGTCGGCCCATTGCATGATTCATTGGAGTACTCATATCTCACCTTCCTTAACTAATTGACAACCGCCCGCGGGCCAGTCACCGGCAAAACAATTTGATTCGGCGCCAGCCGCTGTTCATCACTTGATGCATCCGTTCGATCCGCCGGCCGGTCCACAGAACGTCTCCAGGCCGGGCAACGCCAATATGACGTTACGTACCGATTCTGTCAAGGGCGGAATCCAGCGTCATCTCGTGCTTGACTAAGCCGGGATATAGTGTCATATTGTTTCTGAGCGGCCCTGGTGCGGCCGGGAGGTCTCAACGAACCGGAGAAACGGACCGAACGGATGCATCAAGTGATGAACACCGGCTGGCGCGAAGCGCCTGGAGAACTCGCTACATTAATTGTGCAGCAAAAGGAACGGTAACATGAAGACATTCCGCCATTTAACCATCGCGGCACTGGCGTTGCTGTCGGTGCTTTCGACATTTGCTCCCGCGGCCGAGACGCTTCGAAAGGCCCTCGACAGCCCAATCCTCTTCACCAAACGTGGGAACTACCGCGGCATCCACATTTACGACACATGCTACCAGTGGCATCCCGGCGGCGGGATCTACGTTCTGGAGAACCCCTCGGCTCCGACGGCCAAACAGAAGATCCGCGTCATCATTGACGAGAAGAGCGCCAATACGCTCGGCAAGGGAATGTACTTCGACCCGGATCTGTCCTACGACGCCAAGAAGGTGCTGTTCTGCTTCAAGGGCGAGCCCAAGGGCAGTTCGTCGATCTACGAAATCGGGATCGACGGAAAAGGACTGCGGCGAATCACCAACCCGCGGGCCGATTACCTGCCTTGCGACAAGGACGGCAAGATCAAGAGCGTTTACTTCGGCAGGCACGGTTCGCTCGGTGCAGCCCAGGACCTAACCCCGGCGTACATGCCAAACGGCAAGATAGTATTCACCACGATGCGCCATAACGGCTTGGTCCCGTGCAACAATACAGGCGTGGCGATCCTGCACGCGATGGATCCCGACGGCAGCGATACTTATCCGATCTCGGTCAATAGCGAGACCGAATTCGACCCCAGCGTAATGGCCGACGGGCGTATTCTCTACGGAAGATGGGAGTACGTTGACAAAACGGCGCTTACCATCCAGAGCCTCTGGACAGTCTATCCCGAC
>CAYMSH010000553.1:0-2893 GCA_964392945.1 uncultured Planctomycetaceae bacterium | reverse complement strand
CGATCACCTACGCGCATTCGCGCGACGTCATTCATCTGGACTTGAAGCCGGCCAACATTCAGGTCGGTCATTATGGCGAAGTGTTGGTCTGTGACTGGGGCTTGGGAAAACTGATCGGCGGCGCCGATGAGATCGATGATGACGTGTTGCTCAATCCCGATCTGTTGAACGGAATGACGGTGTACGGTCAGGTTAAGGGGACTCCCGGCTATATGGCGCCGGAGCAGATACGCGGCGAAGACCGTGACAAGCGCACCGACATCTACGCATTGGGCGCCCTGCTTTACGCGGTGCTGACCTGTCGGCCGTCCGTCGAGGGGGACACCGACGCCATGCTGCAGGCGACATTGTCCGGTGACATTGTGCCGCCAACCGAGCGCTGTAACGGCGTTCCCGAGAGCTTGGGGGCGGTGGCCATGAAGGCGATGGCGCTAAAGCCGTCCGATCGCTACGCGTCGGTGAGTGACTTGATTTCAGATGTGCGTGCATTTCTTGGCGGTTATTCTCCCGTAGCGCATAGAAGTGGGGTGTTCACCGAGTTTATGTTGTTCTATCGTCGGAATCGCGTCAGCTGCAACCTGGCGGCTGTATTCGTGGCGATTGTGGTGGTGGTGACGGCCTTGTTCGTTGACCGCCTCAGCGCCAAGCGTGTACAGGCCGAGACCTTAGCGGCGCGTTTGCGAGTCGAAAAGCACGAGACCGAGACGCTGGCGGCGCGGCTGCAAGAAGAAAAGCACGAGACCGAGACACTGGCGGCGCGGTTGCGAGTGGAGAAGGAGGACTCAGAGACATTGCTTCGGGAGATAGGGCTGCTGGCCACGGCGTTTCCCGGCGATTTGGCCGCCGGTGGCAGTCAGTTTAGCAATGACTTCTTTTATCAACTACCGTTGGTGTCTTATGAACTGACCGTGCGTTCCGCAAACGACATGATCCGTACCAAGCCGGAGCACGCCGATGCGGCGCGCGCGCAGCTTGCGTATCTCTACTTCCTGAGCGCAGAGTTTGCTAAGGCCAAGCCGTATTTCGCGAGCAATCCCGAGCGCATGCGCGGGCTTGTCAGGGTCAATAACGCGTTGGCTAAATCGTTTGATCCAGACAAGCATAAGACCTCGGCAACGCAGCTGGCCAGGATCATTGAGACGGTGCGGTCGATGAACCGACACACGCTGGCAGAAAAGATCCTCTCCTACGACTACGCATTGTTGGGATACCGGGAGGGGTACGGACTGGCTGTCAAGGCAATGTATGGCGATCATGCGCACTGTTTCAACTACGAGGCAGAGACCCATACGCTGACTATCGATGGAGGCGGCGAGTCTTTCTCTCTGCGAACGAGAGAGGGGCAGTGTCCGCTACGGTTTCTGCCGATAAAGCGTTTGATTCTTATTGACACGATGATTGCGAACAGTTCGGAAATCGCCGACCTGAAGATGCTTGAGGTGGCGGATTTGCGCGGCAGTCAAATCAGCTCAATGGGGGATTTGAAAATGTTCCCGCAACTAAAAACACTGATTGTTCGGCCTGACCAACTGTCTCAAGAGAAGAACAGACTGTCTCCGCAGGTTCACATTAAACAGCGAGGTTCGGTCGAGGGGGAAGATTAAGTAATGAGACGAAGTGTTCCGGGAGGAAAACTTTGCGACACGGTCTGGTATTCCATCTCATCTTGGTTGTGGCGGAATGCTAGCCGCTTGTTACTGGCCTCCTGTTCGTGTCCGTCCGTCTGCCTCGCTGCGCTCCTGCCTACGTCGAGATAAAGCCGTTGTTTGTTGTTATTTGTCTTATTCTGGGAAAGAAATACAAGA
This sequence comes from uncultured Planctomycetaceae bacterium, assembly GCA_964392945.1. Lineage (GTDB taxonomy): Bacteria > Planctomycetota > Phycisphaerae > SM23-33 > SM23-33 > BS750m-G57. Next base: position 1,088 of record CAYMSH010000553.1, on the reverse strand, counting down.
GGCTGTTTAGAACGCAGAATCGTCTCGGTTTAGGGGGTAGGTTGCAAGAATGCAGCTGGATCGAACCAAACGATCGTGGCTGCTATGGCCGCGTTTGTTCGCTCTCTTAACAAACACAGAACTGGAAAGTTATAGTAAGTCCCGCAACAGAGCAAGCGTTACTTGCACCAGCCCCGCCTACTATCCTACGCTTTGTCCGGATTCGAAAACCTACAGGAAGAGACCATGACTGATATCGCGACAGAAGACCCAGTCAATAATGACGTACTGGTTGTGATCGCGATTTTCTCACGCGGCCGGGCGCCGCTGACGGGACATCCCGGCCAGATTGCATCTAGCTCAAATAACAAGTGTTTTGTAATAGGGCTCTACGGGGCCCGTTCTATCTAATCCTGAAAGAACATGGTCGTTGGCGGAAAACATGCCGTCTGGAAGTGCATAATAAGGAACCAAAGAATGACAGATCAAATCGATGACGTACAGGCCGTGGCGAAACTCGGCGAGGCAAGAGACAGCGTGGTGGCCGAGCTGCGCAAGGTCATCGTCGGTATGGATGATGTCATCGACGAGATGATGATCGCCATATTCGCCCAGGGGCACTGTCTGCTTGTTGGCGTGCCGGGACTGGCTAAGACTCTCCTGGTAAGTTCGCTGGCCCAGGCGCTGTCGCTGTCATTCAAGCGAATCCAGTTTACGCCTGACCTGATGCCCTCGGACATCACGGGCACCGAACTGCTCCAGGAAGACCCCGAGACGCACGTGCGCAAGTTTAAGTTCCTTGAAGGGCCGGTATTTACAAACCTCCTTCTGGCCGACGAGATCAACAGGACCCCGCCAAAAACCCAGGCCGCGCTCCTGGAGGCCATGCAGGAAAAGCGGATATCTTCCGGCGGCGTGGACTACAAGCTCGACGAGCCTTTCTTCGTTCTGGCTACTCAGAACCCAATCGAGCAGGAAGGGACCTATCCTCTGCCCGAGGCCCAGCTTGACCGGTTCCTCTTTAACGTGATGGTCAAATATCCCAGTCATGCCGAAGAGGTTGACATCATGCGCAGCGTGTCCGGCTCGGGTCAGCCGGAACTCAAGAA
>CAYMSH010000552.1:0-2926 GCA_964392945.1 uncultured Planctomycetaceae bacterium | reverse complement strand
GCGTAGGGATAACCGGCCCACTGGACGCCCGCGTTGCTCGAGAATTCCAACATATTTAATCGCACACCATGTGCGAATACAGCGATAAGGCCAAGAATGATATTCAGCGTGTGTGCGAACAGCAGGATAATGCCGGCCGGCAGCCACATGATTATCCCGCCCGATCCCACATCCATCGCCAGATTGTTAAACGCCAGCGCGATGTAGTAACTGGCCAACCCAACCGCCATCAGGCGGATGTAGCTCATCGTATCGGAAAACGCGCTTATCATCGGAAGCACGTTGGACGCCAAACCCAAACCGATCGCCTTTGCGGGATTCCGGCTGGGGAAACTGAAGCAGACCAGCAGCAATGCCCCGGCGCCGAGCATGGCGCCCATTACAGGCATCGGCATCCAGATATTCTTCGGGAAGAACAGGAACCATACGATTCCCAGCATTCCGACCAGGAATACGGACCACCCGATTTCGGCCAGCGTGCGGATATCCTTGCCTAATGCAATCGCCGCACGCAAGTGGGCCAGCACCAGGTGGATCGTTCCAAACACGAAACTGATCTGGATAATAAGGTCGCGTGAAGCTTTTGCGTCGGACCGCCACAGGAAGCCGATAGAGGCCATCGCTTTGCCCACGCCGCTGAGTTGTCCGTCGGTTTCAAACGTGCTGGGCGTGATGCCGAAATAGTTGCCGCTTATCATTCCCCAGCCCAGCATGACCAGACCGAACACCAGCAGCAATTGGGCCGCTGGCTTGCCGGCGGATGCCGAGAGCTTCTTGTAGCTCATCAGACCGATTATCGTGAAGATCAATCCGTATCCGCCGTCGCCGATCAGCATAGCGGCGAATATCGGCAGGGCGATCATGAAGAACGGCGAGAGATCCATTTCCTTGTAGCCCGGCGTGGTGCCGAGTATGTCGAAAAGGGCGTTGATCGGTTTGGCCCATCGCGGATAGCGGACCAGCGTCGGCGGGGCGTCGTCTTCTTCGGGCTCCATCGCCTGGACGGCGGTCTCCAGCCCGGCCGCCGATAAATCGCTCGAAAGCGTTTCGGCTTTTTCCGTCGGTATCCAGCCTTGGATCGCGAAAAGTTGCTCGTCGCTCAGAGCGCCGCGTTCGGCGATGGTCATGTCGGCGCGGCCCTGCAGTTCGGTGCGTGCTTTTCGCATGTCGCCGAGCATGTGGGCCAGCAGGCCGAGGCGTTTGACGTCGGCGGCCAGCGCTTCGTCAATCTCCGCGGCTTCGGCCTTCAGTGAGGGTCGATCGCGGGGGGGGATTTCAACAGGTTCGACAGATTCGGGAAGTTCGGCGTCTGCGTCGCGATTGACTGCGGCGATCATGACGCGATCTTCTGACAGTTCGCGGATCGTCTCGATGCAGTCGCATGCGATTGCTGCGACGTCAGAGGCTGCGGCCTCGAAGAATTCGATCGTCACGCCGGCGTCGGAAAGTGCGTCGAGTTGTTCGAGCGTTACGTCGCCCCAGGGCTCCAACTGTTCGTACTGCCTGTGCAGCGAAGTCAGTCGGTTGCCGCGTTCGGCCGAGAGACGCTGGATCTCCAACACTTCGCCGGCCGCGTCGATAGCCGTCAGTTCGGGTTTATCGCCGGCAGGTTCAATTTCCGCCAGGGCCTGCATCGCTCGATCGAGTGAGTCCATCGCAGTGACGGTCTTCTCGGCCGCTACGGCCGCTGACGGGTCGACCGGGGTCAGGTGGACCGCGCCTAAGTCAGCGAGCTTGTCAAGCAGAGCCTGCTTGTCGGCGGCACAACTGACGACATAGACTTTTGACATCTTGACAATCATTGTGTGCTGCTTTCGGCTGTTTCAGTTTCAGTTTCGGTTTCAGATCCGGCGTACACGCACTGGCCGTCTTCGCTGTTACCTTCTTCGGAGAGTTTTCCCTTGGCGATTTTCGCACGTCCCACAGCCGCGGTCATCTCGTCGCCCAGGGCGATGCGAATTATTCGGATCGCCTCCAGGCAGTTGGGGATCATGACCTTCTCGAAGAGGTTGACTCTCTGTACGATCTTGGTCAGTTCTTTCTGGAGGATCCTGTACTGCTGGTCGAACACGTCGACCTCGGCCTGTCGGCGGTTAACTTCCTGCAGGTCGATCAGGGTTCGATCTACCCACGCCGAAGTCGCAAACAGGCTGTATGACGGGGCGGGGAACTCCACTCCGGCGAATACGGGTATCCGCACGCCGGCGACGTTGGCCCACGTGGTGTCCACGTCGTTGGGAGTGGCCAGGGTCTGGAGGTCCACGCCTGCGGTGTCGGTCAGGACGTGTCCGTAAACGTCGAACGTTTTACGCGCCGATTCGACGGCGTCGCGAGCTTCGATCCGCTGCTTGTTCACGTCGCGAATAGTAACCTGCAGTTGCTGTTGCTTTAGCTTCAGCATGGGCAGGTATCGCTGGAAACGCTGCAGCGCGTCGCGATGCTTCTTCAGTTCGGGGCGAGTTAGTTTAACTTTTTTTGCCAAGGTCTAATCCGCAATCGGGTTTATGCTTCAGCGAGTTCTTTGGGCCAGTGTGCTTCGATGATCGAATTTCGAATTCCGATCTCGTTGGGCTCGAAGCATTCGGCCAGTATTTCCCAGCAGCGATCCAGCGCGTCTGCCAGCGGGATGTTCACGCCGAGGTCCATGATCTTGTCTTCGAACATCGTGCCGTACCGCAGGAGCTTGTCGTCCCACGATGACATCTCGAAACCCATGTCGCGTTTTTCGCGAGTTTCGCGACAGGTCGCGTAGAGCTGGATGCACGAGTTCATGATCGCGCGGTGATCGTCGCGTGTATCGCCGTTTACCTGCTGCTTGAGTCGCGACAGCGACCCGAACGGCTCGATGCGCCCGTTTCGCAGGTAGAACTGACCTTCGGTGATGTAACCGGTGTTGTCCGGCACGGGGTGGGTTACGTCGTCGCCG
>CAYMSH010000551.1:0-2955 GCA_964392945.1 uncultured Planctomycetaceae bacterium | reverse complement strand
CCGCCGGCCAATGAATTTGAATGACTTCATCACCACCTCTTTCGCTTCCGTCAACTGCCATAATGGCACCCAATTACAGAGATATGGTTGCCTATTTGGGTGGACACGTCCAGAAGGATCACCCAATTACCGAACCCATTCACGCTATTTGGGTGTAGCAAGACACGAGAGCGGCGGCGGCAAGATGAATACCAGTTGGGCTTGCGGGGCCTCCGAGATCGTCGTCCTCGGCTATGAGCCACCAGCCCCACAAGCTGGCACCGTCGTCTCAATCAAGTAGCAGGAGCGGCAGGGCCGCGCGGGGACCGCCTCTACGTACAGCGCAGGATGCCACGTTACCGGCGTCAGCTCCGCTATAGAGCGGCCTTCCGGGCAACGGCAGCGAGATCCACCCCCAAGCTGTGCAGTACTCGCATTATGGTTTCGAACCGCGGTTTTGCTCCTGGTGCCAAAGCCTTGTAGAGACTCTCCCGACCGAGGCCGGTCTTCTCGGCGATTCGCGTCATGCCTCTGGCTTTTGCGATATCGCCGATGCCCGATAGCAGAAGGTCCTCGTCTTCCTCTTCCAGCAGTGCGTTGAGGTATTCAGCGATGGATTCCTCGTCCCTCAGGTAGTCCGCCGCATCGAATGCAGTCAGTTTATCAGTCATAAGGATCCTCGCCCGCGCGGTTGTGTCCTTGAGTTTCACGAGCCATCGGTCGAATGTCGCGGTCTTCTCAACAAGATACATAGATCACACTGTATCCAAGTAGATACACCTTGCAAGACAAAACGACGCGGCAGTGCGCAATTGACAAAATATCGTCACTCCCCAGTGACAACCCTTCCTGTCGGCCGTCTTCTGAAAGGCCCGACAGGGACAGTCCCTGACGAGTTCCCCTGGTGCAGGGCGCACGCCCTGCAGCGGGTGCGCAGCCCCCGCTGTACTGTTCTTCGTAGACACTGAGTTTGTCAATTGCCACTCGTTGTCCGTTCTCGTCGCCCGCTCTCGTAATCCGGATTACGATTACGGGCGCCGATTACGGATCACGATCTCTCGGAGGAGCCCCGTGAACTCTCAGGTCCGGCTTCAGGCTACTGATCAAGGACACCTTCACCATCCCCCAACAGCAGGGCAACCGTGAGATCGGCGGTTGTGTTGACGCGGGCGTCGCATGCGCCGAGTTCGGCGGGACCGACACCGACTACGCGCATGCCGCCACGCCTGGCGGCTTCTACGCCGGCTTCGGCATCTTCGACGACCACGCATGCTTCGGGCTTCAACCCCAGCCTATCGGCCGCCAGCAGGAAAACTTTCGGATCGGGCTTGGAGTGGGTAATGTCGTTGCCGTCGGCCACGGCGTCGAAGAATCCGCAGATATCCACCTTCTCCATGATCAGGGGCGTATTGCGACTGGATGAACCCACCGCCAGCTTGACTCCAGCCTCGCGCAACGCGGCCAGGATCTCCCGGGCTCCGGGCAGAGCGTCGGCGGGGGTCAGATCCTGAAGAAACTCCACGTAGTAGCCATTCTTGCGCGTGGCCATCTCCAGCTTCTGCTCATCCGTGTATGTCTCATCATCGTTCTCCAGCAGGACCTCGAGACTCTCCATACGGCTGACCCCGCGCTGACGATGATTATCCTCGCGCGTGAACGGAATCCCCTCATCCGCCGCCAATCTCGCCCAGCCCTGGTAATGAAACTCATCGGTGCTGACCAACACCCCGTCCAGGTCGAAGATTACGCCCTTGATCTTACTCATCATCAAAACTCCTGGTTTCGCCCGCAGACAAGGTTGCCGTCTGTCCTGCGAGTTCAATGTCTATCGCTTCTGGCCCCTGATTGGTCACGGTGGTTTTGCCGGGTTCCATATCCACGCTTACAGGGGTTCCCTTCCAGACCACCTGGAACGTGAGTCCCTTCCAGTGCTTGGGCAACTTCGGGTTGAAGCTGAGGACGTCGGACTGCAGGGCGGTGCGCATGCCGGCGAAGCCGAGGACGACCACCTGCCAGTTGCAGGCGCAGCCGGCGATATGGATCCCCTGGGCCGCGCCGCCATGATCGGTATCCAGATCGATCGCGGCCGACTGCATAAAGAACATCCATGCTTCATCAAGCAGACCGAGGCGGAGCGCGACGATGGCATGAATGCCAGCGGACAGGGACGAGTCGTGGGTCGTGACTGGCACGTAGGTATCCCAGGCGGCCTGCACCTCCGCATCGCTGAACTCGTCCGGGAACATGGCCATCAGCAGCAGGACATCGGCCTGCTTGAGATTCTTGCTGCGGTAGAGACGCTCCTGGGAGACGCGGGCAGCGTAGCAGCCTTTGCGGTCAGCCCAGAACTCATCAAAACGCGGTTCGGCCAGCTCCTCGAACCCTTCGCATTGCAGGACGAGATCGGGATTTGTCTTGCTGCGGAGAATTGGCAGCGCCGCTGCGGTCTCGGCAAACGCGGCGCACTCTTCATTGGTCGCCCCACCCCGCTCACCGATACGCGCCGCCAGCTCCAGGTTGAAGGCGGCAATGCGGTTGGTGTAGGCGCTGTTATGGGTGATGGGCGCATACTCGTCAGGTCCCATGACGCCGAGAATGGACGGAGCGTCGTCACCCTTACGGTAGTCGATGCGATCCATCCAGTAACGGGCGGTCTCCACGGCGAGAGAGGCCGCTTCGTCAGATGCCTGCTCCAGGCCACCAATGGCGTTGAAGTAGTGCGCCACGCCGTAGGCAACCGCCCCGGTCACGTGGATCTCGTGATCGGCATACTGGAAGTTGCTGCAGCACTCACGCCCGTCGGCATCAGACTCCCAGGGGAAGCGGGCGCCGCGGTAGCCAAACTCCGCTGCAAGCTTCTTCGCCTCCTCCAGATTGTTGACACGGAAATCGACCAGACTCTTGGCTTTCTCGGGGGCCGTGTAGAGATAGAACGGCAACAGGTAGGCCTCGGTGTCCCAGAAGAAATGCCCCTTA
>CAYMSH010000550.1:0-2969 GCA_964392945.1 uncultured Planctomycetaceae bacterium | reverse complement strand
TCGCCGCGAAAGACTCCAACCATGCGCACGCGGCCGCTTATATCCTCTCGAAACAACCAGAACTTATCGACCCTGAGATTCTGGCCGCCAACTACGACAGGCTCACCAGGTCAAAACGCGCGTTGCACCTGTATCTGCTGGGCCTCATGCCACGAGCCGACAAGACCGCGCGCAACACAATGCTGAAGGCGATGCGGGATCGATACGCACTCGTGAGATGGCATGCAACCGTTGCACTTGGACGCTACAATTCAGAAGACCCAACCGTAATCAAAGCGCTTAACGATCGCATCAATGACAACAACATGTACGTCGCGGGCGCAGCGATACAGTCGCTTGCCAAACTCGATGCATCTCCGGACGCTGAAACTCTCACCAGAATGCTCAAGACATTCATATCGAGCTACTGGCGAAGCAATTGTGTCGAATCCCAGAAGAAGGCCATCGAATTTCCCCAAGGCGGCGAGATCAACATCTTCAGGTACGGTTTTCGCTGCTCCCTGCCCGTTGTGACCCTACCGGACAACCGCATTGTCGAAGCGCTGGTCCAATTGAAACACAAAGAGGCCATACCCGTAATCATGGAGATATTGAGCGGAGACGGATTCCCGCCAGACAGCGTCGTTTTCTACTTGCTGAGAGACCTTGACCGCGAGGGTTACCCAGATCGCCTTCTAACCCTGGCGTCAAACGACAAATTGGATACCGATCTGCGTATCGAAGCGATTGAAAGACTCCCGTACAACGATCACCCTATCCGCGCTTGCCGACGGCTGGCGTCCCTCATTCCGGACAGGACGAAGCCATCCCTGAAAACGCCGAACTCCAGCTCAACCGCTGTCGAAAACGCGGCTATCATGACGATAGCGGAGTTCGTGTTTCCCAAGGAGTACGAAGAATCCTACGGCGATGAGTCCGACGGGGGCATGTTTACTGTCCAATCTGATGACGACGCCGACAAGAAGCGGCGAGAGAAGCAGTATCAGAAACGACTTAAGAGTATGTCTAAACTGGTCCGTCACTGGATTCGATCGACCACGCAGCCAGCGGGCAAGTAGGTCCGGCAATTCATCTGGCTGTGGATTTTTTTGGGCGGTTCGGGTACATTGTCGCCTCTTTGATGCAGGTCTTTCGGGCCTGCTAACGCTTAACTCGTGACCCAAGAATACGAAGGAACTCCCATGATGGGTAAACCACTGGTTTTAGTAATACGTGACGGATGGGGTGTGGCGCCTGACGGGCCCGGAAACGCCGTGACGCAGGCGGACACGCCGCGAATGGATAAACTGCTGGCCGAACATCCCAACTGCCTGCTGGAGGCGTCAGGGACCGCCGTCGGCGTGCGGGCCGGGTCACAAGGCTCCTCGGAAGTCGGGCACCTGAACATGGGCGCCGGGCGAATCGTCAAGCAGGAAGTCGTTCGCGTTGATGAACTGATCGAATCGGGCGAGCTGTTCGAAATCCCCCGCCTGACAGAAGCTGTCGCGCACTGCAAAGCTACCGGCGCGAAGTTCCACTTGATGGGGCTCGTCCAGGACCAGGGCGTGCACGCGATGCAGGAACACCTGTTCGCGCTGCTGGCGTTCCTGGCCAAAGAAGGCGTCCAGAACGTGTTCATTCACTTCTTCGCCGACGGCCGCGACACACCGCCGCGAAGCGCACTTACGTATCTGGCGCAGCTCGAAGAAGTGATCGCCGACTGCGGCGTCGGGCAAGTCGCCAGCGTGACCGGTCGATACTACTCCATGGACCGGACCGGCAACTGGGACCGCACCGAGGCGGCGTACAACGCGATGATGTGCGGCGCCGGTCTGACCGCGATGTCAGCAAGAGAAGCGATCGAAAAGGCCTACGCCCGCGCCGACGCCGAACTCGAACACCGCAAGACCAGCGACGAAGAAGACCGCCTGCTGGAGACCGACGAGTTCATCCGCCCCACTCTTATCGTCGGCGACGACGGCAAGTGCCCCGGGCTGGTCGAAGCCGGCGACGTGGTCTTCCACACCAACTACCGACAGGACCGCGCCATTCAGCTCACCGATGCGTTTGTCATAGACGATTTCGACCACTTCGAGCGAGGCGCCAAACCGGACATCAAGTACATCGGCATGACCCGGTACTACGACGAATTCACTTACGAACTCGTCGAGCCGATGAACATGGAGAATCTGCTGGGCGATCTGCTGGGCCGAAATGGCCTGCGGCAGCTCAGGCTGGCCGAGTTCCAGAAATTCAAGCACGTAACGAGCTTCTTCAACGGCAAGCTGCTAGCGCCGTTCGATCTGGAGGATCGGATCAAGGTCGATTCGATCACGATACCCGAAGACCAGAAGCCCGAAATGAGCGCCTACGAGGTGACGGATCTTGCGGTCTGTGCGATCGACAATGGGATATCGGCCGTACGTAAGATGGCGGTCGATATGGAAATCGCCCATCTCGAATCGCCGGAGACCCTCGACGGAGCCGAACAGATCGACGACACGTACGACGTGATAATCATAAACTACGCCAACGGCGACATGGTCGGTCACACCGGCGTTCTGGCCGCCGCGATCAAGGCGATCGAAACAGTCGACGAATGCACCGGGCGAGTCGTAGACGCCGCACTGGCCCAAGGCGGAACGGTCCTGATATCCGCCGATCACGGCAACAGCGAACAGATGGCCGATCACGAAACCGGCGCAACGATGACCGCCCACACCCTAAGCGACGTAGAATTTATCCTGGCCAGCGCTGACGACGCCGACGTGAGCCTGCAGGAACGCGGGAAACTGGCCGACATAGCCCCGACAATGCTCGGCCTGCTAGGCGTGGAAATCCCGGCCGAAATGACAGCGGATAACCTGGTGATCAGTTAATCGACAGCGATCAGTACGGCCAGCGGCAACGGCAAAACGGCCATCGCTCCGCGATGTGTCAAAGCGGCGCCAGGTCGCCGCATCTCTGAAAGCCACGCTGTCAAGCCCCCG
>CAYMSH010000549.1:0-3000 GCA_964392945.1 uncultured Planctomycetaceae bacterium | reverse complement strand
CCACTATCGCCTCGGCGCATGCTACAGCAGCATGCGGCGGTACACGCACGCGGTGACAGCGTACAAGAACGCCATCGCCATCGAACCGGAATTCGCCGACGCATACGCCAACCTCGGAGCGGCGTACACGGGTCTGAAAAACTACTCCATGGCCATAGAGGCGTTGGACAAAGCGATAGCCCTGAAACCCGAGAGCAAGATGGCCGATCGCGCACAACACCTCCTGATGAGGCTCCTGGAGCAGTGAGCGATCTCGGCGGCTACAGGCCTATCGCGCCCGTGCGATTCGTATCATGGTTTCGATGTTCTCGCTCGGCGTCGCCGGGGGCAGTGCGCATCCTGAGTTGAGGATGAATCGCGGATTGTCGGCGAATACGTCCAGCAGCTTCACCGTCTCGCGCTCTACGTCCTGGACAGTTCCCAGGCCCAGCACTCCACTGGGGTCGATATTGCCGACGAAGCACATCTTGCCGGCCATCTTCTCGCAGGCTGCGACAACGTCGGTCTTGTAGTCAAGTTCCATCGCATCGGCGCCTGTTTCGAGGATGTCGTCCAGTATCAGCGAGGTGTCGCCGCAGATGTGCAGCATGTACGGAAGGCCTTCGGCGTGAGCGGCCGCGGCGATCTTTTGTTCGTACGGAAGCCCGTACTGGCGATACATCTCGGGCGAGATCATCGACGGACCGGCCGGGCTGTCGCCGTTGGATATCACGTGCGCACCGGCTTGAGCCATCAACGCCACGAACTGCGAAGTCGCCTGCGTGCAGTAGTCCAGCAGCGCCGCAATGTTCTCCTGGGCGTCGGGGTCCATCAGGTCCATCATCCAGTTCTGCATGCCACGCATCATGCACGCCAGAGCAAACGGGGCCTGATCGCAATTGCCGCGAATGCATATCTCGTCGCCGAAGTGCCGGCGCAGCAGACGCACCGCTTCGAGCCAGATTTGAATGTGCTCGTCGGCGCCCACGTCGGGGGCGCCCAGGGAGACCGCGGCCGACAGATCGTCAAGGCATCCCACGTGACACACCGCCGGATCATCTTCGAGATACTCGACGGGGACCCCCACCGCTCCGGCCAGCGTTGCGGTGTCGATATCGACAAGGATACCGTCGTATTGGTATCGATCGACCGACTCGATAAACGCACGGGCGATGTTCTGCGGATCGCTGCGGTACTCGGACTGGGTGAACCCGGCTTGGCGAGCGGCCATCATGAAATTGTGCAGCATGATCGGCACTGTGTCCGGCCGCTCGCCTTTTAGGGCCGCGTTGATTCTTTCAAGACCGGTCATCGTCACTTTCTCCGTTGGGCCCGGCGTATCAGCCGAGCAGAATCTTCGTTCCGCTGCGGGCTGATTCGAGCCCGGCTTCGAGTATTTCCATTCCCTTCAGACCGTCAAGGAAGTTCGGCGTAACGCCGGTTCCCTTGTCGATCGCGTCGAGGAAATCGACGACTCCGTGATGGAATTCGTGTTCGAATCCGATGCTGTGTCCCGGCGGCCACCAGTTGGCCATGTACTTGTGGCACGGCTCGGTAGCCAGTATCGTTCGGAACCCCTGAGCATGCTCCGGGTCATCGACGGAGAAGAACTTCAACTCGTTCATCCGCTCCAGGTCGAAGATCAGCGAGCCCTTGTCGCCGTAGATTTCGAAGTAGTTGTAGTTCTTCCTTCCGGTGGCGAAGCTGGTGGCCTCGAACGAGCCCAACGCCCCGTTTTCAAACTCGACTATCATGGAGATGGCGTCCTCGACGGTGACCTTCCCCATCGGGGCGTCTTCGACGGCGGACGAAGCGTTGAACGTGCCGGCGTCCTGGCCGGCCAGCGGGCGCTCGTTGACAAATCTGGTCTGCATCGCCACTACGCTCTTCATCTCGCCGACAAGATATCTGGCAAGGTCCACGCTGTGGGAGTTGATCCCATTTTGGGGGCCCGATCCCGCGGTTTCTTTCTGCAGGTGCCAGGTCAGCGGGAAGTCCGGATCCGCCAGCCACGACTGCAGATAGGCGCCGCGCCAGTGGTATATGCGCCCTATGCGGCCTTCGTCGATCAACTGCTTTGCCAGTACAATCGCCGGGCATCGGCGGTACTCGTGGTTCAGGTAATGAACGATCCCCGCCCTGTCGGCCGCCGCGTACATCCGCGTCGCTTCTTCGGCGTTGCGGGCGATCGGTTTCTCGCAGAACACGTGCTTGCCCGCCTCGGCGGCCGCTACTGCGATATCGCAATGAATGTCGGGCGGCGTGGCGATGTCGATCACGTCAATGTCGTCGCGGGCGATGAGTTTTCGCCAGTCGGTCTCGGTCTCTTGCCAGCCCCATCGCTCGGCGAATTCGGCGAGCACTTCCTCGTTCGTATCGCAAACGACTTTCAGCACCGGCTTGAGGTTCATGTCGAAAAAGTGCGGCGCGTTTTTCCACGCGTTTGTGTGGGCCTTGCCCATGAATTTGCAGCCGATCAGTGCTACGTTTATCTCTTTCATGCTTCCGCGCTCCTTGCGATTAGAGGGCCTGAAGGTACTCGAAACTTTGGGCCAGTGCGGCCTGTTCGTGTCCGAATCTCGGGTCGAGGTAATCGAACTCGATGGCCCATATGCCGTCGTAGCCGGCGTCGTCCAGCGTTTTGACCAGCGCCGGAACGTCGATCACGCCGCTGCCGACGGGCACGCAAGCGTTGTAGAACCAGTCTTCGGGATTCCCGCCGTCCAGCGGGGCGACGTCCTTGAAGTGTATCGCGTAGATGTACTTGGCCAGCTTCTTCGCAGCTTCGACCGGATCGTCGCCGTAGCGAAACGCGTTGCCGGTGTCGAACGTCATGCCGAAGTTCGGCGAGTCGATCGTCTCGAACATCTCGAGCATCTCGTCGCACGTGAAGTCGTAGTGATTCTCCATCGCCAGCTTGATGCCCCGATCCTCGGCCCGCTTGACCGGGTCGGTCAGGATCGTCATCAACCGCTCCATTTGGGGCCGATGCGGAGTGTTCCGCAGACCGTAGTGCGAACC
>CAYMSH010000548.1:0-3000 GCA_964392945.1 uncultured Planctomycetaceae bacterium | reverse complement strand
GAGTCGAGTTCCAGTACGTCGCGTGGCGGCGGTTGTTGATCAGGTACTTGACCAGTCGCGAGGCCTTCTTGCTCTTGGGCTCAGTCAGGCACAGTAGCTTGAGGTAGTAGGCGTGGGCCTCCATCTCGCTGCCGTACCAACGCCACCACCAACCGCTGTTGGGCAGCTTCAGCCAGGCCGACTGGTTCTCGTCGTCCTGCTGGAGATACTGCTCGATGTTGCGCTTCAGCATGTCGCGTTTTTCCATGTCCTTCATTTTGTGGCAGGCGATGGCGAACATGGCCTTGGCGTACACGCTAATGTGATTGCGATCGCGATAGATTCGCTTCCGCATCTCGGGGTTATCGACCTTTTCGTCGACCAGCACCATGTAGACCAGCGCGTCGAGATTGTCGGCGCGGGATTTACCGTGCTTCTTGGTCTTCTCCCAGCGGATCAGCTTGGCAAGCTCGCCGTCCTGGCGGCGTTTGAGCCACTGGATACCGCGTTTGATCGTGCCGGGCACTACAGCCACGTCGTTGGCCCGCGCGATCTGCAGGCCGTGGACGACTACTGCGGTCGTGTGCGGATACGAGTGCTCTCGCCATCCGGACCACCAGCCCCAGCCGCCGTCGGAGTTCTGCATGTTCGTGAGGCGCTGGAGCCCGGCTTTGACCATCCGGTCCACTTCGCCCTTGTCGAAGACCGGGTTGCGATTGATCCATCGCTTACCGTTCCAACGCTTCTTTCCGGCCAGTCGTTTCCAGTCGGCCGCTCGCTTCACGTCGTCGCCGATCTCCTGTGCGTTCAGGTTCGTGCGTTTGGCCTTGACCGCGTCGAGGTCCAGGCCCATGTTCTGCAGGACCTTCTGTGTGATGACTGTCGGCAGGAAGCGGTTGAGCGTCTGCTCGGTGCAGCCGTAGGGGTATTCGACAACGTACGGCAGGGCGTCGACCATGGCTCCGGCCAGTGTCGGCGAGTAGCGGATCTCCAGGCGACTTTCTTTCGGTCTGCGCTGCTTGGGCACGTTGATCACAAACTTGCCATTCTTGTTCTGCGGGCGGATCACGCCGGAGAAGCTGTCGGTCTTCAGCATGCCGTGTACGAAGACCGGGAAGGTCATCGCCATTGCGTCGGACTCTTCATCGGTGAGGGCCTTCATGGTGATCTTTGCCGACCCTTCCTTTACGACTTTCACGCGCCAGTTAACGCGCTTCTCTCCGCCGGCGGGGACGTTGACTTTCTGCGAGGCCTTCTGGCCCTTGATCAGTTCTATGCATCCGCCGCCGAGGGCCAGTTGTACGTCAACCTTCTTGGCCTTCTTCAGGTAGTTGTGCACGTTTGCCGACAGGACCACTTCGTCCTTCTGCACGAAGAATCGCGGCGCCTGGAGTCGGATTATCAGGTTCTTTGTCGTCACGACTTCGACAGTCCCTTCGCCGACTCGCGTGCCGTGTCCCATGGCCCAGACTCTGGTCTTCCAGGTCGTCAGGTTCTCCGGCATGGTAAGTTCGATCTCGGCGAAACCGTCCTTGCCGGTAGTAAGCGCCGAGGCCCAGAAAGCCGTGTCGGCGAATTTCGTTCGAACTGTCGGTTGGACTACGTCTGCGCCGCCGCCTTGGCCCTGGCCCTGGGCCTTACCGTTACTGCGCCGAGATCTGGTGCTCTTGCTCTTGGCCATCGCCGCCGGAGCTCGGGCGCCTTTGAGTGCGTTTGAGGCGAAACCGGCGCCTTCCGCCGCTCCGCCGATGGCACTGTCGGCGGTGGCCAGCACGTTGCCGTCATCCATCGCCTTCTCTTCAGATTCGCCGCCCGGGCCCGGTTCGTCGGCCACGGAGTGTCCGAACACGCCGAGGAACGACATGCCGATCTCGCCTTTCTTCAGCAGGTTTCCGCTGGACTTGGTCAGCGACGTTTCGTGCCTGGCGTAGTGGCTTCTCTTCCACTTCCAGAAGAACTCCTTGATCTTGCCGATGTTCGACCCGCCGGAGATGTATTCGACGGCCTTGTCGTACATCGTGAGCACTGTCGAGCCGGAGAACGGTTCGCCGTTTGCATCGACAAGCTTGATCTTGACTTTGGCTTTCTCGCCGGGTTTGTACTTCTTCTTGGACGGGAAGATCTTCACGTCCAGCACGCGCTTCTCCGGCGGGACAACGATCTGGCGGACCTCGCGGTATACCTTCCCGTCGGCGATGGTCAACGCTTCGACGAAGAAGTTGGGCATGTCCTTCTTGATAACTTCGATCTGCTCGCCGACGCTGCGTCCGGTCAGGCGGAAGATCTTCGGAGCCAGGTATATCCCGTTGGCCGGGCGCACGAACAGCAGAACCGTCGAGCCGGCCCGGCTGGTGTTCATGCGGAGTTTGACCTTTTCGCCGGGCTTGTAACTCTGCTTGTCGGCGACGAGTTCTATATCGTTGAAGCGGTACTTGCTGCCGCTGTCGCCTTCGCCCCAGACGACGAACACGTATCCGCCCTCGATCGTGTGGTCCTTGGCGTCGGTCAGCGTGTAGCTCAGGCGATACTGCCCCGGAGCTGCGGCCTTGATCTGGATGCTGGACTTGCCGTCTTCGTCGGTGTTGAGCTTCCAGTTCTGGACCGCGGTCTCCACGGGCTTGCCCTTGGGATACGAAACCTTCATCAGCGTGAGCTTGCCGGTTCCTTTAACGCCTTTGGCGTCGAGTCGGCGGGCCTGGAAGCTGGCCTGGATCACGTCGCCTTTGCGGTAGTGGCCGCGATCGACCCATGCGTAGACCTTGAACGGTTTGCGGCTGACGAGCACATTGCCCGTGCCGACTATGGTCCGTCGCGACTTGTCAGTCACTTCAGCGGTGATGCTGTACTTGTGATCACGATCGCCGTGGATCGCCTTGGCAAGGGCCGTGTCGATCTCGATCTTGACCTTGCCGTCCTTATCGACTTTGACTTCGTTTTCCGAGACCACTTCGGGCTGCGGCGTCGGGCGCCATCCCCACCAGGGCCAGATCGGTCTGCGGCAGCCCCAATGCTTCCAGCCGG
>CAYMSH010000547.1:0-3015 GCA_964392945.1 uncultured Planctomycetaceae bacterium | reverse complement strand
GGGTCCTTGGCGGCCCGGTCGACTATCGGCACGGGGCTGTAGGCGCCCATGCCGCCGGTGTTGGGCCCGGTGTCGCCGTCGCCGATGGGCTTGTGGTCCTGCAGCGGCTCCATCGGGTATATACTCTTTCCGTCGCACAACGCCAGGATAGTCGCTTCCGGCCCGATGAGCATCTCTTCGACGAGCACGGTCTTGCCCGCGTCGCCGAAGGCGTTTCTGATCATCATGTCTTCAAGCGGCTTTACCGCCTGGTACGGTTCGGGGCACACGATCACGCCTTTGCCCTTGGCCAGGCCGGCGGCTTTTACGACCACACCGTGCTCGCGCGACAGGACGTAGTCCTTGGCGGCGGTCAGGCTGGTGAAGACGCGGGCTTCGGCCGTCGGGACTGACGCCGACTTCATCATCTCTTTGGCGTAGGCCTTGTCCGATTCGATCCTGGCTCCCTGGGCCGAGGGGCCAAAGCAGAGCATTCCGGCTTCTCGAACCGCGTCGCCCAGTCCGTTGGCCAGCGGGTCTTCGGGGCCTATGACCACGAGGTCCACGCTCTTTTCTTTCGCGAATGCGAGTATCGCTTCGGTGTCGTCAACGGAGATGTCAACGCACTCGGCGTCCTGTGCGATTCCCGGATTTCCGGGCGCCGCCCAGAGATTATCGCACAGGGGCGACTGGTTCATTTTCCATGCCAGGGCGTGTTCCCGCCCGCCGCCGCCGATCAGCAAGATGTTCATCAGGTATCCTTTCGGTGTATGTGCTCAGATGGACAAATCAACGCGCCGGTGAGTCTAACCGAACAGCCCAATGGAGTCCAGCCCGACGAGTTTGCCGGCAGGGCCAGTCGCCTGCGACGGTTCACAATAGGTTCACAGGTTTGGCGTGCGGACCCATATGCCGGAAAAGCGGTACGCCTTGTCCGTATCGCCGGTAGCCTCGAATGGCGGCGGGGCGGAACGTGCTGGAGGTGTCGAGGTTAGCGAGGGTCTGGGGCCCTGCGGCGCTGGCGGGGCGGCTGTCGGGACGCTGGCTTGCGCCCCGAATCGGAGGTTCACACTTCTTGGGTCAGTGAACCTCGGACGTCTCGCTTGACTTCCGTGGCTGCGGCGTCTGGGCGGGGGAGCGAATCGATTCAGTCTCGCGGTTTCTTCTGTTCGCCCGTCTTCCCGGACACGAGGTCCCCGAACCCCGCCAGAAGTCGGTACTTCTTTTGCCACGTGGTGTACATGACGCCTCTCGCATTGGGAGTTCTGCCTAGCGAGTCGATCCATTCTTTCGGGTTGGTCAGATCGTCGGCGTCGTAATACGCCGCGCCGTAAGTGCCGAAGCCCTGTTTGGAGAAGAACGCCAGCGACTTGTCCCTGATGCGATGATGCCAGCACATGATGCTGAGGTCGCGCGGCACGTGTTTCCATGCCCCGGTGTAATCGCCAACGACTCCGTAGTAGTTGTTGCGTGCGTTATGCGCCGGGTCGATCATGTCCGACCAGGTGATAACCTCGATCTTGGGATCCAAAGTTCTGAAGATCGCACGCTGGCGGGTGAAACACGCGCCGAGAATCTCGGCCATCGATTTCCCGCTGTTGCGGCAGGTCAGGCATCCGCCTCCGTTGCGTATCTCGTCCATCGCCAGGAGATACCTCTTGAACTTGATAAGCTCGTAAAGCCGCCTGGCCTCTTTGGTCCAGTGCTCGTATAGCTCCGGATTCGACATGCAGAGGCTGATCTGCTTGCCCCACGAGTGGTTCACGTATGGGATCTTGTAGCAGGCAAGCTCCAACTGCTCGCTGGCCTTGATCGACGTCCCGGGCGGCAGGCCGATCGAGTCGAGCTGATTCATGCAGCGGATTTCGCGGAAGTCCTTGCCCTCGACGAGCACGACATTGCGGTCCTTGCTCTTCAGGGCCAGCGGGGCGCCTTTTCTGCGGACTATGTTCGACAGGTCGCCGCTCTGGGAGAACCTGATGTCATCGACCCAGAACTTGCCGGACTTGCCGCCCCATATCCCGATGTAGATCACGACGGCTTTCCTGTCGGTGTTGATGTATTCGAGCGATATCCGCGTCCAATCCTGGGTGGGCTTTACGTTCGGCTGGATGCTGGCCAGAGATTCCCCTTCGGAGTAGACCATAGCCTTGAGCCCGCTGACGGGTTTCAGCCCATCGGTCCTGATCTTGAATGTCAGGCGGTACGTTCGCCGCGGCGCGACGGCGATCTTCTGGTTTATCCGGCCGTGTCCATGTTGGAACTTGCCGAAACCCTCGAAGCGAATCGAACTCTTCCCCGAGGCGCTGCGACTGTCGGCGAATGAGACCACGCCCGGCTTGTCGTGGAATCCGTAACCTTTGAAACGGTTGCTCTTGTGGGCTTCCAGGTCACCGTTGACCAAAAGATTACGGGACGAATCCACAACGAGTCGGCCGTTCCTAACGCTCAGCGCTAAAGTCGTAGGCAGCCCGGCCGCGAAACTGCGGTTGTGACCCAGGGCGCCGCCGCCGTATCCCGCCGAAAACCCGGTCGGTATCAGTTCAATATTCTTCCTGTCACAATATTCGGCGACCTCTTTCAGCAGGGCGACATCTTTCTCTTTCCACCGCGTGACGCTGTCCAGCCCGAAAGATGAAAGGACCATACCGTTCAGCCCGCGCCCGGCCGCCACGTCGATCAGGGACTTGATCTTCTCGACATCCTTGCGATTACGCCCGTACCCGAACGAGAAGAACCAGCGATTCTCCAGTCGCTTACCGCCATTGTCCCGCCCCAGACAAACCGGCGCCATGACCAGAACGCAGACGGCCGAAATCAAAACGGTTCTCACGGTTGTTTCCATCACGTGTCTCATGAAGTTGCTCCGTTCCGGCATGTTGGGCGTTTCGTGTCATCGGCGAGGCCTGTCGGTGTCCGCTGATCGGCAACATGTTCATCATGTATTCTTTGGCGGTTCGCCGGAATCGGTCCATGCGGTCACCGCGACCGATTGGCCGCAAGCAACGCTTGATTGAGGTCCGTAATGCGTTGGGC
>CAYMSH010000546.1:0-3027 GCA_964392945.1 uncultured Planctomycetaceae bacterium | reverse complement strand
GGATCTGCGATTCCAATGGCAACGGCGGACGCAAAGCTCCCATAGGAATACCAGTCGGTGTAGTAACGATCGTACAGCCAATTATCCACCGTTCCCTGGTTGCCCGAATTGATTAATGCGGCCGTTCGGTACGGCGTGAGACCGGCCGAACGCCACTGGATATCAACATTCTGCCCGAGTTCGAATTTCTCCAGACCGTTGGGGTTTAGAACCTGCACGAGTTGATCGCTGCTGGTGGCCGCTTCGGCGGTGTTTCCGTAGGCCCCAATGTTGACTCGATCGCCGCTGGGCTCCGGTTCGGTGAGGTAGTAGCTCAGCACGTCTCCGCCGTCGATTCCCGGTGATCCGACCTGGAGGTGGAAATCGTCATCGGCTCCGCCGTCACCGACAATCTCTTGTAGACGAACTGCGTCGGCAACCAGGCGATTGCTGGTCAGATCGTTGGTCAATTGCACCACCATTGTGGGGCCTGTGGCTACGAAGTACCCTTGAGTTTCCCAGGGGACGGCTCCGTCGATGAAATCATCGGCGGCGTAGTACTGATGCCGTTCGATCATCGACACCAGTTCACCGGCGTCATCGTAGACTTCGTAACGTCCCTGTGAGGTATTGCCCGAACCGTTCTTCCACGTTGTGGCTACATGATAGGTTGCTCCCGGGGTCAGGCCCGCGAACGACCATGCGGCCAGACCGCCCCCGCCGCTGATCTCCTGGTAGTCATCGTTGTATCCCCCGGATCCGGATGAATACGTCCATACGCCGTCGGCCAGCGCGAATCCGGCGTCTCCGTCGTCTATAATCATCGCCGCGGCAAGAGGCGCCGTGCTGAATCCGAGGATATCGTCGGGGCCGTCCATATCGACCAACTGCGGGTCGGTGGTTCGGGAGTTACCGTCGAAGCCCAGTTCGTAGAACCAGTCGGCGCGATCGGAGAATATAAAACCGTCCCAACTGGCCAGTGTTCCCGCGCCGGTGAAGTACAGTATGTTGTAGTCGCTGGAGAAGTTGTTCTGGCTGGTGGAGTCGACAAATATGCTCGATCCGTTTGTCGTGTGGAGAACGTTGTTGCGGATATCCACATGGTTTGAACTAGTCTGCACGTGAATAGCATCGCCTGCCGTCTGGTAGACGGTGTTATTGTGCACGCGAGCGGAATTGACGCCGTACAACACGATACCGTGTTCGGTGTTGTCGTACACGATGTTATTGATCAGTTCGCCTCCGAACGAACCGTAGGCCTGGATTCCGACCCGGTTGTCATAGATCCGGTTGTTTCGAGCCTGGCTGGTGTGATTGATCCACAGACCTATGTCGGAATTAGCGAAGATTGTGTTGTCGTTTCCAATACTGGTGTGATCCACCAGGATACCCAGGAAATTGTGGTGCGCTGTGTTCCTGTAGGCCTGGGCGCCGTATTGAACATACATGCCTCCGTAGCTTACCGTGTGGCCGTAAACCACGTTTTCCTCAGCAATAGTATTGCTGCGAACCTGGATCCCAATTGCCAGATTGTCGAACGCCGTGTTCGAAGTTACGGTGGTCATGGCTCCGTGTCCGGGAACGAACATGCCCGTACTGTTTCCGTACAAGGTATTCCCGCTGACATCGCCTCCGTATCCCTCGAGGTACAATCCGTAGCTGGTGTTATCGTGGAATACGTTGCCTGTGACCGTGGCGGTCTGGCTCCGGATGTCGGCGCCTTCGGAGTTGCGGTAAAGCTCGTTGCCGGTGAGTACGAGATCATCGTTTGTGGCCAGTATCGCGACACCGTCGTAAGCGTTGCCGAATATCTCGGAGTTGCTGATTGTCACGTTGTCGCTGTCGGATGTGGCCGAGGCGTATACTCCGTATTGCCCTCCCGTAATCGCCAGGTGGTCCAGTGTGATTCCGTCGGCGTTGTCCAGTTCAAACGCATATCGTCCGGCTCCGGTATTGGCCCGATCGATCACGGCCCGGTGTCCGGGCAGAATCGGACCGATAATCGTAGCGCCGGCGTCCTCGGATGTGATCAGGATATTGACGCCCAGCGTGTACGATCCGGTGTCGACCTTTATCGTATCGCCTGAATCGAGATCGTACGCCTCCAGGACCGCCCGAATGGACGCTTTGGGCTTATTGGGAGTCAGACCGTCGTTGGCGTCGTTGCCCGGAGCGGTGGTGTATTCGTTATCCAGCAGATCCGCGTCGCCGGGGATATTAACGTAGTACTCGTTGATAGGTTCGGTAATCTCGAACTGGAAATTGGATTCATCGTCCAACGCGGGGTTTTCGCTACGCGTTATCTGAACTTTGTAATCGATTCCAGGAGTGGTTACATCCGGTATCGCCCACAGGAACTCGCCGAAATTAGGGTAGTCGTCGGCCAGCACGGAAACCGGGGCTCCGCCCTTGAACAGTTCGATATCCACATTACCCCGCCCATATGGACCTGAGTTGTAGTGCGCCAGCACATCATCCGCCTCCAGCGCCGCATCGTACAACGCAACCTCATCCAGATTACCCTTCCACTTGTAAGAGCCCGCCGCAGTGTCGGAACCAATAGACACATCCGCCAACGAGTGGTTTATCGGGTCGCTGAACTCCCTTGAATCAACCAGGATACCATTGGCGTAGAGGCGAAGCTCGACGCCATCGTAAGTTACGACAAGATGGGTCCACACCCCGGGAGCAACCTGCGTCGTTACGTAATTCGCACTATACTGATTCACGAAGAATCGCACGTCCTGGGCGGTGTAATGCATCAGCCCAAACCCGTCATTCCATGAGGAACTGGTCGTCTTGGCCAGTATGCCCCCGTAATTGGGGATATCGGCTGTCGGGTTCACCCACGCTTCGACAGTGATCTCTGCGGGACGCAACGCTACGGCGTCAGGGACGGTTATTCGGGCGTCAATTCCATCGAAATACACTGAGTCATCCAGCGGGAACACGCCCGCCTGGCCCAGCAGCGGTCCGGAGATATACGTCCCGTCATGTGCTCCGGCCGTCTGGTCGAAAGCTGTCGGACCCACCGCTTCACCAAGGCGC
>CAYMSH010000545.1:0-3033 GCA_964392945.1 uncultured Planctomycetaceae bacterium | reverse complement strand
ACTACACGCATCCGGAACTGCTTGGCAATATCTGGATGAATCCGGGAGAAGTCCCCAATGACGACATCGACAACGACAACAACGGATTCATTGACGATGTCTACGGTTGGAATTTCGTTAACGATGACAACGATCCCATGGACGGCCACGATCACGGAACGCACGTTTCGGGTACTATAGGCGGGGTTGGAAACGACGGAAACGGGATGACAGGCGTTAACTGGGACGTCAGCATAATGGCGCTGAAGTTCCTGGACGATTCGGGTTCCGGCACCACTGAGGACGCCATCGCGGCGATCGATTACGCGGCGATGATGAAGCGCGATTACGGCGTCAACGTTGTCGCCACGAACAACAGTTGGGGCGGCGGCGGATATTCGACGGCCCTGCTGGAGGCGATAGAAAACGCCGGACGCGAGGGCATCCTGTTCGTGGCCGCCTCCAGCAACGAAGGGCTCGACAACGACGTCTACGCCAACTATCCCAGCAGCTATGATTCGCAGTACATACTTTCAGTGGCGGCGACCGATCGAAACGATCAGCTCGCCGACTTCTCGAACTACGGCGTGACGACAGTGGATATCGGAGCGCCTGGGGTGTCGATCTATTCGTCAGTTTCAGGAGGCGGATACGCGTGGTTCGAGGGCACATCGATGGCCGCTCCGCACGCCGCGGGCGTCGCCGCTCTGCTGGCGGCTCATCAGCCGGGTTCAACTGTCGGCGAGATCAGGCAGGCGATTATCAACAGCGTCGATCCGATCGCGGCGCTTGACGGTTATACCGTTACCGGCGGGCGTCTCAACGCCTTTGGCGCGCTGTTGGCCCTGGGCAGCACCGGTCCGAGAGTCATGTCGGCCAGTCCTTCGGGAGTGTCGGCAGCCATCAACGAAATCACCGTCTACTTCAGCGAAGATCTCGCCCCTGCGTCGATCGTCGGGGCCAATTTCTCCCTCCGGGACGACGGGGCCGACGATATGTTCGACACTGCCGACGACAACGAGTTTGCAATCGGCGACACCGATCTGGGGCTTGTCTCGGGCGACATTGTCGTGATCTTGATGCCGAGAACTACCGCCTGACGATCAGCGGGACAGGGCCTGATCCCGTGCGCGATCTGGACGCAAACGCCTTGAACGACGGGGCCTCCGATCACGAGCACTTCTTCCAGATTATCGCCGCCTCAGCGGACCTCGAACCGAACGACACGATCGACACCGCCACCCCGAGCGGCCTGACGGGGGCCGACGAGGCCGCCTTCAGCGCCGAGATTGGCGACGGGCTGTGGGGTTACAACGATGTCGATATCTACAGGCTGGATGTACCCGGCCCGATGACGCTGGTGGCCGAGACTGATACTGACCTTGTCGGCAGCGATCTGGACACGATCCTGCGCCTGTTCGACGCCAGCGGGAACGAACTGGCGTACAACGACGATACGGACTTTCCCGACAGCGAGATACAGTACGCATTCGACACGGCCGGAGCGTACTACCTCGGCGTGTCGGGATACAGCAATTTTGATTACGATCCGCTGTTCTACGACAGTTGGTTCGGCGACTCCATCGGTCAATACTATCTCACGATCAAGCTGTTGGGCTCTCCGGAGATTCGGGGCGCCAAGTGGGACGATCGCAACGCCGACGGGATCCGCGGCGCCGGAGAGAGCCCGGTAGTCGGATCGACGATCTTCCTGGACAGCGATCTGGACGGTGTACTCGACCCAGGCGAAGTCTCTACGCTTACCGACGCCGAGGGGAATTACGCCTTCGAGGGCCTGCAGCCGGGAATGTACGTCGTTGACGAGGTTACGGGGTCGGGGCGGATTGCGACGTATCCGTCGATAGTGGACCCAGAGTCGTATGCTTCTTACACCACGTCGCTGCAGTTTGAGGACATCAGCACTACCGGCCAGGCCGTACTGGTCGGGCAGGACGACGAATCACACTACCTGTCTTCTATCGATCTCGGCGGATTCGAGTTTCCGATGTACGGAACGTCGTACGACGAAATATACATTAACACAAACGGTCTGCTCTCGTTTGTCGAGCCGGCCACTTCGTGGCTCAACGGCGATTTGAGCCTCTATCCCGAAGGCGCGGCGATAGCGGTGTTCTGGGACGATCTGATAATTACCGGAACGCCCGACAGTGCGATTTACTGGGAGGTTCGAGGAAGCGGGGACGACGAGCGTCTTATCATCCAGTGGCACCAGATCGACTTCTACGATGAGCTGGATCCCGGCGCCCTGACGTTCCAGGCCGTTCTGGGGGCCGACGGGCGCGTCAGCCTGAATTACAGCGATCTGACAAGCACTGACGAAGGATCTGAAGGCTTGCTGGCCACTGTGGGCGCCAAAGGGTCTCTGTTCTTCGGCCATCGGGTGCTGCTTAGTTACGACTCCGGTCCGGGACAGTTTGTCGGCACCGGAATCAGCACGCATATTCGCAGCCCGCTGGTCGGTCAGCACGTGGTGACCCTTGAGCCCGGACAGGTTGAAACCGACGTTCTTTTCGGATCGAGACTCGATATTCCCCTCGGCGATGCAAACGCCGACGGGACCGTTGACGAGGCGGATGTGGTGATGTTCGCCAACGAGTTCGGCGCCACGGGGCAGGGAATCGCCTCGGATCACGACGGCGACGGCGATGTGGATCTGGGCGATTTCGTCCTGCTTCGCAACATTTTCAATGCTCCCGCGGCGGCGCCCACGCCAGCGGGGCAAGCGGCCCCGACAGCCGTCGCATCAAGCGTTCAGGCGGCTCCCGATCCGGTCAAGACCGCGAATCGTTCGAGTGACCGCGCCTCTAAGCAGCCCAAGAAACCCCCGCGGCGGACACCTCTTCTGACCAGAGCGATTCCGGGGTTCGCTGCCGCTGAATCGGCCCCGATCGAGTCGGATATCGACGATCTGCTGATAGCGACGCCGGTTGGGCTGGAGATCGCCATAGGCGGTGTTCAGGGCGTCAGCCCGAGCGTCGAGACGCCCTCGGACCGGGCGGTGAGACTTCTGGACCGCGGAGATTTGAGCGACAA
>CAYMSH010000544.1:0-3037 GCA_964392945.1 uncultured Planctomycetaceae bacterium | reverse complement strand
CGGAGTAAAGGCGATCCGGGTTAACTGCGCCGCACGCGCAGGGCTCATCAGACCGCTGATCGGCCCGAACCGCGGACCGGTCAACTGGCCTGGAAATCCACAGGCGCCGGTGTTCGATTTCTCGGAGAACTTCCGCCAGTTCGGCATCGACTCGATTCGCTCGCACGACTTCTACGGGCCTACCGACTGGTGGGTGATTTTCCCGGACTTCACCGCCGACGCCAACGCGCCCGGCAGCTATGATTTCGCCTCATCCGACCAGCGCATCGGCCCGATCGTCGATGGCGGGTTCGACTGCTTCTATCGCCTGGGCACGAGTTGGAAAGGCGAGAACCCCCTTCCGATAAACGATCCGCCGGGAACCGTCCGCGACCAGGGCGGCCAGATCGTCCATCACGCCGACTCGGGCGACTTCCAGAAGTTCGCCAACATCTGCACGAACATCGTCCGTCACTACAACCAGGGATGGAACTCCGGGCACAACTACGGGATTGAGTATTGGGAAGTTTGGAACGAACCAGACATGTCTGAGCAGTGCTGGTCCGGAACGCCGGAGCAGTATTACGCGCTCTACGAGGAGACCGCCAAAGCGATCAAGGCTCTCGACCCGTCGCTGAAAATCGGCGGACCGGGCCTGAGCGGATCGTTCACCGGCGCATATCTAGACGGATTCCTGCAGCACTGCAGCAACACCAACACACCGCTGGATTTCTACTCGTGGCACACTTATGGCGGGCAGGACGACTACAACCCATACTGCTACTACCAATACGCCCGGAGAGTACGCGATGCACTGGACCAATACGGATACGCCCAAGCCGAGAGCATCATAACCGAGTGGAACGCAGGGATTCACGAAAATGTCTTCAGCGACACTCCCGCCGGCGTCGCGTTTTACGCATCCAGTCTGATGAACATGCTCGACGGAGGCGTCACCCGGGCCTATCAATACGTCGGCGACAACGCCCCGTCGCTCGGGCTGCATAAGCACGAAACCGGCCAGCCCGTCCGGGCCGCACAATCGCTGATCGCATGGAAACGTATGCTCCAAACACCGCTTCGCCTGGCGGCGGTCGGAAGCGACGAAAAAGGGTACAACATACTGGCCGGCACGAACGAACCGTCCAGGCGAGTGCACATCCTGATAAGCGACTACCAGTCGAGCCACACCGGATGGTCGCTGAGCGTCACGAACCTCCCGTGGACCAACCAAACGCCCTTCGAAGCCACCCGCTGGGTGTTGGACCCGTCGCGCACGGAACTTGAGGCCGTCGAAACTGTAAAGAGAACCGGGCGAACGCTGTTCCTCAAGCGGAACATGTCCAGGCGCACGATCTGCCTGATCGAAATACGCCGGGCCCACGGCGAGCACAAGCCCGCCCCGAGACCCGGCGTGTTAGTTCCGGTTCGCGTTAAACCGCGGACGGGAATAAACCGCCCGCCCCGCCGCCGACCTCCCTCGCCGGCCAAACGCCCGCCGATCAAACGCCCGGCGCCGAGACGGTAAACGATCTACTCCTTGAGCAGTGCGGCTTTCTTCTCTTTGAGGAAATCGCTGAAGAGCTGCTGGAGGCTCTTATTGGCCTTGGCGGCGACAGCGTTCAGCTTTTCGGCTTCTTCTATCGACATGCCCAGACGCAGTCTGATGTTGCTGGTGTTGGGAATGCTCTTCCACGTTTTTTCCGCGTCGCACAACTGCTTGTCGGTCAAGCCGAACGCCTTCAGCACGCCTTTGGCCATCATGATATTGCCAAGCCCGTTCATGTGCACCCCGTCGCTGGTGAGCTTGTTGCCCTTGGCGGTCTTGGGGAATTTCTTAAGTGCTTCCTGCATATCGGTGTTCAGATCGGCCAGCAGGCAGTTCTTGTCCTTGGCCAGCTGGCGAATGAACGCGTTGTACGGCAGGAGTTTCTGGTTGCGAGAGTTGGGTTGATCTTCGCCGATCATCGTCGAGGTCAGCAGCACGACCTTGATCCCCGCGGCTTGTGCGCGGGTTACGATCTCGGTAATGTTTTTCTTGTAAGGCTCCAACGCCACGCCTCTTGCGCCGTGCCATACGTCGTTTACACCGCAGCTGAGCGTCATCCAGTCGGGCTTGTGTTTGAGAACGTCTTTCTCCAGCCGGGCCAGCATTTGGTTGGACTTGTGCCCGCTGATGCCTGCGAAAACGCCCTTGGCCTCTATGCCCTGCTGCTTGAGACCGTCGAGTACGAGTTTGCAGTAGCCGCCGTTTCTGGCGCCGGCCTGGGTTATCGAGTCGCCCAGGAAGGCGATGGTCTGGCCTTTAGTCACGTCGATCTTGCCGTCGGCCGCCTGCACGCCTGCAGGACACATGACAGCCAGGACCGCTCCGAGCAGCAGGCAGGCGACGAGGACAGATGTTTTCGAGCGATAGTTTTGCACGTTAGTGCTTACGGTATTGTGTGTTTTATTCATGCTCGAGAGGCTATCTGACGCGGTCTGGCGTGTCAAGATTTGAAACGGCAAGCAGCCGAGCCTAGAATTAACGTGTTCGAAACCAAGGCGCCGCTCGCCAACTCAGCAGGTTCACGACGTGACGGATTTCAATTGCCCACAATGCGATAAGCCGCTCAGGCTTCCGGAGGAATCGGAGGCGGTTCGCGTTCGATGTCCGGGCTGCCGACACGAATTCCCCGCTCCGCAAGCCGAACTGGCCCACAAGCCGGCCGGCCAGTACAGCCCACAGGCCTACTGCAATATGGGCGACGCTTACACTCATCTCGGCAGGCACAACGAGGCGATCGCCGCATACAAGCAGGCGATCTCGATCGACCCGAATTTCACCCAGGCCCACCGCAAAATAGGCAACGCCTACGGGCATGTCGGCAAGTACGTCCAGGCCATCTCCTACCACAAGAAAGCGATCGACATCAAGTCCGACAACGCTGAAGCCTACTACGGCATCGGCGGCGCCTACTGCGATATGGAGAAATACGAAGATGCGATCGAGGCGTACAAAATGGCGATCGCGCTCGAGCCGGATTACGCCATGGCCCACTATCGCCTCGGCGCATGC
>CAYMSH010000543.1:1183-3054 GCA_964392945.1 uncultured Planctomycetaceae bacterium | reverse complement strand
GGGGGGGGGGGGCTTTGGCCGACTTGGGCTTGACCTTTGCAGCGGCCAGATCCTCGGGTCCTGGGGCTATCGACTGGGCTTTGCGCCGGGGAGTGTCCTGTCGGGCGTGTTTTGTCGCCGGGTCGGGGATGACGCACGCGACTCGGGCGTTGAACCGCCCGCCGGCGTAGGGAATTGTCTCGGCTCCGGCGTCGATCGCGCGGGCCAGGGGCAGGACCGAATCGATCTGGGCCAGCGGGCTCCTGGCGGCGATGATTTCGCCGTCCTTGTTCCGCGTGTTGGCGCCGATGAGCACCAGGTGATCGCGGTGGCGCGTGATCGCGACGTAGAGTTTTCGGATGTCTTCGGCGTCCAGATCGAGGTTTTCGGCCAGCTTGGCCAGTTCGAACGACAGCGGTCTGATGTCTCCGGGGCTGTCGGGATCGTCGGGGTCGGGCTTTAAGTCCAGGGTCCAGCCCCAATCGGAGCCGCGGTGCATGAGCCGGCCGACGAATCCGCGCCGCCCGGCGTTGAGGTCCGGCAGCACCAGCACGCCGAACTCCAGTCCCTTTGACTTGTGGACCGTCATGAGCCTGACGACGTTGTCGTTTTCACCGGCTACGACGGCCTGTTCGTATCGCGATTCGTTGAGTATCAACTGGTCGGTCCGCGTGATGAAGTCCCGCAGCGACATCCCGTCGCGGTCGGCGGTGGCGGCCTGGTCGATCAGTTGGCGAATGTTGCCTATCAGGCGTTTTGCCCCGAATTGTGCGGCCAGAACCGCCAGGTATCCGGTCTGGTCCAGCAGTCGATTGAGCAGATCGTCGATCGCCAGTGCGTTCTTGCATTTGGCCAGATCGGCGAGCATCGCTGCGGCCGATCGCATTGCGGCCAGTTGCGATTCGCTGAGCTTGCCGGCCAGGTTGTCTGAAAGCGTCGAGTTGATCTTCGGCAGGTATGGCCCGCCTTGAAGCGTTTCTGCGATGTGCATCATCGCGTTGTCGTCCAGGCCGACGAGGCTGGACCGCAGCACGCCGAACAGTGCGATGTCGTCCAGCGGATTGTCGATGATCCGCAGCGCGTTGAGTATGTCGAATACCTCCTGCTGCTTGAAGAACCCGGTCCCGGCGACAACGTAGTACGGCACGTTGTACTTCTGCAGTTGGCGTTCGTATTCCAGCGAGTTGGTCATCCTCGACAGTAGTATCGCCACATCTCGCGGCTGGACCCCGCGCCACGATTCGGACTTCTCGTCCCAGACCAACTTTTCGCGGTTGGCGATCATTTCCGAGATGCGCTGGGCCGTCAGTTCGGCTTGTGCGTCTGACGCCTGCTCGGCGTTTTTCAGCGGCGTGTCGCGATCGGCCAGGAGTATCTCGACCGATTCATGGTCCGGCGTTTCGCTGCGGTGTGCGGTTATCGTTTCGTATTGATCGCCCATCAGCGGGCCGAACAGCGAGTTTACGAACTCAACGCCCCCCGCGTGCGTGCGGAACGAAAGGTCCAGCGATTCGCTGCGATTGCGTCCCAGGCGGCTGCAGGTGTTTTCGAACTCCTCGACGTCAGCGCCGCGGAAGCGGTAGATGCTCTGCTTGGCGTCGCCCACGACAAATGCGCTGGTCGGCTCGGCGTCGTCCTGGTCCAGCAGCGCCGCGAGCATCTGCAGTTGGAAGGCGTCGGTGTCCTGGCATTCGTCGATGAGTATCTGGTCGATCCCTCCGGCCAACTGGTCCCGCACCTGGCGATTGGATCGGATCAGCTCGCTGGCCCGCACGACTAGATCGTTGAAGTCCAACAATCCTCGGGCCCGCTTGGTCGATGCGTATCGCTTCGCCGCATCGTCGGCCAGCGAGACCACCGCGACCACCGCCTCGGCCCAACGCCCAACCAAC
>CAYMSH010000543.1:0-1173 GCA_964392945.1 uncultured Planctomycetaceae bacterium | reverse complement strand
CGGCGATCCATCTCGTTCAAGGTCTCTGCGTACGGCGCGTATTTGTCGAGAGCCTCTTTGACGGCCTTGATCTGGTGGCGCAGGTCCATCGCCGCTTCCTTGGAGCCCCAGGCCGCTTTCCCGCCTACGTTTCCGATCGTGTACTTCACCGCGAATTGGAACTTCTCGGCCGTTCGCGCCTCGGCGTCGGCGATTATCTCGTCGACAACGCTCATCAGCTCCAGGCGTTTGATCGCCAGCTTGTCGCCGGGGTCGGAGCAGGGCTGGGCGCTAATGCTGCGGGCCATGCTGGCCAGCGCAGCGTCATTGTCAAGTCTCGCCCAGGCCGCGGCCCGCAGGTTGTCGATCAGTTTGCCCCAACCGGCCAGCACGTCGTCGGCGTCGCGGTAGCTGTTCGGATCGATAAGGTGTCGCTCGGAGACCAGCCTGGTCAGCAGTTCCAGAACCGCCGGGTAGGCCAACTGCTCCAGCAGCGCCGTTAGTTTCTCGTCGCCTGCTTCGGCGGCCGCCAGCATCGCCGAATCGCACGCGTCGTCCAGCAATTTGGCCGTCAGCAGCCCGTCGGCGCAGACCGCGAAGTTGGGGTCCACACCGGCCTCGATAGCGTGTGCTCGCAGCAGCGATGCGCAGAAGCTGTGTATCGTTGATATGCGGGCTTCGGGCAGTTCATCGACCCAGTCGCGGAGTTGGGCTTTGCGCGGGCCCGAGGCGTCTTTGGCTTCGTCCAGCAGCATCTTGCGGACCCGCTGTGACATTTCGAGGGCGGCTTTGTCGGTGAATGTCAGTGCGACTAATCGTCGCAGCGGGGCGCTGTCGGCGTCGGCCTGGTCCAGCAGTTGTGCGTATCGTCGGGCCAGGACGAACGTCTTTCCGCATCCGGCTCCGCTGCGCAGGGCCATGGACTCACCGGCCGAGTCGATCGCGGCGGTCTGCTGGGCCGGGGTGAGTTTCAGTTCGCTCATGGGCGATCCTCCCGGCCCGCGTCGGCTTTGACTTCCGCACGTGCGGGGGAGAACTGGCAAATCTGGCGGAACGGGCAGTACGACGGGCAAGCGTGCTTCGGGGCCAGATCGAACCGACCCTTGCTCATGGCGGTTATGAAATCGCCGACGCTCTGCATCGCCGCGTCGTTCACCGCGTCATAGCCGCCGAGTTTGGCGATGCTGCGGTCGG
>CAYMSH010000542.1:0-3079 GCA_964392945.1 uncultured Planctomycetaceae bacterium | reverse complement strand
GTGTGTCGGTGGTCGCGTCGCGGGACTCCGGGCGAGTCCTGTTTCGCCAATCGCTTTTCCGGCGGAGCATGGCCGCCGCCGCTTCGGACACAGAGAACCCAGTCGACTCAGGACTATGCTCGGTCCCGGTCGATCCTCGCAGGACGTCGAGGATTTCTCCGAACGATACGCCGTCGATCAACTGCATGGCGTAGAAGTACAAGCCGCTGTCCTGGCCCATGCCGAAGACCGGAACGATGTTCGTGTGGTGCAGCCGGGCGGCGGCCTCGGCCTCTCGGCGGAATCGCTCAAGCTGCCTCGGCGAGCGGGACACCGACGCGCCGAGGATCTTCAGCGCTACCGGTCGGTTAAGCGATTTCTGATGTGCTTCATAGACGACGCCCATACCGCCGCGGCCGATCTCGCGAATGATCTGGAAGTCGCCGACCTGGTCCCGGTTGAGCTGGAAACCATCTGTCAGCGGGACCGGCTCGTCGGCGGCAGTCGTGGCCTGATCGTCGGCACGCTCCATCATCGCCACCGACGGAAGCAGTGCCCGCAGCGCTCCGGCCAGATCGGGGTATTTGTCCACATACTCCTGAACCGACGGGTGCTCGCCGTCCCGCAGCCGCTGGGCGAACTCCTCGGCCAGCAATTCAACGGGATTACGCTCGTTGTCTGCGCGCGGCGGTTGTGATGTTGATTCGTCTTCTGTCATTGAGTGGCGTCCTGGCAGCCCGGCAGCGATCCCATGATCTCTCCGAGCCGCTGCAAAGCTCGAACGTAGCGATTGCTCGCTGCGGTCGGGCTCAGGTCAAGTGCTTCGGCGACTTCCTTGTTGGTCAGTTGTTCGAAATGCCGCAATGCCAGCACTTCGCGATCGGTCTCATCCATGGCGTCCAGTGCGTGATGGAGGCTCTCGACCCGCTCTTTACGCACGGCCGCGGCGCTCGGCGAGGTGTACTGTCCGACCAGTGCAAGTGTCATCGAATAACTGGTGTTGGCGCCCCGGCCGGCGCGTCGGCGTTGCACTTCCTGGTTCGGATCGCGTTTCTGTCCCATCTGAACGCGATGGAAGTCGATCAGCGTCTGGCGCGTGATCTGGCGAGCCCAGACATAGAACGACACGGTAGGGCGGGCGATGTAATCTCCTATGCGCGCTGCGATCTTGACGTAGGCGTCCTGGAGAATGTCTTCAACATCCGCACGGCCGCGCAGGCGAGAATCCAGCCGAAACCTCACCATACGCGACAGGCGATCGCGGCACTCGGAGAACAGCTCGGCGACCGCTGCGTCACCGCCTTCGGATAACTGTCTCAACTCATCGTCCATCGGCTGGTCCTTAGCTCCGGATTAATCGTTGCAGAGCCCGTCGACCCCTGCGGCGCGGTCAATCGGCAGTCTGGGCGACCGGGCCCGCCTCCAACTGTACCGAAACCCCGGCCCGACATCCACATTCGTTTGACTGCAAGCGGCGCTCTGGCCAGTCGAAACCCGGATGAGGATCGTTTGGTCTGCCTGTAGCAAACCGCTGACGAGTCGATCGTCCAGCGCATTGATCGGCGATATCACGCCGGTTCGTTAGTGCTTGCCTTGGCGCTGGCGTATGGTTAACATCTCCCTAACCCGTCAGTGGGGCGGGGCGGTTGTTTTTGGGTTTTTCAGGAGCGTTCATGATCTCTCGGGTGCATAGCAGTATTCTTTCGGGTATCGACGCGGTTAACTGCGAAGTCGAGGCCGACGTTACCGATGCCAACGAACCGATCACCAAGCTTGTCGGGATGGCCGACACCGCGGTTAAGGAGTCGGTCTCGCGCATTCAGGCCGCGCTGCGGAATTCGGGTTATCGTTGGCCCGGGATGAAGGTCACGATCAATCTGGCTCCGGCTGACGTCAAGAAGGATTCGGCCGCTCTGGATCTGCCGATCGCGCTTGCGTGTATGGTAGCCGGCGGCGATTTCGCGGCCGACAAACTGGATCAATATATAGTTGTCGGCGAGTTGGCGCTCGACGGGCGGGTGCGCCCGGTAAAAGGGGTGCTGGCTACGGCGATGCTGGCGGCGAAGGAAAACAAATTCGGCGTGATCGTGCCGGCCGAGAATGCCGCCGAGGCCGCCGTGGTCGATTCGCTGGACGTGATTCCGGTCGGCTACCTGACAGAGGCCGTCGGCTTCCTGACTGACGCACTTCCGCTGGAACCGCACAACGTTGATCTGGAAAAAGTGTTCGCCGTGGCGAGCAAATACGAGATCGATTTCTCCGACGTACGCGGCCAGGAGTCGGCCAAGCGTGCGCTTACGATCGCCGCCGGCGGGCATCATAATATTCTCATGATCGGTCCGCCCGGGTCAGGTAAAACCATGCTGGCTAAGCGGTTACCGTCTATCTTGCCGCCTCTTACGCTGGCTGAGTCGCTGGAGACCACGCGCGTGTTCTCGGCGCGCGGGCTGCTCGAACCCGGTCAGAGCCTGATGGCCGTAAGGCCCATTCGCACCCCGCACCATTCGGCCAGCGCCGCGGCGCTTATCGGCGGCGGGGCGGTCCCACAGCCGGGAGAAGTCTCGCTGGCCCATCACGGCGTGTTGTTTCTCGACGAGTTCCCCGAGTTCGCGCGCCCGACGCTGGAGATGATCCGCCACCCGCAGGAAGACGGCTGCGTCACGATCCCGCGCGTTCACCGCACGATGCGTTTTCCCGCGTCGATCATGATGGTTGCGGCGATGAACCCGTGCCCCTGTGGATACTTCACCGATCCCAAGCGAAACTGCAAATGCACGCCGACGGCTCGCGATCGGTACATGGGTCGGGTCTCCGGTCCGCTGATTGACCGGATCGACATTCACGTTGAAGTGCCGCCGGTTCCCTGGCGCCAGCTCCGCGGCCAGGCCGAGGGGCTCAGCCCCCAGAACATGCGGGCACAAGTCATAGCCGCACGAACCGTACAGCGCGAACGTTGCGCCGACGCCAACGGAAACACGACAACCAACGCGACGATGACATCCCAGCAGGTGCGGAAGTACTGCAAGCTCGATTCGTCCGGCGAGTCAGTGCTCAAGCAGGCGATGAGCGAGTTGGGCTTGTCGGCCCGGGCCCACGACAA
>CAYMSH010000541.1:0-3082 GCA_964392945.1 uncultured Planctomycetaceae bacterium | reverse complement strand
AAGGTGCAGAACAACGTTGCGATCTACACGGGGACGATTATCGAAGACGACGTTTTCCTCGGGCCGAGTTGCGTGCTGACCAACGTGACCAATCCGCGCAGCCAGGTGGTTCGACGCTCGTTGTACGAGAAGACCATAATCCGCAAAGGCGCCACAATCGGAGCCAACGCCACAATTGTCTGCGGCGTCGAACTCGGAAGATATGCTTTCATCGCGGCCGGGACCGTCGTAACCGCCGACGTGCCGGACTACGCGATGATGATCGGTTCATCGGCCGGCCAGGCCGGATGGATGAGCCGCCACGCACACCGCCTGGCCGATCCTGACAGCGAGGGAGTTATGATCTGCCCCGAAAGCAAATACCGCTACAAGGAAGTCGAGCCCGGCGTTATGCGATGCCTGGACCTCGACGAAGAGGCCCCGCTGCCGGAAGAACTGTCAAGAGGCGACAGATCATACGATGAATTCAAGGGTTCCTAGCGGTTCCTGCGTCGACGGACAACAGACAATCCTGCTATCGCCAGCAACGTCAGTGACATCGGTTCAGGTACAGCCATGTTGTCTGAAAGGACATCGGGCTCGGGCGCAGCGGCCGGAACATCGGACCAAACGAGCCGGCCGAAAGTGGACTGGAATGTTTCGAAGTCATCCATATCAACATCACCGTCTTCGTCGAAATCGGCGGCGAGCCCCTGGCCGGACTTACCGAAAGAGTCTCGCAAGATAACAAAGTCGTCCAGATCGACTCGCATGTCGTCGTTGGCGTCGCCGAACAACTGCATAAGGTAGTAGAACGCCACCGAACCAAAACTGGCGCCGTAGGTCCTGTTATACTGTTCCATCTCCACCTTAATCCCGTCGGTGAACGGTACGGGATCCGGAATCAGCCATCGATATTGATCGGTATGGGAGTAATCCCACGGATTAGTACTCGTCGGAATATTGGCCCGCAGCAGACCGTGATACGGACCTGCGCCGGAATATGGACGAGCCTCCTCGCCGGGATGCACCCCGACGTGGTTGTAGTAGTATCCTCCGTTATAGGCGTCTTCCAGGCCCGTTCCGGGCAGAACCGTCGGGTTGTCTGAATTAGCATTCACCGTGATGATGTCATCGCCTTCAAGAACACTCCTACCCCCCCAGCCGGTCCCGATATCCTGGCGATCGACCCACAGCAGATTCCCAACGTAGTGTCCCTGCCCGGATAACAGCATTAACTCATATAGCGGATCGGTATTCTCTCCCACCGAATTGTACGCCGCGTGTAGATAGCAGGCGTCGTCGGCCACTGAACCGGCTTCATATTCGATCGCCGCTGAATCTATGGAAACCGCCTGCGCCGAATCGTTATATAGTTCGACGCTGACCCCGCTGCGATACGGCATTGGCCAGTAGCTGTAGAACTCGTTGGTTTCGCTGGCTCCCAGCGGAGCCGACTGGTATGCCGCACGCTCGTGTCCGGCTCCGAAGAAATGCGAAACCGGAACATCAATCGCCGTCCTGGATAATCCGTCGTAGCGTACGCGGAGCCTCAAGGAGTCCATTTCGGCGTCAGTGGTCGCATCGGCAAGCTTCAGGTTAATCGCCCGAACGCTCCCGGGGCCCGAAACATTCCCCAGCACAAGCGACTGACCGGACCCGATTGACTGAGACGCTGTCGGAACGCTGGTGCTGGTCGCACTGGGGCCGGCGGGATTGGATCCCACGTTGGCGATCGTGGATATCGCACTGCCGCGGGCGGCTGTCTGCTGCGGCGTCAACGTCCCGCTGTAAGGCGTAACGTTCGTACCGGCCGGCAGCTTCAGATAGTTCCACTGGTAGTAGTGACGATGAGAAGCCTTATTCTCAGAGACAATCTTCAGCGTCTGGGAGTCGGAGTAGACAATCGGCTCGTAGCTGACCTGGCCGCCGAGCATAGTCGAACCCAGAGCCCCGTCAGCGTAACCATATCCGCCGCCGAGCAACTCCTTGCTCGTGCTATCGATGACTACGACGTCGTCGAGAAGGACCTTGACCTTAAACTCCAGGTCGGCGGTGGTGTGGGGCATCCAGAATCGCGTGATAACGCCCGGGCCGTCAAGCGTTACGACAGTAACCGGATCAACGTCTTCGGTCTGCCTGACAGAACCCGTGGATTCATAATGGCTGTGGTCGCCATTGCCCCAATTACGATCATAACTCGACGCGAGCCCAGCCTGCACGCCGACGTGGGTTCGTGGAATCAAACTCCAGTCCGACAACAGTTCATAACCGTTAACATCCGCATCAGCAACCGAAGCAGCCGAAAGGACAACAATCCAAGTTACGGTAATGCGGCAACGTCGCATTCGTTTCCTCCATCCAACCGCTTAAGACACCTCAGGGGCCCTCGATAACCAAAGCTATAATACCCCATATCGCCCATAACGTCAAGCCGCTCTTATCGCAGGCCGGATGTGCAATTCCGGCCAATCTCACACGGAACACCAGCCAAATAGTAGGCGTCGATCGGCAAATGGGTGTCCGTATTTCGCGAGTTTCTCGACGTTGTATGAGGGTCTTCCAACACTTGCGACATTAGTCCATCACCGCTAGTGTGGAATGTCATTCGGTACGTTTTCAGGAGAACCCTCATTGACGTTGAGACCCTCTGGTGCTTACACTTACCAGCCGACAGTATTACTTTGGCATTGCGTGCGATCCCAGGCGTCTGAATAAATGGCTATACCGATAGGAACTACATCGCGCCAACTTGGCGCCCTGGTCAGGTGGATGTACCTGGCGGTAATCCTTCTGGGCCTGCTTACCTGGTGGTGGCCCGACTACAGTTCTTGGGGCACCCTGGTCGTGGGGCTCCTAGTAACCCTGCTGCTTTGGTTGTGCTGGCGAACGGTCTCGGTCAATCGCACCGTACCAGGCCACCCGGTCTACCTGGCATTACTGGTCCCGGCGGCTGTGCTTACGTATCATCTTGCCCAAACTGGATTTGCAAAATCAGCCAGCGATTCTACATTGGTCAGCGGCGCCCTGAACATATCACTCCTGTTGCACATGGCGATGCTGGGCCTGGGGACCATGCTCTCACAGAGCCTGCTTCCGCGAT
>CAYMSH010000540.1:0-3101 GCA_964392945.1 uncultured Planctomycetaceae bacterium | reverse complement strand
TGTTGGCGTATTTGCTTCCGTCGCAGGAGAACTTCTTGCCGGCGTTGTACTTGCGTACGTCCTTCTCGAATTCGCGGTGCAGGCGTGCGAATGCGTCGTGGAACGCTTCGCCGTGTCCCGAGGGGATCGTGGCTTCGTCGGCGACCCAGTTGGGGATCTTGCCGAGGAAACTGTCGGACCCGCCGACTTCGCCGCGCCAGTAAACGCGATCGGGTTCGCCGGGCAGGCGGATGGTGATCTGCTCGGGGTCTTCCTGTTTCCAGACCAGTGAGCCCTTTTCGCAGTTCACTTCGATGCCCATGTTGTTCTTGTTGCCGATGGCGATCTGGGTTGCGCGGATCAGGGCGCGGCCGCCGTTTGACAGGCGGCAGTACGTGGTGAAGTGATCGTCAAGCTGGCGGCCTTCCAGGAACGTTTCAATCATTCCGCGAACGTACGTTACTTCCAGCCCCGTCAGGAACCTAAGCTGCATGTACGCGTGGGTTCCGATATCGCCGCCGCAGCATGAGGCTCCGGCCATCTTCGGGTCGGTTCGCCATGAGGCCTGCATCTGGCCTTCGGCTTCCAGCTTCGTCGCCAGCCAGCCCTGCAGGTAGTACGAGTCGCACCAGCGCACCGCGCCGAGCTTGCCGCTGGTGATGACCCAGCGTGCGAACCAGCTTGACCAGTGGCCAAGATACGTGTGTGCGATTCCGAACGGGACCTTGTTCTTCTTGACCGCGGCCGCCAGTTCGATCGCTTCTGAGGCCTTTACGGTGATCGGCTTTTCGCAGAAGACCGGGATGCCGGCTTCGACGAGCTTTATCGCCGGATCGAAGTGAACGAAGTTCGGGGTCACGATCAGTGCGTAGTCAATTCTCTCGCCGATGGGCAGCTTGGCCTGGTCTTCGATCATCGCGTCGTACGTGGGGTAGCCCTTGATGGGGTAGGCCCACTTGCGTGCTTCCTTCATCGCGACCTCGGGGTCCTGGTGCAGCGCCGCACAGGTTACGCGCCGGGTTCCGTCGAAGTGAATAGACTTCTGGTGCGGGTTAACGATGAACGCTCCGCCGCCGCCGCCGATGATACCGACTTTCAATACTCGCTTAGGCATATTTCTGGTCCTTTCAGTAAGGTGGTGTTCGCATGTGCTGCTCGGCAACATCGCCAAGACGCGCCATTAAGATAGGAAACTCTTCGGCAAGTTGCAAGATGTTGGCAATCGATTCGCCGCACGATACACTTACCGGTGAAAGGAATACCTGCGATGGATGTATTCGAGATGCTCGCCGTTCTGCTGACGCTGGCCGCAGTGTTGAGTTATATAAATCACCGATGGCTGAAGATGCCGCCGACGATCGCGCTGATGCTCGGCAGCTTCGTGTTGTCGCTGGTCCTCGTCGGAGTAGGGGCCTTGCCGCTCCAGGTCGGTCAGCACATCCAGTCAAGCGCCCGCGACCTGGTCGAAGGCATGAACTTCGGCGATATCATGATGAAGGGTATGCTCGGCCTGCTGCTGTTCGCCGGTTCGCTGCACGTGCAGCTTAACGATCTGGCCGAGCACAAGTGGCAGATCGCCACGTATGCGACTGTCGGCACTGTGGCCTCGACTTTCCTCGTGGCCGGTCTTGTGATGGGCTTGTCATCGCTGATGTCGCTGGACATACCGTGGATATACTGCCTGCTGTTCGGGGCGTTGATCTCGCCGACGGACCCGATCGCGGTGCTGGGGATAATGAAGCGCGTAGGAGCCTCGCGATCGCTGGAGACCAAGATCTCCGGCGAGTCGCTGTTTAACGACGGTATAGGCGTAGTGGTCTTCCTGTCGGTGCTCGAAGTGGCGACCGGTCACGAGGCCAGCGCCGGCGGGATCGCCAAACTGTTCCTCGTTGAAGCCGTTGGCGGCATAGCCTTCGGGCTTGTGCTGGGGTATCTGGCGTTTCGGATAATCAAGAGCATCGACAACTATCACGTAGAGATCCTTGTGACCTTGGCGCTGGTCATCGGCGGATACGCGCTTGCCCAGAGGATTCATACTTCCGGCCCGCTTGCGATGGTCGCCGCCGGTCTCCTGATCGGAAACACCGGCAGGCGCCTGGGAATGAGCCGGCTGACGCGCGAGCACCTGGATCTGTTCTGGGAACTGATTGACCAGATACTAAACGCGATCCTGTTTGTCATGATCGGGTTGGAGGTTCTCGTTCTATCGGCCGACGGGAAGTACATGCTCGCCGGTCTGATCGCCGTGCCGCTTGTGCTGCTGTCTCGCATGCTGACAGTCGGAGCCGGCGTGATGGCCGTAGGAACCGGCCGGCCTAAGACCGTCGCGATAATGACCTGGGGCGGTCTGCGCGGCGGGATATCGGTTGCGTTGGCCCTGTCGATACCGCAAACCGCGCCGTGCCGCGAACTGATCGTAACGATGACATACGTTGTCGTGGCGTTTGCGGTGATCGTCCAGGGCCTCACGGTGGGGCGGCTGATAAAGGCCTGGGGTACTCCAGACTAACCTACTGAGGCCCCGCGCTACTTGTAGGAGGTTCGCTTGCGGAGCGTCTCTTTGATGAAGCGTATTTCATTTTGCTGTTTTGCCGGCGGAGCCCATGCGTCGAATTTGAATCTGAAGGCGGTGCTTCGCCCTATGGCGGTGATCGCCCAGAGACGCACTCGTGGATCGGGGTCCTCCAGGGCCTCGACCAGTTCCTTCAACGCCATATTGTCGCGGCGTCGCGCCAGTCCTCTGGCCGCTCCGGCTCGCACCTGCGGGTCTTCTGTTTTGGAGGTCAGGATTTCGGTCAGCACAGCGACCTCCACGCTGGCCTTTGGGCATTTTCCAAGAGCAGCGGCCGCTTCGCCACGCGCCGGAGGGCTGATGTCGGGGCTGGCCAGGATCTTCCGCAGTGGAGCTGGGCTTAACTTCGGGAACATTCCGATAGCCTTGACCGCCGCCGTGGCGACGTTGGGCTCCGGATCGGCGGCCAGGTCGACGAGTGTCTCTATCGATTCGGCGTCCGCTCGCTCGCCGAGTGCGGCGATCGCTTTCAGGCGCTGATCGGGATCCGGGGAGTGAGCGTGTCCCCAAAAACTGGGCGCTGGTTTAAGGTGGAGTTGTCTCCGTGTAA
>CAYMSH010000539.1:0-3102 GCA_964392945.1 uncultured Planctomycetaceae bacterium | reverse complement strand
TATAATAGCCCGGCTGTCTTCCGGTCTTATACACTCTAATTCAGGAACGAAACCTATGAATGAAGTTGTCTCCAACGAAATAATCCCGCCGAGCATTCACCGGATTGAAGTGCGTGCTCCGCGTATCGCCGCGGCCCGCCGGCCCGGTCAATTTGTGATCGTTCGCTGCGGCGAAGGCGGCGAGCGGATCCCCCTGACAATCGCCGACGCCGACGTCGAGGCCGGTACGATCACGCTGATTATTCAGTCGATCGGGGCCGGGACTGAAGAGTTGGCCAAG
This sequence comes from uncultured Planctomycetaceae bacterium, assembly GCA_964392945.1. GTDB lineage: Bacteria > Planctomycetota > Phycisphaerae > SM23-33 > SM23-33 > BS750m-G57. The sequence continues at coordinate 2,822 of CAYMSH010000539.1, read as the reverse complement.
ATCCAGCCGCCCGACGGTATCCGCGACGTGGCCGGTCCGCTGGGTATGGCTACCGAGATCGAGAACCGCGGCAAAGTCGTCTGCGTAGGCGGCGGCGTGGGGACCGCGGTGCTGTTCCCGCTGGCCAAGGCGCTTGCCGACGCGGGCAACGAGGTGACGACAATCATCGGCGGACGCAGCGCCGAGTTCGTTATCCTCCGCGACGAACTGGCCGAGTTCTGCGATGAAGTTATCGTGACTACAGAAGACGGTTCGCTCGGTACGCAGGGCTTTGTTACTGTGCCGCTGGGCGAGATCATTGAAGATTCCGATCGACGCCCCGAAGCGGTATACGCGATCGGTCCGGTGCCGATGATGGCGGCGATCACCGAGCAGACTCGCCCCGCGAAAATACACACGATAGTCAGCCTGAATCCGATCATGGTCGACGGGACCGGCATGTGCGGCGGGTGCCGCGTAACCGTGGACGGCGAAGTGAAATTCGCGTGCGTAGACGGCCCGGAATTCGACGGACATCTCGTCGACTTCCGCGAACTGTCGGCAAGGCAGCAGGCCTACTGTGACGATCAACACTGCCGCAACAAAAACGCAGAGCCCAAGACCGATTCGGAGGAGCAAGCATGAGTGATCAGGCACTGACGCCCAAGGAACGAATGGCCATCGAGCGCACGAAAATGCCGGAGCAGGATCCGGCCAAACGCGCGACTAACTTCGAAGAAGTGAACTTCGGCCTGGACCACGAAGCGGCGGTTCGCGAGGCCCAGCGATGCCTGGTCTGCAAGTCGCGATCGTGCGTGGAAGGCTGCCCCGTGGCCGTCAGGATCCCGGAATTCCTGTCTGCTTTGGCCGATGGCGACGTTGCGTCGGCCGCCGAGATACTCCGCGTTGACAACGCACTTCCGGCCACGACCGGTCGCGTATGTCCGCAGGAAGTACAATGCGAAAAGGTCTGCGTTCGCGGCAAGAAGGGTGACCCGGTCGCCATCGGCTGGCTCGAGCGATTCGTCGCCGACTGGGCCGCCGAGAACATGGCCAATCCCGTCGCCCCGGAAGACAAGACAGCCTTCAGCGTTGCGATCGTTGGTTCGGGTCCTTCTGGCCTTACAGCGGCCGGCGAACTGGCCCGCATGGGACACAGCGTAACGGTCTTCGAAGCGCTGCACGCCTCGGGCGGCGTCCTGCGATACGGGATCCCTGAGTTCCGCCTGCCCAAGAAAATAGTCGACGCCGAAGTGGCGTGCCTCGAGTCGCTCGGGGTGAAGTTCGAGTTCAACGTCATCGTCGGCAAGACGATAACTGTCCAGCAGATAACCGACGAGTTTGACGCATGCTTCATCGGCAACGGCGCCGGTTTGCCGATGTTCTTAAACGTGCCGGGCGAACAGTTCAAAGGCGTCTATTCGTCCAACGAATATCTCACTCGCGTGAACCTTATGGGCGCCTACAAGCCCGACAGCACCACTCCGATCGCCCGAGGCGACAACGTGGTAGTGTTCGGCGGCGGGAACACCGCGATGGACTCGGTGCGAACGGCCAAGCGCCTGGGCGCCAAGCGTGCGATAATCGCATACCGCCGAAGCCGCGCCGAGATGCCCGCGAGAATCGAAGAGATTCACCACGCCGAGGAAGAGGGCATCGAGTTCATGCTCCTGATGAGTCCGCTTGAGATAAATGGCGGCGATGACGGATGGGTCAAGTCGATCCGCATGCAGAAGATGGAGCTCGGCGAGCCGGACGCCTCAGGGCGCCGCCGACCGGTCCCGATCGAAGGCAGCGAGTTCGAATTGGAAGCCGATATCGCGGTTGTCGCCATCGGCACGCGGGCCAACCCGCTGCTGACGGCCGAGTGTCCCGATCTGAAGCTCAACAAGTGGGGCAACATTGAGACAGACGACAACCACATGACCTCGATACCCGGCGTATTCGCAGGCGGCGACATAGTCCGCGGCGGCGCGACGGTCATCCTGGCCATGGGCGACGGAAAAGAAGCCGCCAACGGAATCGACAGATACCTGAAAGCCGAGTAGTCAGCGCAGCAAAAGGGCGCGCCCGAAAGGACGCGCCCTTTTTACGTATTCTGCGATGACACTTCAGTCGGTGTCGCTTTGCTGGTTGATCTGCGGGGTTTACGCCTTGCGACGGCGCCTTCTCAGCATCGCCAATCCGCCGATCGCCAGCATACTCATCGTCGCCGGTTCGGGGACATCTATCGCCATTGTCATGTCCCCAATGCTGTTGAGGTCCGAATAATAGCTTCGCCCGTTTGCGTACACGGTGTCAGGCCCCGACGGCCAGCGGAATCCCCAGCCCGTACCTCCATCAATGATCCGGAATGCGTATCCCTGGGCGCCTGTTCTGGGCGTTAGCGTAACTTGCTCGTTCGAGGCAAGCTTGAACTCCATGACACCGTTGTCATCGAGATTGAGATTGGCCTGCTGGAATGTTTGGCTGAGGAACAACGTGTTGCCCGCCGCGAAGTTGGTTGCGTGAACATCATCCACCTCGCAGAGCAGGACCTGGAACGTCAGCGTTCCTAACTTCACGTATTCTATGAAGATATTGCTCGCCGTAAACGACTCGCCCACTTGGAAAGTCTGCGTCAGATTGCGATTGCTGCCATTGGAAAAGTTGGAATTCACGTTCGACAGGACGGCCGTTTCGACTTTCGGATCGGTCGGCCAGGTCGATTGGGCGTCTATCGTCGTCGCCAAGGCGGGCCCTGCTGCTATCAACACAAGCGTCACTGCCAGTATAGATTTCATTACATCTTCCACAGTCATCCCATAACTCGTTCGATTCTGACAGGCAGGGTTATTTGAGGC
>CAYMSH010000538.1:0-3126 GCA_964392945.1 uncultured Planctomycetaceae bacterium | reverse complement strand
CAGAGCACCCGGGCTTTTTCCCGATTCCGGGGCACGCCCTCGCCGGCCGCATGCAGGCAAGCCAATCGCCAGATCGCGTTGTGGTTTCCTCCGCCGGCCGCTCGCCGCCAGCAGTCAATAGCGCGCCGATAGTCTTGTTCAACGCCCTGGCCGCTGAAGTAGCAGTTTCCCAAATTAAAGGCGGCCTGATCGTCGCCCTTGCCCGCTCCGGCTTTGAAGTAGCCCACGGCGATATGGAAATCCTCCGGCACGCCCCAGCCCCTGAGATACATGAATCCCACATTGTCCATCCCGGACCGGTCGCCTGTATCGGCGCAGCGACGATACCACTTCAACGCCTCGGCGTAGTCGCGGCGAACTCCTCTGCCGTCCCGATACCGCATTCCCAGCGCAAGTGCGGCGTTGGGGTCTCCCTTCTCAGCCAGCCCCCTCAGTTCGGTCAGTCCGGGACGACCGGTTTGATCCGGCGCTATCGGCCGCGGTTCCTGCACCATGCATCCCGAAGCGAGACTCAAGCACACGATCATCAAGATCAGCTCAGGCGCCTTCATTTTTCGTTTCCAGCGGGTTAGATTTCCTGTTGTTTGCAGGTCTTATCCGAAGAGCGGAGTCCAGTCGAACGCCTACGATACTCCTCGCATCCCGAGGCGTCAAGCAGCACCGTGCGGAGTCGGGACAAACCCAAAGTCAGGTTGAATAAGCCCGGACAAGTCATGCCGCCTGCAAACGGCCTGTTGGCGCCTTATTTGTAAGGTTTTTCTATTGTCGATATGGCTAACCTGTGGTATCATTACTGTTGGTGACGGTTCGCCGCAGGCGGATCGTCTACAGAGCCTGTAGTGATGAGGGTCATTGCATATCGCATATTGCGTCCCTCGTTTGCCGATTGACTGTGAAGTATTTGGACAAAGAGCCGACTGAGGAGATGGAGATGTCTTACGCACGAATTGAGGGCCGTTTGGCGGTACGAGTGATTTCTCTGGCTGTCGTTATCGTTGCGGCCGTGCTGGCCCCGGCGGCATACGGCGACACTATCAGCGTTGTCACCTGGGGCGTCTCACCGTCCAGCGACGGATCGATCGACTGGTCGGCGGGCAATGCCGGATTCACACACGCCATCAGTTTCGAACAGTCGCCGCTGGCCAATACGACCTACACCGCAGCTGACGGCTACGGACTGACCGGCGGCACAACGATGACGTTTTACGGCGCCGGCTCCGGAACGTACACCGGCCCGGGCGGGAGCATAGTGCTGACCGGCGCGACGAGCCCGCATACCGGCGGCGCAACAACGATCGGCCAGATCACCCAGGAGTTTGTTTATGGCGGAAACGCTGGAAATTCGAGTCTTACACTAAACAATCTGTCGCCAAACACGGACTACGAGTTGGTCTTGTACCAGGCAAACGCGTTCGGCGGCGGCCTGATCGATTTCTCATTCGACAACACCGGCGTCGCCGACGCCACGCTAACCGGCGTGGACCGTGGAAACACAAAGATTACGGTAAACTACACCACCGGAAGCAACACATCGGTGACCTTGCATACCGATGCACAGAACGACAATGACACCCTGCACTGGTACGCGATGTCCAACGCAGGTGCCGTAACTGTGCCTGATCCGGTTGCGGCCACGATCGGACCCGGCCCCGACATTACCCAGGCCGATGATCAGGACACCCCGGGTGCAGAACGTCTCAATGTCGATAAAAGCATGTCGGTAGTACTAGCCGCCGGAGAGTATAACGTTACGGACTGGCGGCTCAACGTGTACGAAAACACCCAAGGCGGAACGATCACGCCGATGCTCCTGAGCGGCTCGCCGTCAACCTATACAACGCTGTGGGTTGGTTCGGCCTTCAATCCGACGGCCGACGGCGTTCAAACGGTCCCCGAGACCGGAACTTTCACGCTAGCGGTCCCGACGACTGTCTACGCCGGCTTCTTCACAGAGGGCTTGGGGTCCGGAATCATCGCTCTGGACGCCAATAACTCCGGTTCGGGCAACAGCTCCACGGACCACGACAGCGGCTTTACGGCCCCCACCGGCGCCGGTGACATAGTCGACGGCTTCAGCAACCCGGGCCTGGGCAGAACCTATGCATTCGAAATAAACGTAGATCCGGTCCCTGAACCGGCCACGATGAGCCTCCTGGCTCTCGGCGGACTGATCATGCTCAAGCGAAGGAAACGCCTGAGATAATATCCGGCCGCGACGGGCTCAAGAGTCCGTCAGCGTGAATCGGAAAAACGCTGAAGCCGGTATTCGCTGAACAGAACGGAACGCGGTATTCTACGAACCGCGCTCCGTTCTGTTTTCAATTAGACCGTTGGTGTTCTACCGCCGAGCACATTGCCCGACCGGTTCATCGCGGCCGGGAAGAGATACTGGTTTGTGCTGAAACGAAAGAAGTAGAGCCCGTGTGCGCGGAATCAGGTTTCCTATCTGTCACCCTATCAGTTATCCTATCGCTCACCCTGTCAGTAAGGGCGAAAACGCATCTGTTATCAGGCCGCCGGAAAGGAATCGAACATGAATACCTGGAGTAAGAACATCACTGTGATCGCATTCGGCTTGCTGGCATTGGCGAGCAATCTACTGGCGGCGGCCAAGGTCGAAAAGAACATCTCGTACGGTCCCGACAAGCGGAACGTTATGGATGTCTATTGGGACACGAAGTACAAGAAGGCCCCGATCGTTTTTACAATTCATGGCGGCGGATTCAAAAGGGGCGACAAGTCCTATTGCAACAAGGATATGCTGAAGCTCTACAGGGACAAGGGTTGCATCGTGGTCTCGCCAAACTATCGATTCATGAAGAAAGGCTCAATCACCATCAGGGACTGTGCTCTGGACTGCGCGATGGCCGTCGCGTACATCCAGGCCAATGCCGCCAAGTACGGCGGCGACGCGACGAAAATCGTAGCCAGCGGCGCGTCGGCCGGCGGCTATCTCAGCGCCCAGGTCGCCTATTGCAAGAAGTGGGACTGGCCCGCCGACGCCAAGTACAAACCCAAGAAGCTGAACATCGTAGGCTGGTTCGGCAACAGCCCCTACCTGCCGCCATATGTATCAAGAGTGTCGCCGCCAAAGACGCCCCAGGCTTCATCATGTACGGCGGCAAG
>CAYMSH010000537.1:0-3156 GCA_964392945.1 uncultured Planctomycetaceae bacterium | reverse complement strand
GGCGTTTGTCCCTTCGATGGCGCTGAACGGGAATGTGTGTATTTTCGAGAACTGAGCGTATCGGGCCATCGCCACGGTTTGTTAGAAATCCTAGTCGGTCTCACCGGGGAATCCTACGATCACGTCTGTGGTTATCGCCGCGTCGTCCAGTGCGCCTCTGACCCGATCGATCGTGCGGCGGAATTCGTCGGCGGAGTACTGCCGCTGCATTCGCTGCAGAATTTTTTGCGAACCGGACTGCAGCGGCAAATGGAAGTGGGGCGCTACTCTTTCATTGTCGCAATAGACAGCCAGGAGTTCCTCGCTCAAGTCGCCCGGTTCGAGGCTCGACAGCCTTACGCGCCACAGTCCCTGGATCTTTGCGATCTCGCTCAGCAGAGTCGGAAGTATCGACGGCGAGCTGTCCCAGTTGCTGCGGCGGGAGGTTTTTCGGCCCATTGCCCCGAGAAAAACTCCGGCCAGCACGATTTCCCTGTGGCCCGAGGCCACTAGATCCGTGCATTCGTCGCGGACCTGGTCTATCGTTTTGGATCGAACAACCGCTCTGGTATACGGCACTATGCAATACGAGCAGAAGGCGTCGCAGCCGTCCTGGACCTTTACGAAGGCCCGCTGGTGGTTGGGGAACACCTTTATGCCGCCTATTTGACTCATCCCGTCGGCTTTACGCTTGACGGCGATGTTTCGTCTGGCTTTAATATTGTCTCGGGTGCAGATTGGGCTGTTTGTTGATTCGGTTGATTGCTGGACTTCTGGTCCGTTGGCCCGCAAGTCGGCAATTATCCTACAGATCACCTCAGCCAGATCGCCGTGGTGTCCCGCTACGTGAGCGCGACGCCGCTGAATGCCCAGGGACGTTAGTACTCGAATGATTGATTCAGTGTCGTAATCGCTGTAGCATCCTGTCACCAGGACTGTAGCATCAGCGTTGCCCCGCAGTTGTTTGCGGATAGTCTGGCGGCTCTTGCGCATGGCCGAGGCGGTCACGCAGCAAGTGTTTACGATCACCAGATCCGGTCGATCGTTCGGACCGGCTTGCGCCAGTCCGGCCCGGATCAGGTTGGCTGAAAGAGCCGCGCCGTCGTATTGGTTAACTTTGCAGCCGAGCGTTGTTATGTTGAATCGGATCATAAGATTTAAGCGCGAGTATAACGCATCGGCAGAGATATTGTTGCTGTCGAGCCGAAAAGTTCATAATATGCAGTTTGGATTCACCGGACCCGGATCGGAGAATTGCTCCGATCGATTTGATGAGCCAGGGAGTGGCAATGGCTAGAGCGAAAAGCGTTTGGGGGATTGATATCGGTCAGTGCGCCCTCAAGGCCCTGAAGCTTAGTGACGCAGGCGGCAAGTTTCAGGTCGATGCCTTCGAGGTGATCGAACATCCCGAGAACCTTCGCGGTCCCGACGTGGACCGTTCGGAGGTGTTTATTAACGCCCTTGGTCATTTCCTGGCCAAGAACGACGTTTCGGGCTGCACGGTCGCCGTCGCAGTTCCCGGACAGAGCAGTTTCATGCGCTTTGTGAAGCTCCCTCCGGTCGAACCGAAACGGATACCGAGCATAGTAAGGTTCGAGGCCGAACAGCAGATTCCTTTCCCGATCGACGAAGTCGTCTGGCGATGGCAGACCTTCCATGATCCCGACAGTCCTGACGTGGAAGTCGGGATCTTCGCGATGAAGCGGATGGAAATCGCCGAGATGCTGTCGACGATGGCTTTCTCGAGCTTGAAAGTCGATCTGGTCCAGATGGCCCCGCTGGCGCTGTACAACTTCATGTGCACCGACGGACAATTGGCCACTGACGGAGCGACGCTCCTGGCCGACGTCGGAGCCGACAAGACCGATCTGGTCGTAGCCGACGGACCGAGGATCTGGACTCGAACCATACAGATCGGCGGAAACAACTTCACCGAAGCTCTGGTCCGCGCGTTCAAACTGTCGTTTGGTAAGGCCGAAAGCCTCAAGCGAACCGCAGCGACGAGCAAATACGCAAGACAGGTTTTCCAGGCGATGCGGCCGGTATTCGCCGATCTCGTCCAGGAAATCCAGCGTTCGATAGGCTACTACACCTCACTGCACCGCGAGAGCAGGTTCAAGAGAGTTCTGGGACTGGGCAACGGTTTCAGGCTTCCAGGTCTCCAGAAATTCCTCGAACAGAATCTCAATATCCCGGTAGTCAAGATCGACAGCTACAACACCACGGTAATGTCGCCGGAACTGAGCGCGCCGACGTTCACTGAAGACATCCTGTCGTTCGGCGTGGCGTACGGTCTGGCCATCCAGGGACTGAACGAAGCCAAGGTCGCAACGAACCTCCTGCCGGACGAAGTTGTTCGCAAGCGTCTCTGGGACAGCAAGAGGCCCTGGTTCGCCGCCTCGGCCGCAGCCCTGCTGATCGCAATGTTCTGCTGGGTCTATCGAGGATTCGCCGATCGGCTGCCGTATCCCGACGATGAGTCAGGAACTCTCTCGGGACAAACCAAGGTGATACTCAACGAACTGGAAGCTCTCAAGAAGAGAGATAAGGATATAGGCAAGGGCGAAGGCGAACTCGAGCAGATGAGAAATGTCCTGGCTTCCTACGGTCATCGCAAGTACTGGCCTTCGGTAATGTCGATGTTCTCCGAGGCCGTGGAGAAAGTAGCGCCCGACAACGCCAAGTATCGCAAATGCGCCGTCGATCGGGCCACAGTGACCCTGCTGACTGAGCAGTTGGCTCGCGGCATGGTCCAGGGCAAGGCGTTGACCCCGGCCCAGCGGCAGGAAAAGCAGAAGACCCTCGCCGAGGCCGAGAGCCGGATCAAGGATTTCAACAGCGTTGATCGATCCGCTCGCAAGATGATCTTTATGGATAACTTTGTCAGCGAGTACTCAGACAATGCGTCCGGGTCGTTCCCGCAGGACGGGATCGCAACTCCCTCGCCGACCGGGCAGACTCGCGGGTTCGTGATAACCACGCAGTTCCGCACCTCTGTCAGCGACATCACGTATATCCAGAAGTTCATCAAACGATGCCGAGCCATGACAAAAACCAACAAGTATCCCGGCCTGTGGTTCTACGGCGGATACATGACCGACAAGAGCAAACAAGGCGACGGCAGCGGGGCTCCCGCCGGAGCCGGAGCCGAGGCGAACGCCATGATCGACCCGGTCA
>CAYMSH010000536.1:0-3226 GCA_964392945.1 uncultured Planctomycetaceae bacterium | reverse complement strand
GACGGACTGGTTATGATCTCGGCGTCTTCGTGAATCATCTGCAGCGGCTGGAGCGTTGCGTCGGCTCCGGCTCCGAACACGTGCATACATACGTCCATGTCCTTGAGTGCGGCGACCTCGTCGGTATAGAAAAGATTGTTCGGCTCGCCGTCGGAGATGAAGACCATATTGGCGTTGGCGTTGGCGGCGCCCAGACTCGAAATAGTGTCGATGGTTGTCTGAAGGGCCTGGCCGTAGTCTGTCCGCAGGGCCGAACCGAAATCGGTCCTCCGCAAGCCGCGAAGCACCTGCTCGACGTCGAGCATACCGTCCTGGTCGATATCGTCAACGGGTGATGCGACCAACTGCACCGCGGGCGTATTCGACGTCAGCGGGTTCATGTCGATCTGGAAACCTTCCTCGCCGAAGGCGACTATGGCGATCGACAGGCCGGTCTTTCCACAGTCAGCCAGTGACTGGTTCAGTTCGATCAGCGCCGCCAGTTCGCCGTCGAGCACTTCGTTTACCCCTCCGTCTTGGTTGACGTCGCCGGGAGCCTGTCCGTCATATTGCAGGCGAGTGCTGTCCGACAGGTCCACGGTCATCACCAGCAGGTCGCCTGTCAAGACGCATCGATCGCGTTTGGAGTTGGCGTTGAGATCGAGGTACTTCCAGCCGATGATCCCGGGCTGAATCGGCAGATTTATGAAGACAATCGCCTCGATCAGACCAGACGGAGGCAGCGTTACCTCAATTCCGTCGGGATTGGCGGACATGTAACCATCGGGCGATTCCTCCCGAACAAGGATATTGCCAGGCACAACGTTTTCGATGATCCACGTCCCGGTCTCATCTTCCGGAGTGCCCGGATCGTCCTGGAGCGTCCAGGTGAACGGTTCGTTGGAGTTCCAGTGTCCATCTCGATTCTCGTCAACAAAGATTCGGACGTCGGCCTGCCCCGATTCTCCGGGTTCCTGGGCTCCACTGCCGTCGGTGTCGATGAACTTGAATCCCATCAGCATACCTCGCTGATCCTGATTGAGGAACATCAAGTCCGCTATATTCTCGCCGGAACTCACGTCAACCAGTATGCCCTGGCCGTCGGCGGGAGTCACCTGCGCGAAGCCGCGCGGGGATATCTCGCGGACAATCCATTGGCCGACGGGCACGTAATCAAAAGAAAATGCGCCGCTGGCATCCGTAATGGTTCTGGGCTCGCCGACGTCGTAATCTCCGTCTTCGTTAGTGTCCAGGTAAATCGTCACGTCGGGCTGGCCTGTATCTTCCCCGTCGGGGTCAAAGTCGCCGTCCAGATCCACATCCAGACACTTCATTCCGCTGATGGACCCCGTCGGAGGCTGGTTTCCGAAATCATATCCCTCGGCCAGCGGACCGGTGCGGAGATCGATCTCGTAATAGTCAGGATTCAACGGCGCAGTCTGAACGTATCCGTCGGGAACAATCTCGCGAACAACATATGTCTCAACCGGCAGCCCGTCGAACTGGTACCAGCCTTTCTCGTTAACGTCCGGAGTGCCCGGATCATCCTGCACCGACAGCACCCAGCGTTCGCCTTCTCCGGGGTCCCACTGATTGTTCAAAGCGCCGCCGTCGGTCCAGTCCAGCGCTCCGTCTCCGTCGTCGTCAATGTAGATCGTCACTCCGGACAGTCCCGGTTCGAGCCAACGCCCGTCGCCGACGCCGGACCGTCCAACATTCGAAGCCCTATCGTCGATCTCCGAGGTGCTGTGCAGTTGCTCGGCGTATGGGTCTATCCGTCTCAAATCGCTGATGTCGCAATTCGAACCGAAGCCCCAGGCCGTCGTCGCAACGCCCAGCGCGTCCAACTGCTCAAGTTCGTCGTCGATCGCCCAGGGGTTATCCGACAAGCCGTCTGAGACGAAGAACATCGCCGTCCGCTCCGAGACGGGCTTGGTCGACAGCGACGCAATCGACGTCTGAAGACCCGCCTCGAAATCCGTCACGCCGACGCCCGTGCCGCCGTACACCGGAACCAACGACCGCAGCACCTGTTCGACATCCTTGACGCCATTGCCGTCAGTGTCGGCGTTGGGCGTGGTGAAGAAATGGGAATCGCCAGCGTTTGAGACATCCATCATCCGGAGCCCGCTAGCGCCGACGGCGACGTACGCGACTGAACCAATGATATCAGCGGCGTACGCTTTGCCCGACGCGTAGGCCCGGATGAAGACCGGCGCCGACGGGTCGGCGACATTTATGACTCCAAGCCCCCCGGTCGAATCAGTAACATAAGCCAGATCGCCGATCACCTGAACGCCGCCCGCCGAGACCGGCGTATCGCAGGACCCGACAAGAACCGGAGCCTCGGGATTGGCCACGTCCAGGATCTGAAGCCCGTAGCTGGCGTCCGCCACGTACGCCAGATTGCCGATCACCTGCGTCCCGAACGCCAGGCCAGGCGTATCATATGTGCCGATGATGACCGGATCGTAGGGGTTGAACACATCGATAATCTGAAGTCCGGCGTCGTTGTCCCCCACGTAGGCCAGAGTCCCGACCACCTGCACCCTGAACGCAAGGTCAGGCGTATCGCAAGCCCCGACAAAGGCGGGCGCCGCCGGATCGGAAACATTGTAAATCTGCAGACCATCAGTGCGGCAGGCGATGTACGCCAGGTCCCCGACTACTTGCACGTCGCCGGCATGTCCCGGCGTATCGACGTAGCTAACCAAGGTCGGGTCCCCCGGATCGGAGACATCCACGACATGCAAACCACCGGTCCAGTCAACCAGGTACGCCAGGTCCCCAACCACATCCAGAGCAACCGCACTGCCGAGGGTGTCGTATACCCCCAACTCAATCGGAGCGGCGAAGTCTGAGACATCGACAATACGAAGCCCCGCCTTACTGTCGCACAGGTATGCAAGATCGCCGTGGATTCTCACATCCTGCACCTTGTTCGGCGTGTCAAACTCGCCCAGTACGCCGCTCGACGGGTCCATGTCCAACATGACCCCGCTGGAGGCGAAAGCCGTAACGCCTACCCGGGCCGTATCACCAAAGCCGGCGGCGATCAGTTCCTGTTGGACCCGGAGCATGGCGTAAATTTCAGCATCGATAATGTCGTTCTTGCCGCTGTCGTAATTCTGATCCTGGACGCCGAACCCGGCATTGTTGTTCGAGGTGTCCGACACGTCCAGAACCATCAGCACCGTGGGAGCTTCGTCGCCGGGCATAGGATTGCGGTCGCGAATCCCGTTTCCGT
>CAYMSH010000535.1:0-3227 GCA_964392945.1 uncultured Planctomycetaceae bacterium | reverse complement strand
GACAATCCGACGGCTGGTTTACTCGTCCCAGAGCAGTTGGCCCTGCTCGCTGCTGAACATCTCGTGGTGGAAATGTTCGAGGAAGTCGGGATCGGCTTCGTAGGTGATGCCGCCATTCGCTTCATGCGTCGGGCGCACTGCCTGGGATGGGCGGGTTTGCCTGGGCGGGGCGCGTGGTGGCGGATCGTGCCAGAGACCGCAGTGTTGGAGGATCTTCCGTATAACGTCGCCCTGATAGACGACAAACGGGTCAGAACTGCTTTTCCGGAGGGGTTTACGATGGTGACGGGAAAAGGGGACAGGCACTTGCGCTTCGCTCCAGAGCCAGTCCCCATTCCCCTGCGAAACTACGCTTTGAGCTCGCCGATTCGCACTGGTTGGCCGGTTGACGCCAGTACGCTGCGCCACAACTCGCTCTCCGGCGACATCTGCTTCTTCTCGCTGGTGACCAGCGAAATCGGGACGTGTATGAACACGTCGTAGCGGTATCCGATCAGCATTTCGGTCCGACCGGCCATTCCGGCATGCGCGGCGTTGCGGCCCATCTGATCGCACAGCAGAGCATCCTCGCAGTTAGCCGGTATGCTCCGGAGAATGTAGCTCGGGTCGATGTACTTGACTGTGGCCTCGGCGTCTGAGCCCTTGAAATGCTCCTTGATCCCAGCGGCCAGGAAAACTCCGATATCGCTGAGCAGAATGTTGCCCGAAGCGTCGCAATTGCTCGGGTCCTTCGGCAACAGACGCTGACCGGCGCCCTCGGCGACTACGACGACGGCGTGACCCCGCCCGCGAATTCGCTTGTCGAGCAGATCGAACAGTCCGCCTGGCCCGTCGAGTTCAAAGTCCAGTTCGGGAACGAGCGTGATGTTTACGTCCTGGCTGGCGACAGTCGCCCCTGCGGCGATGAAACCGGCGTCGCGTCCCATGAGCTTGACCACGGCGATCCCGCCGCGGGCGCTGCGGGCCTCGTTGTGCGCGCAATCAATGACCTCGCGGGCCTTGTCGATCGCGGTGTAGTATCCGAACGTCTGGCTGACAAACCGGATATCGTTGTCGATTGTCTTTGGAATCCCGATAACCGCCAGCCGATATCCCTGGCTCCGGGCCTCTTCGGACAGCGCCTGGGCTCCTCGCTGGGTGCCGTCTCCGCCGATACAGAAGATCATATCGACGTCGCGGTCCCTGAGGAATCCAACGGCCTTGTCGAGGTCCACCGGCCCGCGCGAGCTACCGAGCACCGTCCCGCCGTCCTTGTGAACATCTTCGACGAATTCCGGCGTAAGTGCGATCGGTTCGAGGTCGGAATCGGGGTCCAGGCCGCCGTATCCGAAACGGATTCCCAGAATATCCCTCACGCCGTACTCGTGGTGCAACTGCATGACAAGCGAGCGGATCACATTGTTCAGTCCGGGACACAAGCCGCCGCAGGTTACTATCGCCGCGGTGGTCTTTTCCGGATCAAAGAAGATGTTCTGGCGAGGGCCGGCTTTTTCGAAGAACACGTCGGCCGCGCCCGGAACGTTCGACGACAGTTCAACCAGGGCCGGCATTCGCGCATCGTCGGGCACGTAGTTGACTACCCCGTCGCCCAAGACAGTCGATAAACCAACCGGCGACGGAATCCTGCATTCCCCTAGCGATTTGACCTTGACGTCTTCGGGCCTAAGCAACGGTATCTCCCTTCCCGGGTCCGCCGGAGAGTCTAATCGTCCAGCATTTCGCGTTCGATGTATTTCGTATCCCACTGTGCGTCAACGAACTTCTGCTCGGACAATATTCGCCTGCAGAGCGGGACGGTTGTTTTCGTCGGCTCGATCACAAATTCGTCGAGCGCACGCTTTGTCGTGGCGATCGCTTCGGATCGCGTCGGCTGGTGGACGATCAGCTTGCCCACGAGCGAATCGTACGTCGGCGGGATGTTGTAGCCCTGGTAAACGTGCGAGTCCCAGCGTACGCCGAGTCCGCCGGGGGCTACAAACGCCTGCACCGTACCCGGCGAGGGGCGGAAATTATTGGCCGGGTCCTCGGCGTTAATGCGACACTCGATCGCCACGCCGTTTGTCGTGATGTCTTCCTGGGCCATCGAGAGCTTCTCGCCGGCGGCCACTCTCAATTGCCACTTGACCAGATCAACGCCGGTGACCATCTCCGTGATCGGATGCTCTACCTGGATCCGCGTGTTGACCTCGAGGAAGAAGAACTCGTTATTCTCGTCGAGCATGAACTCGACGGTCCCGGCTCCGTAATAGTCGCACGCCTTGGCGAGCCTGACGGCCGCATCGCACATTTCCTGCCGGAGTTTCGGATCGAGTCCGGGGGCGGGAGTTTCTTCGACAACCTTCTGCTGGCGTCGCTGGACCGAGCAGTCGCGTTCGTAAAGGTGCACGACGTTTCCGTGCTTGTCGCCGAGCAACTGGACCTCGACGTGCCTGAAGTTCTCGATGCACTTTTCCATGAAAAGCGTACCGTCGTTGAAAGCGATCTCGGCCTCGGTCTTGGCCTGGGTGTACATGCTCTTGAGGCTTGCGGCGTTGTGTGCGAATCGTATTCCGCGTCCCCCGCCGCCGGCGGCGGCTTTGATCGCTACGGGATACCCTATGCGTTCGGCGATTTCCAGCGCATCCTCCACATTATCGACCGCGCCCTCGGAGTCGGGAGCCATCGGAACGTCCACCTCGCGGGCCAGCGCCTTGGCGCGAATCTTGTCGCCCAGAAGGGTCATGCTTTCCAGGCTCGGGCCGATGAATTCGATCTTGCAGTCGCGGCAGACTTCCAGGAAATGCGCGTTCTCGGCGAGAAACCCGTATCCGGGGTGGATGGCTTCTACGTCGGCTATTTCCGCCGCAGCGATGATGCGAGGGATATTGAGATAGCTGTCTACCGACGGGGCGGCGCCTATGCATATGCGTTCGTCGGCAAGGTGGAGGTAGCTTGCGTTACTGTCGGCCTGGGAGTAGATCGCCACCGACTCGATGCCGAGTTCCTTGCAGGCTCGAATGATGCGCAAAGCCACTTCGCCGCGATTGGCAATGAGGATACGGGAGAACATTCAATGGTTCCTTGGTTCGCGTCAGTTCGGAGTCAGTCGGAAGAGCACCTGACCGAATTCGACCGGTTGAGCGTTTTGCACGCAGACTTCCGCGATCGTTCCGCTGCATTCGGCCTTGATTTCGTTCATTACCTTCATGGCTTCGACAATGCAGATGATCGAGTCGTCGCCGATAACG
>CAYMSH010000534.1:0-3232 GCA_964392945.1 uncultured Planctomycetaceae bacterium | reverse complement strand
CCAAGAAGGCGATCATCAGGTACAACTTCACCGAGGACCTGCCGCCGACGGACTGCGACGGCACGCAGATTCGCCAGGTGATCATGAACCTGATCACAAACGCCTCAGAGGCCATCGCCGACAAGAGCGGCGTGATCTCGCTGTCAACAGGCGTGATGGACTGCGATCGGGCCTATCTGGACAACATGAACGCGACCGTTCGAGCCGGCCTGCCCGAACCGCTAAGCCCGGGTCGTTACGTCTTCATCGAAGTGGCCGACACCGGATGCGGAATGGACGCCGAGACCATCGAAAGGATCTTCGACCCGTTCTTCACGACGAAATTCACCGGACGGGGACTCGGAATGGCCGCCGTCCTCGGCATCGTTCACGGACACAACGGCGCGGTCCAGATATACAGCGAGCCCGGCAGCGGCACGACATTCAAAGTGCTCTTCCCGGTCAGCAAATCGCTCGAAAACGCCGCCGAGCCCCAGGGGCAAGCCGCCGATCAAGACCAACCCTGGCGCGGGCAAGGGACAATACTGATCGCAGACGACGAGGAATCGGTCTGCAACGTCGGCCGGCAGATGCTGACCAGGATGGGGTTCGAGGTGCTGACGGCGTCCGACGGGCGAGAGGCTGTAGACACGTTCAGAGACCACGCAGACGAAATCGTTTGCATTTTGCTGGATTTGACCATGCCGCATCTCGACGGCGAGCAGGCCTTCGGCGAACTGCGTCGCATCCGGCCGGACGTAAGGGTGATCCTCTGCAGCGGGTACAACGAACAGGACGCCACCCAGCGATTCCTGGGCAAGGGCCTGGCGGGGTTCATACAGAAGCCGTACAACATGACCGAACTGAGAGAGAAACTCACAGGACTCATGCCGGGAGATGAGGCCTGATTTGGGTTGGTCAGCAGGCGTGGTGACGAGGACGGCTGAGAGGCCAACACTCAACAGCCAACAAGAAACGCACAAATCTCAAGTAACGACAACGGCATAACCAAACAACACCTCGCCCAACGCGATGCCTCCGAGTATCCCCGCGATGCCTCCAGCATCCCGATGTTGCCGTTGGTCGTTTGCCTTTCACTTGAGATTTGTGCGTTTCTTGTTGGCTGTTGAGTGTTGGCCGCTGCCGTTCAGTGTAAACTTCCTTGTCCGCACGGACGATAATGGTACAATTATCGGTTGAAAAAAGAACGCTCGCCGGCGGCGGCGGGCTGTTGATTCGTTCCAGATACGGGAAGGATTGCGAAATGTCCAAGAAAGTTATATTTGCCGCTGCACTATCGATCGCCATGCTAACCGCGACGCTTACCGTCGCTCAAGGCGCCGATCCGGAATACTACGCAAAGAAAGCAACCTGGCAGGAGACCGTCCAGGCCTCGCGCGAAGCTCTGATCGATCATCTCAACAAGCCCGGCAAGCCCAAGGCGCCGGCCAAGCCGATGTTCGGACCCTGGTACACGATCGGCCAGTATCGCGGCGGATACGCCACGGCCCACGGACCGGAAAAGAAGATCGATCTGTCCAAACCCGACGGCAAGCTCAAGTGGCAGCGGATCAACGTTTCCGACGGCGTGGTGCACCAACTCCGCCTCGGCGGCAACAGCGCCAGCTACTTCTACCGCAAGATCACCTCGCCGGGTCCGGCATCGGTCATGAGCTACTACGGCAGCGACGACTCGCTGGGCGTATGGCTCAACGGCAAGAAGATTGTCACCTTCAGCGGCGGCAGAGGCCCGGCGGCAAACCAGAACAACGCCAAGCTCATCCTTCGCCAGGGCGAAAATCACCTCCTGATCAAGATCCACAACAGCAGCGGCGGCAGCGGATGGTATTTTTCCACGTCCGAAAAAGGCGGCGGCAAGAAGGACATCCGAACCGCGATGCAGGAAGGGATCTGGTCTCTCGCCGCTCGCGATTTCAACACCGCAGATGCTCGCAGGCAGATGGCCTGGGAAAGCGGCGACAATATCTGGGCCGCCGACTGGAAGAAAGGCGACATAGCCTCGCTGGCTACGCGATACATAAGCCCCAGCGAAGGCAGCTCGGCCGCGGCTAAGATCAAGACCCTGGCGCCCGGGGCGAAATCAGCAGGAGACCTGGCGGCGATCCGCAAGCTCTACTACCGCGCCAAAGCCACACAGGAAGCCCTGGCCCAACTCTCGCAGATCAACCTCAAGGCCCTCCGCCTGGCGATCGAAGATCTCACCAAGAGCCACCCCGGCAAGTATCCTTCGAAGTATCTCAAGCAGCTCGACAAGTTTGAAGCCGATATCACCGACGGCGGCGAAGAGAAAATTCGCGCCATGGCCGAGCAACTCGTGAGCTTCCGCCAGGAGGCGTTGCTGGCCAACCCGCTGATCGACTTCGACAAGCTCATGATGGTCAAACGCAAAGGCGATCTGGGCCTGCCGCAAAACTGGGTCGGCAACTGCACCAAACGCGGCCCGTTCGACAATGAGATAACCGTCCTGTCGCCGATCCGGCCCGACGGGAAGCTGACGACGCTCTACCGCCCGGAAGGCAAGGTGTTCGTCGGCGACGTGGACCTGCACTGGGACGCCAAGAAGATGCTGTTCTCCTCGCAACTGAAGAACCGCCGCTACGAAGTGTTCGAAATCGGCGTTGACGGCAAGGGCCTGCGTCAGGTCACCAAGAGCCTCGACGGGATCGACAACTACGACGCGTGCTACCTGCCCAGCGACAAGATCATCTTCGATTCGACAGCTGTCTACCAGGGCGTGCCCTGCGTCGGCGGCGGATCTCAAGTAGCAAACCTCTACGTGATGAATCCGGACGGGACCGGAATGCGACAGTTGTGCTTCGACCAGGACCACAACTGGTATCCGTCAGTCACGAACGACGGGCGCGTAATCTTCACCCGCTGGGAATACAGCGACACGCCCCACTACTTCACCCGCGTGATAATGGGAATGAACCCCGACGGGACCAACCAGCGTTCGGTATACGGATCGAACTCCTACTGGCCCAACTCGACGTTCTACGTGCGGGCCGTGCCGAACCACTCGTCGCGATTTGTCGGCGTGATCTCGGGGCACCACGGCGTGCCGCGAATGGGCGAGCTGATCCTGTTCGATCCGGCAAAGGGCCAGCACGAGGCCGACGGAGTCGTCCAGCGAATTCCGGGCTACGGCAAGAAGGTCGAGCCCATCATCCGCGACGCACTGGTCAACAACTCCTGGCCGCGTTTCCTGCACCCCTTCCCGCTGAGCGACAAG